>DWYS01000033.1 GCA_019118585.1 Candidatus Enterocloster faecavium | reverse complement strand
GGACGAGGAGACAGGCCAGACCATTATCTCCGGTATGGGCGAGCTGCATCTGGATATTATCGTAGACCGTCTGCTGCGTGAGTTCAATGTAGAGGCTAACGTAGGCGCTCCTCAGGTTGCTTACAAGGAGACCTTTACCAAGGCTGTTGACGTGGACAGCAAGTACGCGAGACAGTCCGGCGGACGCGGACAGTACGGTCACTGTAAAGTACACTTCACACCTATGGATCCCAACGGCGAGGAGACCTTCAAGTTCACCTCCTCTGTTGTGGGCGGCGCCATTCCGAAGGAATACATCCCCGCAGTTGGCGAGGGTATTGAGGAAGCAGCCAAGACTGGTGTGCTGGGCGGATTCCCCGTACTGGGCGTATGCGCAGATGTGTACGATGGTTCCTACCATGAGGTAGACTCTTCTGAGATGGCATTCCACATTGCCGGTTCCATGGCATTCAAGGATGCGATGAAGAAGGGCAACCCCATTCTGCTGGAGCCCATCATGAAGGTTGAGGTTACCATGCCCGAGGAATACATGGGCGATGTAATCGGCGACATCAACTCCCGCAGAGGCCGCATCGAAGGTATGGAGGATATCGGCGGAGGAAAGATGGTTAAGGCTTATGTACCTCTTTCTGAGATGTTTGGTTATTCCACTGACCTTCGTTCCAGAACTCAGGGCCGCGGCAACTACTCCATGTTCTTTGACCGCTATGAGCCGGTTCCCAAGAGCGTACAGGAGAAAGTGCTTTCCGACGTTAAGAAATAAGTGATAAAAGGCTTGTAAATCAAAGGAAAATAGAATATAATGATAAACAGCCTGAAACTAAATATAATAGCCCGACAGAAATAAATAAGGGCGCAAATTAAGGAGGACGTTATAAAATGGCTAAAGCTAAGTTTGAAAGAACGAAACCCCATTGTAACATTGGTACCATTGGACACGTTGACCATGGTAAAACAACTCTGACAGCTGCTATCACCAAGACTCTGCATGAGAGATACGGCACTGGCGAGGCTGTTGCATTTGAGAATATCGATAAGGCTCCCGAGGAGAGAGAGCGTGGAATCACCATCTCTACCGCACACGTTGAGTACGAGACTCCCAAGCGTCACTACGCTCACGTTGACTGCCCCGGACATGCTGACTACGTTAAGAACATGATCACCGGTGCTGCTCAGATGGACGGCGCGATCCTGGTTGTTGCTGCTACCGATGGTGTTATGGCTCAGACCAGAGAGCACATCCTGCTGGCTCGTCAGGTAGGCGTTCCCTATATCGTAGTATTCATGAACAAGTGCGATATGGTTGACGATCCTGAGCTCTTAGAGCTGGTTGACATGGAGATCCGTGAGCTGCTCAACGAGTACGAGTTCCCGGGCGATGATACTCCTATCATTCAGGGTTCTGCTCTGAAGGCTCTGGAAGATCCCATGGGACCCTGGGGCGACAAGATCATCGAGCTGATGGAGGCTGTTGACGAGTATATCCCGGATCCTGTTCGTGAGACCGATAAGCCTTTCCTGATGCCCGTTGAGGACGTATTCACCATCACTGGCCGTGGTACTGTTGCTACCGGTAGAGTTGAGCGTGGTACTCTGAACCTGAACGACGAGGTTGAGATCGTTGGTATCCACGAGGATGTTCGTAAGACCGTTGTAACCGGTATCGAGATGTTCCGTAAGCTGCTGGATCAGGCTCAGGCTGGTGACAACATCGGCGCTCTGCTGCGTGGCGTACAGAGAACCGAGATCGAGAGAGGACAGTGTCTGTGCAAGCCCGGCTCCGTTCATTGCCATCACAAGTTCACCGCTCAGGTGTACGTACTGACCAAGGACGAGGGCGGCCGTCATACTCCTTTCTTCAACAACTATCGTCCGCAGTTCTACTTCAGAACAACCGACGTTACCGGCGTTTGCGAGCTGCCTGCTGGCGTTGAGATGTGCATGCCCGGCGACAACGTAGAGATGACCGTTGAGCTGATCCATCCCGTAGCGATGGAGCAGGGACTTCGTTTCGCTATCCGTGAGGGCGGCAGAACCGTTGGTTCCGGAAGAGTTGTTTCCATCCTTGAGTAATTTCGACTGAATCGATCATCATCATATAAGGTTTTCCCGGACGGGAAAACCGGTGTCCAAGCGTAAATTAAGCCCTGGAGGAGCATTTGCTCTCCCGGGGTTTTTTTGTACGCAGAGACCACAAAAAACTTGCATTTTCTGGAAGATGGTACTATAATTAGGAACCGTAAGTAAATTGGTTCCAATTAAAATAGAAATTTTCCCGGGGTGTCGCACAGCGGCTGAGACGGCTTTTAAGCCGGACCCGTTAACCTGATCCGGTTCACACCGGCGTAGGGAGTGAAAGACGAAGAAAAGCCTCTTTTGCTGCGAGAATCGCGGGAATTTAAAGGAGGCTTATTTTTATGTCTGAAAAAGAAAAGAAACCATATGTAACCTACGGTTCCTGCGCCTGCGGCTGCAGCGGGGCCACGAAGGAGATTACCGGCTGCCGCTTTTCTCTTTCCCCTATGACGGACCGTTTCGTGGATGTGATTTTAGGTGCCATTGAGAAAGTACATACGGACAAGGTGTGGTCCACCACGGACAAGCTTTCCACCATCTACCGGGGAAAGCGGGAGCATGTGCTGGATGCGGTAAAGGCCTGCATGGTCCATGCCTACCATGAGGGCGTTCATATGACCATGGAAGCCACTGTTTCCAAGGGCTGTCCCGGCGACACGGATGCGGAGAGCTTTCTGGCGGAGGATGATGTGCTGCTCAACGAGCCGGAGATCAAAGATATCCATTTTCCGGTAGCCTGCAAGATCGCCCTTTATCCAATGGGAGTACCGGATTATATGAAGTATATTGCGGATGTGGTGAACATGGCCATCGACTGCGGCGTATATGAAAAATCCTCCCATTACGCCACCATTCTGGAGGGAGATGTGCAGGACCTATTTGCCTACTTTGACAAGGCGACTGCCTACTGCGGGGCAAATCTGAGCCATTATATTCTGGAAATCACCTTGTCGGTCAACAGCCCCACGGCGGAATAAGCAGACGGAAAAACAGACAGAAGAAATTGGAAAGGAATGGAAGATTATGAAATTCGACTGGAAACTGAAGGACATTTTGATGGTAGGAATTGCGGGAGTACTGTTCTCCTTTTTGTATCTGGGAATGGTTTATGTGGGGACTGCCCTGTGTACGGCGCTTGCCCCGTTCGGAATGGGAGCGGCCGGCTATGAGCCTATATATGGAATCTGGTTTATGGCGGGCATGTTTGCCCTGTATGTGATCCGCAAGCCTGGAACCGGTGTGGTGGCGGAGATGCTGGCTGCTCTGCTGGAGGTACTGATGGGAAATATGTTTGGCCCCAGAGTATTTCTGACCGGATTCTTTCAGGGGATCGGAACGGAGATTGGATTTGCCATCGGCGGGTATAAAAAGTACGATATGAAGACGGTCCTGATCTCCTCCACCACAACGACGATCATCAGCTTTATCTGGAATATATACACATCCGCTTACTATAAGCTGGATTTGTGGCTGGTCGTGGTTATGCTGGTGATCCGTCTGCTGAGCTCTCTGCTGTTCTGCGGGGTGATTACCAAGAAGCTGGCGGATGGACTGGCAAAAGCCGGAGTTCTGAAGGGCTATGCAATTGGACAGCAGTACGACAATTTTGACGAGGACTAAAAGGCAGGAGAGCAAGATGGATCAAATTCCTACATCTGTTCCGGCCATAGAGCTGGAGCATGTGACCTTCCGGTATTTTGAGCACGGGAAGCACAATGTGCTGGAGGATGCCAGCATTCGGATCCCGCAGGGGAAAATAACCGTGATCGCGGGAAACAGCGGCTGCGGCAAGAGCACTATGGCGGCAGTAGCTGACGGCTTGTACCCGGAGAACGGAGGGATCTTGTCCTCGGGCCAGGTCCGCCTGTTCGGCCAGCCGGCAGGAGAGATGAGTCCGGCGGCCAGGAGCCGTTATCTGTCCATGATGTTTCAGAATCCGGATCTGCAGTTCTGTATGGATACGCTTCGCAAGGAGCTGCGTTTCTGCCTGGAAAATATCTGTGTGCCGGTAGAAAAGATGGATGAAGAAGTGGAGCGGTGGGCCGGAAAAATGGATATGACGCCTTTTCTGGACCGGAAGCTCTATACGCTGTCCGGAGGGGAAAAGCAGAAGGCTGCTTTGACTTGCCTTTTTCTGCTGGGTTCAAAAGCCATATTGATGGATGAACCCTTTGCCAACATTGATGAGGATGGTGCAAGGGAAATTGTTCAGTGGATCGTGCGTCAGAACCGGGAGCAAGGGCTTACGGTAGCAGCCATTGACCACCGCCTGGATTACTGGCTGCCGGCGGCGGATGAGATCATCGTGATGGGAAAGGGCGGCAAGATACTGGAGAGGGGAATTAACCGGGAAAATTTTGAAAGCCATCGCTCCCTATTCGACCGGGAGGGACTTTATTATCCGGGCCGTTATGAACAAAAGGTGCAGGAGGAAGGAGCGGAGGTGCCGGCTCTGGTACTGGAAAAGGCCTCGGTAAAGGGATTGCTGGATGAAGCGTGTGCAGTGATCCCGAAGGGGAGGATCACTGCCCTGCTGGGACCGTCCGGATGTGGAAAAACCACTTTATTTTACACGCTTTTGGGGAAAGGGGCCTACGGAGGTTCGATCAAGGCGGATTTTGGCGGAGGGCTGAAGGAAATTTCTTCTGTCCGGCCCAAGGAACGGTTCCTTCATATGGGAATTGTATTTCAGAATCCGGGAAATCAGTTTATTACTCAGAATGTGTATCAGGAAGTAGAGGAGAGTTACCGCCGCTGGCAGCCTCAGAAAGATGAAAAAGAGCAAAAGGAGCAGGTGGAGGAACAGCTCAGGAGCTATGGGCTGGGACAATACCGGAAATATTCCCCTTATATGCTCAGCCAGGGACAGCAGAGGCGCCTTGCCGTGCTGGCGTCCCTGGCAGGAAATCAGGAATTTTTGCTGCTGGATGAGCCTACTTATGGTCAGGATTACCGGTCCACCATGGCAATTATGGAGGAGCTTCAGGAAAAGGTCAGAAGAGATGGGCTTACGGTGCTGATGGCGACCCATGACCGTGCCCTTGCCCATGCGGTCAGCAGCGTGATTTATGAAGTGAAGGACCGGAAGCTGGTTCGGGTTTCAAGCGATGAGCAGGAGAAAGGAGGGCAAAATGGAGCAGAGAATTGATGCACGTTTTATGAACGGACTGAATCCATTTTTAAAGGCGGTGGCCATTTTGATCGCGGGTTTGATCCTGGCTTTTTCCTACCTGGTCACCCTGAATCTGGCAGTCTGCGGTTTGTGTCTGGTGCTGCTCCTGTTTTTCTCCAGGGCCAGGCTTTCCACCATGGGAAAGATTCTGATCCCTGCCTTCATTGCCGCTGCCAGCCTGTTTATGACAGGTCTGCTTCACTCCAGCGGTACCGGGGGAAGCGTGGCCGGATCTGAAAATTTCCAGGTAGCCATGAACTCCAGCCTGTCGGTGTACAACGCCATGCAGCTTTCCACCCGCGTCATGGCCTTTGCCATGCTGGGGATTCTCTTTTCCCTGACCACCGACGGGGAGCTGTTTATCCAGAGCCTGATGCATCAGTGCGGGCTGAAGCCCAAGTTCGCCTATGGAATTCTGGCGGCTTTTCACCTGATGCCCCACATCGGGGAGGAGTACCGCAATGCCAAACTGGCTTTTTCTGTCCGGGGCATGAAAACGGGGCTTTTTTCCACCAAACCGCTCTTTGCGGCTATGGTCAACTGCCTGCGCTGGTCGGAGAGCATCGCTATGGCGATGGAATCCAAGGGATTCGACGGGGATGGAAAACGGACCTATTATTATATCACCAGGGTACACTGGTACGATGTGGTGTTTCTGGCGGCCTTAAACGGGGCCATCGGGGCAGGACTTGTGCTGCTGCACTACTAAACAGGAACAAGAACAGAAAGAGCGCCGGGACAACTTGTGGAAGCTGTTCCGGCGTTTTCATGCTTAAAACTTCGTATTTAAAGAAAATATCGCGTTATCCGCGGGCCTTTGCGATCAGCTGCTCCAGCTCAGACATGCGGATCAGACCGCTGTTCTGGACAACCAGGTTTCCATCCTTGAAGAACAGAAGGGTGGGAACGGACATGATCTTGAACTGGTTGGTCAGCTCCTGCTCCTCGTCAATGTCTACCTTATAAAAGGATACGTCCTTCATCTGGTCTGCTGCCTGCTCCAAAACGGGAGCCAGCATCTTGCAGGGTCCGCACCAGGTTGCGAAGAAGTCTACTACCACAACGCCGGACGCTTTGATCTTCTCGTTGAAATTGCTGCTTGTCAGATGTTCTAATGCCATAATTCATTCCTCCGTATCTTTCTATGTGATTCTTTTAGTATTTCGTATCGATGGCTCTACTATACTATATTTTAACGGCCGCATCTGTGACCAAGTCACCATAATTGATATAGCACAAAAGTTCCCAAAAGGCAAGGAGGCCGAAATCTTAACATTTTTTAAAAGTGGTATTAAATTTTCGGGTTCTATGCTATACTTATGCCTAAAGTGGGTGAATCTGCGATTAATGAAAAACGAGGAAGAATGAAGCATGTCTGGAAATAAAGAGGAACAGAGTCTGGCAATCCGGGTGGAGGATGTGACGAAGGTCTACCGGCTGTATGAAAAGCCCATCGACCGCTTAAAGGAGACTGTCAGCATTACCCATAAAAATTATCACAGAGATTTTTACGCATTGAACGGCCTTTCCTTTCAGGTGAAAAAGGGGGAGACCGTGGGGATCATCGGGACCAATGGCTCCGGAAAATCCACTATTTTAAAGATCATTACCGGAGTTCTGACCCCCACCACAGGCAAGGTGGAGGTAGACGGAAAGATTTCCGCCCTTCTGGAGCTGGGGGCGGGTTTTAATATGGACTACACCGGCATTGAGAACATTTACATGAATGGCACCATGATGGGCTACACCAGAAAGGAGATGGATGCCAAGCTGCAGGAAATCCTGGACTTTGCGGAGATCGGAGATTTTGTGTATCAGCCGGTGAAGACCTACTCAAGCGGTATGTTTGTCCGCCTGGCCTTTGCCCTGGCCATCAATGTGGAGCCGGAGATCTTGATCGTGGACGAGGCCCTCTCCGTGGGAGATGTATTTTTCCAGTCCAAGTGCTACCGGCGGATGGAGGAGATCCGAAAGAGCGGTACCACCATCCTGATGGTGACCCACGATATGGGCAGCATCATCAAATACTGCGACCGGGTAGTGCTTTTGAATAAGGGAGAGTTTATCGCGGAGGGCAAGCCCGGTCCTATTGTGGATATGTACAAGAAGATCCTGGCGGGCAAGCTGGACGCCTTGAAGGAGGAGCTGCGGCTGGCAGAGGAGAGAAAGCAGGGACACGCCGGGAAAACGGAGCAGAAGGAAAATGGGGTTTCCGGAGAGGAGAGCCAGGTGGAACTGTCGGATTTTTCCGGGGGAATGGACCTGGAAGGCGGGGACGGCACTCTTATGCGGGACAAGCTGGCCATCAATCCGGACCGGACAGAGTACGGGGATGGACGGGCGGAGATCTACGATCTGGGACTGCTGGACGAGAGAGGCAATGTCACCAATCTGCTGTTAAAGGGAGAGATGTTTACCATCCGGGAGTGCATCCGTTTCCACGCTTCTCTGGAAGCCCCTATTTTTACCTATACGATTAAAGATAAGAAGGGAACGGAGCTGACGGGCACCAATACCTTATATGAAGGAACAGACATCCGTCCGGTGAAGGCGGGGGATTCCTATGTGGTGGAATTTACCCAGAAGATGAATCTTCAGGGAGGGGAGTACCTGCTGAGCATGAGCTGCACCGGATTTGAGCAGGGCGAGCATGTGGTGTACCACAGGCTCTACGATGTAACCAGCATCACGGTGATTTCCAATAAAAATACAGTGGGCGTTTACGACATGGAGTCCCAGGTAAAGGCGCAGAAACTGGAAGGACAGGAGGAAAAAACGTCATGAATATCATCTTGCTTTCCGGCGGCTCCGGAAAAAGGCTGTGGCCTCTTTCCAATGAAATCCGCTCCAAGCAGTTTGTGAAAATTTTGAAGAATGACCAGGGGCAGATGGAATCTATGATTGAGCGGGTGTACCGCCAGATCCGCCAGGTGGCCCCGGATTCCAATATCACCATCGCCACGGCCAAGGCCCAGGTATCTTCCATCCGCAACCAGCTGGGGGACGGGGTGGACATCAGCATCGAGCCCTGCAGAAGGGACACCTTTCCGGCCATCGCCCTGGCGGCGGCTTACCTGCGGGATGTGAAGAAGCTGGGGGAGGAGGAGCCGGTTGTGGTGTGCCCGGTGGACCCTTTTGTGGATTTGAGCTATTTTGAGGCGTTGAAGGAACTGGAGCGCCTGGCGGCAGAGGGGAGGGCCAGCCTGGTCCTCATGGGCATTGAGCCCGACTGTCCCAGCGAGAAGTACGGCTATATTATCCCCAGGGGAAAAGAGCGGGTGGACCAGGTGCTTACCTTTAAGGAGAAACCGGATACGGAGACGGCCAGGGAATATATCCGCCAGGGCGCCCTGTGGAACGGCGGCGTTTTTGCCTTCAAGCTGGGATACCTGATGAAGAAGGCCCATGAGATCCTGGATTTTGCCGATTATCAGGACCTCTTTGACCGGTATGAGGATGCGGTGAAGATCAGCTTCGACTACGCGGTGGCGGAGAAAGAAAAGGATCTGGCAGTGCTCCGGTTTAAGGGACGCTGGGAGGATCTGGGAACCTGGAATGCCCTGACAGGACAGATGGATGAGCGGATCTACGGCAAGGGAAGCTGCGATGAGACATGTGAGAATGTCCACATTGTCAACGAGCTCAGCGTGCCTATTCTCTGCATGGGCTTAAAGGACACGGTGGTGGCTGCCAGTCCGGAGGGAATCCTGGTTTCCACCAGGGAGCGCTCCGATTTTATGAAGCCCTATGTGGACGCCATCAACCGCCAGGTTCATTTTGCGGAGAAATCCTGGGGTGAGTTCTGCATCGTTGATGTGGAAAAATGCAGCCTGACCATCCGGGTGACCATTCTGCCGGGCAGGAGTATGAGCTATCACAGCCATGAACACCGGGACGAGGTGTGGACGGTGATTTCCGGTTCCGGCCAAGTGACCCTGGACGGAGAGAAGCGGCAGGTGGCTTCGGGGGATGTGATCCGGATCCCCGCAGGCTGCAGACATAAGGTGAAGGCGGATACACGCCTGCAGATGATTGAGGTGCAGCTGGGGGAGGAGATCAGCGCCCACGACAAGATCAAGTACCAGCAGCCCTAAAAGGGACAGAAGGAGACATACAGCATGCAGTACGCAGAAATGGAAGAGGTTTACAGCCGGTGGTGCCGGGAGGCCACGGAGGATGTGGATGTAGCCCTGGAGTTAAAGCAGATGGAGGGAAAACCGGAGAAGATCGAGGATGCCTTCTACCGGAGCCTGTCCTTCGGAACGGGGGGACTCAGGGGGATCATCGGAGCGGGCACCAACCGGATGAATCTGTACACGGTGGCCCAGGCCACCCAGGGAGCGGCTGATTATATCTGCGCCCATTTTCCTGAGGAAAAACGGCGGGCGGCTATCAGCTATGATTCCCGTATCAAATCCCGGCTTTTTGCGGAGACAGCGGCACAGGTACTGGCGGCAAATGGCGTGGAGGTGAAGATCTTTTCAAGGCTCATGCCTACGCCCTGCCTTTCCTTTGCGGTGCGGCGGCTTTCCTGCTGTCTGGGAATTATGATTACCTCCTCCCACAATCCGGCCCGGTATAACGGATACAAGGTCTACGGCGCCGACGGTTGCCAGATTACCAGCCAGGCGGCAGGAGAAATCTCGGAGCGGATTGGAAGGCTGGATGTGTTCCGGGATGTAAAGCGCATGGAGCTGGAGGAGGCGGTGAAGGGAAAGCTCATTTCCGTCATCGGGGAGGACACCGTGACTGCTTATATAGAGGCGGTGAAGGCTCAGTCTCTTCTCACGGAGCAGACAGAGGCCTGCCGGGATATGGCCATTGTCTATACCCCCTTAAACGGAACGGGCCTGGAGCCGGTGACGAGGGTGTTAAAGGAGATGGGATATTTCAATGTCCATATGGTGAAAGAGCAGGAGCAGCCGGACGGAACTTTTCCGACCTGTCCCTATCCCAATCCGGAGGTGCCACAGGCCATGGACTTGGGGATTGCCCTAGCCGGAAGGCTGAAGGGGGAGCTCCTTTTGGCTACGGATCCGGACTGCGACCGGGTTGGAATTGCCGTAAAGGATGGAAAAGGCGGCTATCAGCGCCTTTCCGCCAATGAGACAGGGCTTCTGCTTCTGGACTATATCTGCTCCAGAAGGAAGGAAAACGGTACCATGCCGGCACATCCCGTGATGGCCAAGACGATCGTAACCACGGCCCTGGCAGAGACCATTGCAGCCCATTACGGCGTTCAGGTGGTAAATCTGCTGACCGGCTTCAAATATATTGGAGAATACATCGGACAGCTGGAGGCGGCGGGCCGGGAGTTGGATTTTATCTTTGGCTTTGAGGAGAGCTGCGGCTATCTGAGCGGCACCTATGTGCGGGACAAGGACGGGGTAAACGCCGCCCTCTTGATCTGCGAGATGGCTGCCTTTTACCTGGCCAGGGGGGAGTCTCTTCTGGAACGGCTGAACCGGATTTACGAGACATACGGCTGCTGTCTGGAGACCCAGCACTCCTACCAGTTTGAGGGTTCGGCGGGAGCCCGGCAGATGGAGGAGATCATGAAGGCCTTCCGGGCAAAGGGAGCAAATATCAGAGGGCTGGCGGTAAAGCAGGTCCTGGACTATGAACAGGGCCTGGAAGGACTGCCGAAGTCTAATGTGCTGAAATATGTGCTGGAGGACGGGGGAACGGTGATCCTGCGGCCTTCCGGAACAGAGCCCAAGCTGAAGCTCTACCTTTCCGTATCTTCCAGGAAGAAGGAAGACTTGGAAGAAATGGAGCGGGAGCGGGCAGAGGCCGTGGAGCGATTTATGGAAAATGTGAGAACGGGGAACAGTCATGAGTGATATAAGCTATGAAATCCTGGATTTAATGAAAGAATATGGAGAGAGCCGTCAGGGGCTGGACGAGGCTTTGGCCCAGGACCAACGGCCCCAGGTCCTTTACGCCCTGGCGGAGGGAAGGGAAAATCTGCTGGAATGGCTGGATTTTTCAAAGGAGGACCAGGTGCTGGAGATCGGCTCCGGCTACGGGGCTCTGACGGGCCTTCTGGCAGAACGCTGCGGCCAGGTGACAGTGCTGGAAAAGCTGGATGAGAACAGCGAGGTAAACCGCAGGCGGAATCAGGAGAGGGGTTCGATCCGTTTCCTGCGGGAACTCGATCAGATCAAGCCGGAAGAGAAATTTCAGTGGATTTTTCTTCTTCATCCTTCAGTAGAAAAAAGCCTGGAGGAGCAGGTGGGAGAGCTGGTGCCATTTTTGGCAAAAGGCGGGCGCATGGTCACAGCCTGTTCCAATTCTCTTGGGCTTCCTGCTCTTTCCGGCGCGCCCCGTTCAACAGATGAGGCAGTCTGCACGTTGGGCCAGCTTCGCCGGGCCCTGCAGGGGGCCGGCCTGGACCAGGCGGAATTTTATTATCCCGTGCCGGACGGCCGGCTTCCGGGGGCGGTCTATTCCCACCGGTATCTGCCGTCCCAGGGCGACCTTCCGTCTCCCTGTACGGCTTATGAGGAAGGACGCTATGCCTGCCTTCCGGAAGGACAGGTCTATGACCAGCTGATCGGGGAAGGGGATTTTGAACGCTTCGCGGAAAGTTTTCTGGCAGTGGCCTCCAAGGGAGCCAGGGAGCAGAGGGTCATTTTTGCCAAGTATAACCGCACCAGAAAGCCGGCCTTTCAGATCAGCACGAAGATCCTGGAAGAGGGCGGAAAGCGCATCGTAGAAAAAATGGCCTTAAAGCCGGAAGGAGCGGCCCACATCCGCTCTTTTCAGGATAAGTATGAGAAGCTGAAAAAAATCAATTCCCAGGTGGATATCTTAAAGCCGGAGATTTCTGAGGACGGAAGAAGGGCACGCTTTGCTTTTCTTCAGGGACGTACCCTGGAGCAGAAGCTGGCAGATGAGATCCAGGACCGGAAGGTCCCGGTGGAAGCCATAAAGGAGGCCCTGGATTTTCTGCTGGGACCGGCGGAGAAACAGGGAGAACCTTTTGAGGTCACTCCTGCCTTTACGGAGGTGTTTGGAACCATTCCGGATATTGGCGGCATTTCCAGCCCGGTAACCAACCTGGACGGTTTGCTGGAAAACTGGATGGAGGCGGAGGGGAAACTTTGCGCCATCGACTACGAGTGGGTGTTTGATTTTCCAATCCCGGCAGGTTTTGTGCGCTACCGCCTGCTGTACTATTTCTATAACCGCTACCAGGGGAGAATGGACTGTTCCTCCGTCCAGGAATTCCTCAAAGCGTTTGGGATCAGCCAGGAGCTTGCCGCAGTGTATGCCGGTATGGAAGGATCTTTCCAGGCATACGTCCACGGGGACGGAAACCAGGGCTATCTGGCGGGATACAGCCATCCGGTGATCACGCTGGAAGAGCTGAAAGGACGGGATGAGGAGCTGGCCCGGGCAAAGGACCGGATCCTGCAGCTCCAGGCGGAGGTGGAGGAGAAGAATCTCCAAATCCGCAAGGAGCAGGAGGTCCAGCGGCTGACCAACAACCATGTAACCAACCTGGAAGTGATGATCAAGGACCTGCGCCATGAGATCGATGAGCTGGGAAAGCTGGCTACCTACCTGAACGGCCATGAGGCCCTGGTGTTTAAGGCCAGGAGAAAGCTGGGGGTTCAGGTCAACAAGGCGTTCCCCAAGGGAACCAGGAAGCGGAAGCTTTTAAATTATGGGATTAACACCGTCAAGCACCCGGTCCGCTACGGCCGTCTTTACGCTACTTCAGAGGGGAGAAACCGGATCGAAGGAGATTTCCAGATCGGGGATGCCTATATGCAGTACGGCCGTCTTTCATTTCCGCAGGTGCCCGGAGACGGGAAAGAGGGGGCGAACGGATGGGAGGGTCCCATGGTTTCCATCATCATCCCCTGCTACAATCAGGTGGGCTATACCTATGCCTGCCTTCAGTCCATCCTGGAATATACGAAGGACGTCACCTACGAGGTAATCATTGCGGATGATGTGTCCACGGATGCCACCGCCCATCTGGACCGATATGTGGACGGGCTGGTCATCTGCCGGAACAGCACCAACCAGGGCTTTTTGAAAAACTGCAACAATGCGGCGAAGAAGGCCAGGGGCAAATACATTTTCTTCCTGAATAATGACACCAAAGTGACGGAGGGGTGGCTGTCCTCCCTGGTGGGTATGATGGAGGCGGACCCCACCATCGGGATCGCCGGCTCCAAGCTGGTTTATCCCGACGGGCGGCTTCAGGAGGCGGGAGGAATCATCTGGAGCGATGCCTCCGGGTGGAACTATGGCCGTCTGGATGACCCGGAAAAGCCGGAGTACAACTATGTGAAGGAAGTGGACTATATTTCCGGCGCCGCCATTCTCATTCCCAGAGTTCTGTGGCAGCAGATTGGCGGATTTGACGAGCGGTTTGCTCCGGCCTACTATGAGGATACGGACCTGGCCTTTGAGGTGAGAAAGGCCGGATACCGGGTGGTGTACCAGCCCCGCTCCAAGGTCATTCACTTTGAGGGGATTTCCAATGGAACAGATGTAAATGGCACAGGGCTGAAGCGCTATCAGGTGGAGAACGCTGAGAAATTTAAGGAGAAGTGGGCGAAGGAGCTAAAGAGCCAGTGCGTCAATGACGGCAACCCCAATCCCTTCAGGGCCAGGGAGCGCAGCCAGGGCAAAAAGATGATCCTGGTGGTGGACCACTATGTGCCTACCTTTGACAAGGATGCCGGTTCCAAGGCCACTTACCTGTATATGAAGATGTTTTTGAAGAAGGGGTTTGTGGTGAAGTTTTTGGGGGACAATTTCCTCCACGAGGAGCCGTACACCACTGCCCTGGAGCAGATGGGGATCGAGGTCCTTTACGGTGACTGGTATGCTGCCGGAATCTGGGACTGGCTGAAGAAAAACGGAAATGAAATTTCCTTTGCCTATCTGAACCGGCCCCACATTGCCACCAAGTATGTGGATTTTATTAAGGATTACACCAAGATCAAGGTGATTTATTTCGGCCATGACCTTCATTTCCTGCGCCTGAACCGGGAATATGAGCTGGACGGAAAGATTGAGACCAAGCGGGAGGCGGACTACTGGAAGTCCATGGAATTTTCCATGATGTACAAGGCAGATATGTCCTACTATCCCTCTTATGTAGAGATCAATGTGATCCATTCCATTGATGCCAGCATCCGGGCAAAAGCCATCTCCCTCTATGTCTACGACACCTTCAAGGAGAAGCTGAACGAGGACTTTGAGAAGCGGGAAGGACTGCTGTTTGTGGGAGGCTTCGCGCATCCGCCTAACGCGGACGCGGTGCTGTGGTTCGCCAGGGAGATTTTCCCGGATATCCGGAAAGAACTGCCGGATGTGAAGTTTTATGTGGTGGGCTCCAAGGTGACGGATGAGATCAAGGCCTTGGAGCAGCCGGACAACGGAATCGTGATCAAGGGCTTTGTCAGCGATGAGGAACTGGAGCGTCTGTACGCCACCTGCCGTGTGGTAGTGGTGCCGCTGCGCTACGGCGCCGGAGTGAAAGGAAAGGTGCTGGAGGCCCTCTACAACGGGGCTCCCGTGATCACCACCTCCATCGGAGCGGAGGGGATCCCCTTTGTGGAGCAGGCATTAAAGATCGAGGACACGGCGGAGGGCTTTGCCCGCCAGACCATTGACCTCTATCAGAATCCGGACCTGTGCCGCCAGATGGAGCAGAAAACCCAGGATTACATGAAGAAATATTTCAGCTTGGACGGCACCTGGGATATCATCAAGGATGACTTTACGTAATAATTACGATTTCGCAAAGAGGAGAAACCACAATGTCATACACCCATGTATTTGCCGTCTGCGCCTACGGGGAATCCCCTTATCTGGAGGCCTGCCTCCGTTCCCTGAAGGCCCAGACGCGGCCATCTGAAATCATGATCTGTACCTCCACCCCCAGCGCTTTTTTGACCAAAATGGGGGAAAAGTACGGGGTGCCGGTTTATGTCCGGCAGGGACAGAGCAACATCCGGGACGACTGGAACTTTGCCTGGGAGAAGGCGGATGGAGATTTCGTTACCTTGGCCCATCAGGATGATCTCTACCACAGGGAGTATGGGGAACAACTGGCAAAGGCGGTTCTCTCCTATCCGGATCTGACCGTATTTACCAGTGATTATGTGATCGTGAAGGGGGAAAGGCTTATTTCCTGGGATAAGCTGCTGCTTGTAAAGCGTCTGCTGCGCCTGCCTCTGCGGGCAAGGGCGCTGAGCCATCTATCCCAGGTGAAGAAGCTTTCCCTGATGTTTGGAAATTCCATCTGCTGCCCGGCTACCACCTACTGCAAAAAGAAGATAGGGGAGCCGCTGATCCATTCGGACTACTCGTTTGTTCTGGACTGGGACAACATGTTTCGGCTGGCGAATGAGCCGGGACGCTGGATCTGTGAGGAGAGGCCCCTTCTCTATTACCGGGTCCACGACGGGGCCGCTACCAAGGCCTGTATCCGAAGCCATAAAAGAGAGCTGGAGGAGAGGGAGATGTTTGAGCGGTTCTGGCCCAGACCGGTGGTGGAGCTGCTGATGAGAGGATACCGCACAGCTTACAAGGAGTACAGTTAGAGGAGGCGTTTCTCAAATGGATAAGACACAAAATCAGGGACGGGCCCGGACAGGCAGGGACAGCCAGTGGAAAGACCATGTAATTCTTATGGGAATCCTGCTGGGGGCTGCTTTTTGGCTGAACCGGGGGATCGAGATTAAAGGCCTTTATATGGATGATCTTTATCTCTGGTCCTGCTATGGAGAACAGAGCTTTCTCCAGTATGTATTTCCGGTGGGCAGCACCCGGTTCCGCTTCCTCCATTATCTGGCCGCATGGCTGGAGATGATGTTTGTAGGAACGCATGTAAACTGGTTTGTTCCCATCAATATCGTGCTGAACACTATGGTGGCCTGGACCATGTATTTTATGGGCAGAAAGCTTTCCGGCTCCAAGGGGGCGGGATTCTTGTGCGGCCTGATGTATCTGGCCAGCCGCCTGTCCTACTACCAGATCGGCCAGGTGCTGGGGCTGATGGAGACCATGGCTCTCTGGATGGGGCTGGGGATTCTCTGGTATCTGTTCCGGTATCTTAACGAGGAGAAGCAGGAAGGAAGATTTTACGCCGCCTGTGCCCTGTATTTCGGGGTGTGCTTTGTCCATGAGCGGTATATGGCTCTGTTCCCTCTTCTGCTTTTCGTTCTGCTGATGAAGAAATGCCGAAGGCTTCCTATGTGGGGAGCGGCTCTTGGCTCCTTTCTCCTGATGCAGATGATCCGTTTTTTTGCCATCGGAACGGTGATGCCGGCGGGGACCGGGCGGACCCAGGTGGCGGAGACGTTTTCCATCGGGGAGGCCTTCCAACATGCCCTCAGTGAAATCGGCTATGTCTTCGGGATCAATGCGGGGCCGGATTACTTAAACGGCTGTCCCTGGGGCAGCAATCCCATGGCGGTGAAGATTCTGATCCTGCTGGCGGATTTGCTGATCGCAGTGCTGGTGATCGGATTTATCTGGAAAATCCTCAGCCAGAAGGACAAGGGCCAGAGAGGCAGGCTTCTGGCGAACGGTGCTCTTTTTGTCGTCTTCATCGGCCTGACCATTGCGGCAGCCTGTGTGACCATCCGGGTTGAGATGCGCTGGATCTACATTTCCCTGGCGGCCTCCCTGCTGTTTATGGCCTATATGTACGGGGCTCTTACCGGAGAGGTGAAGCCGGAATTTTACTTAAAGCGGTTTTTTCCATGGGGAATCCTGCTGCTGGGCTATGCGGTCCTGATGCTCCCGGTGGAGCTGTTTATGAGGACCTATGCATTTCCCAATATCTACTTTTTTCCGGAACAGGCCAGATACAATTCCCTGGCAGAGGTGACCCATGAGAAATACGGAAATATGGAGGGAAAGACGGTCTACATCATCGGCAACAGCTATGAGGTCAGTGATTTTACGGCCAGAACCTTCTTTAAGGTATTTCAAAAGGAGGATCGGACCCAGGAGCTGACCAATGTGGAGTTTATCAGCTCTGTGTGGGATTTTGGCCTGGTGGATGAAAACATGATCATCCTCCAGGAGGACCCGGACTACGACCAGTACATTGACATTACCGAGGCGGTCCGCACCATGAAGCTGAGCACCCAGTACGGCTATTATTACAAGGACCACTGGATGGACGAGAGGGGCTGCATCACGGTGATGGCCGGAGCAAGCGGCATCATCAACCTGGAGATTATGTTCCCCGGCATCATGGAAGGCGGGGAGGAAATCACGATTACCGTGGGGGACCGGGAGACCAAGGTGATTCCATTAACTTCCAGCGTCGTCAATACCCAGATCCAGGCAGAGCCCTGGGAGCGGGTGCAGCTGACGTTTGCCTTTAATTTTTACAGCCAGAATGCCACGGAGCAGAGAAGCGACTACCGTCTGGCGGCGCTGGTGTTCCCCAGCGTGGAGTAAAAGTCGTGCGGTTGAATGCTACTGAAAACAGGAGATTCGTAAAGTCATGGAAAGAGAAAAGCTTAAATCTCTCATTTATATTTTGCTTCCCATTCTGGGAACGGTGTTTGTGTGCTGGTATATTGCCCAGTCCACCTGCGATGTGGTTTATTCTGATTATATCCGGCTGGTCAACAGCTATCTGCCCGATGTGTATGATCTGAAGAAATTTCTGGTTCCCGATGTTCTGACCAGAATCCCGATCAATTATCTGGAACGGATCATCAACGTGGAATTTTTCGGATTTTCCGTTACCCTGGACCGGGTGCTGGGCGCTGTGGGGCTGGGACTGGCAGGTCTGGTGTTCGGTTCATACTGCAAAAGGCGCAGGCTGGGGCTTATGTGGTTTGTGATCCTCAT
Organism: Candidatus Enterocloster faecavium; assembly: GCA_019118585.1. Classification (GTDB taxonomy): domain Bacteria; phylum Bacillota; class Clostridia; order Lachnospirales; family Lachnospiraceae; genus Enterocloster; species Enterocloster faecavium. Next base: position 37,811 of record DWYS01000033.1, on the reverse strand, counting down.
GGCGGTGATGTTCAGCCTGAACAAGTGGGAGATGATCACCAACGGCAGCGGCTGGGCCCATTTTCTCGCCTTTGCAGGCTTTTACTACCACGAGCTGGTTTTGGACCGGGTCTGGAGCGGCGAGGGAAAGAAGGGAGACAAGGCCAGGCTCTGTATCCTGCCCTGGCTGATCATCCTGGGAGCCGCAGGACCCTACGGGGCAAGCTATGCGGCGGTGCTGCTGGTGTCCTATCTGTACTGCCTGATCCGCTGCGGACAGAAGGGAAAGAAGGAGGAGCAGAGATGGTTTATAGCCTGGTTCTTCTGTGCGCTGATCCCCCTGCTGCTCTATGTTCTCAGCAATTCCTATGTGGTCGAGGAACATGCAGGGGATACGGGGCGGCCTTTGTGGGTGATTCTGATGGATCACCCCACATTTCCCATCCGCTTTCTGTTAAAGTCCTTTGCGGGAATCCTGGTGGGAGGGGAGGAACTGACCAACTGGATGAACAGCGGGCTTCTCAGCAACAAGGCCTGCTACGGAATCGGATTGTTCGTCATCTGCGGATACCTTGCGGCTCTTTGGATGAATATCCGCTACCGTCTTTACGAGCGGGCCATCATGCCTATGATGCTGCTGCTGGGAGGAGGACTGAATCATCTGCTGGTATTTCTGACCAGGTATATTTTTGAGAAGGAGTCCTACGCCCTGAATTCCTCCCGCTACACCCTGCAGTTTCAGGTGGGAATCTTTGGGATTCTCCTGACCTTTGCACTGGTTCTGCAGATTGAGCAGAAGTTCTGGATGGTGGGGCGCACCCTGGCGGCCATATTCTCGGTTGCAATCCTTCTGGGAAATGGTTATACTACTTATCATGAATTAGAAATGGCTCCATACCGCAAGGAATGGTTTGAGGCCAGGGCAGAGCGGGCTCTTGAGGTTCCGAAGCTTACGGATGAAGAATTTGAAGCTCAGGGAGACGAGCTGGCGGACTTTTTTGAATATTGGAACGGGAATGATAAAATCAGGAATGCATACCAGATTTTGGAAGAGAATCACTGGAATGTGTTCCGCGAGGAGGAATGAACATGAAGGTGGTTATCTTGGCCGGCGGATTCGGCACCAGAATCAGCGAGGAGAGCCATTTAAAGCCAAAGCCCATGATTGAGATTGGGGGCAAGCCCATTTTATGGCATATTATGAAATATTACTCGGAGTTCGGATTCCATGATTTCGTAATCTGTCTGGGGTACAAGCAGTATGTGGTAAAGGAATTTTTCGCGGACTATTTTCTTCACACGTCCGATGTGACTTTTGATCTGGCAAATAACCGGATGGAGGTTCACAACAATTATGCGGAGCCCTGGAAGGTGACCCTGGTGGATACAGGACTAAACACCATGACCGGCGGCCGGGTAAAGCGCATCCGGCCCTTTACAGGGGATGAGCCTTTTATGCTGACCTACGGGGATGGTGTCAGCACAGTGGATCTGGCGGCGCTGCTGAAATTCCACCAGTCCCACGGAAAGATTGCCACCATCACCACTGTGAACATTGGCCAGATGAAGGGCGTGCTGGATATTGACGAGAACAATACGGTCCTCTCCTTCCGGGAAAAGGATGAAAGCGACGGGGTGCTGATCAACGGCGGCTTCATGGTGCTGAATCCCGGAATTTTCGATTATCTGGAGGACGATACCACCGTATTCGAGCAGGGGCCCATGCGGCGCCTGGCGGCGGAAGGACAGCTGAAATCTTTCTACCACGACGGATTCTGGCAGTGTATGGATACCCAGAGGGAAATGAAGAAGCTGGAGAGTCTGTGGCAGTCCGGACAGGCACCATGGAAGATTTGGAAGGATTAAGGGATGGATTGGAAAAGATTAGAGGAATTTTACAGGGGAAAACGGGTGCTGGTCACCGGCCACACGGGATTTAAGGGGTCCTGGCTGTGCCGGATCCTGACACTGGCGGGAGCGGAGGTGACCGGGTACAGCCTGAAGCCGCCGACGGACCCCAGCCTGTTTGAAATCGCCGGCATCGGCAGCGGGCTTGCAAGCGTGATTGGGGATGTGCGGGATCTGGAACATCTGGAGAAGGTCTTTGAGGAGGCCAGGCCGGAGATCGTGTTCCACCTGGCAGCTCAGCCCATTGTGCGGGACTCCTACAAGGACCCGGTGTACACCTATGAGACAAATGTAATGGGAACGGTCCATGTGCTGGAGTGCATCCGCAAAAGCGGCTGTGTCCGCTCTTTTTTGAACGTGACCACGGACAAGGTTTATGAAAACAGGGAATGGGAGTATGGTTACCGGGAGACAGACCCTCTGGACGGCTATGACCCATATTCCAACAGCAAGTCCTGCTCCGAGCTGGTGACCCACAGCTACCAGAAATCCTTTTTCCAGGAGGGAAGCTGCGCCATCTCCACTGCCAGGGCGGGAAATGTGATCGGCGGCGGAGATTTTGCCAACGACCGCATTATTCCCGACTGCGTCCGGGCTATGAAGGAGGGGAGGCCGATCGGTGTGCGCAATCCCCATTCTACCCGCCCCTATCAGCTGGTGCTGGAGCCTCTGGCAGTGTACCTGACCATTGCCATGGCTCAGTGGGAGGATCCATCGCTGCAGGGATACTACAACGTAGGGCCTGATGACTGCGACTGCGTAACGACCGGGGAACTGGTGGAGCTGTTCTGTCAGTGCTGGGGAGAAGGCGCCCGTTGGGAGAACCATTTTGCCGGGGGGCCCCACGAGGCGAATTTTCTGAAGCTGGACTGCTCCCGTGTGAAGAAGACCTTTGGCTGGAGGCCGAGAACGGGCATCCGCCAGGCGGTGGAACGGTCAGTCCTCTGGTATAAGGCGTGGCTGGTAGGGGAAGATCTGACAAAGGCGATGGACCGGCAGATTAAAGAATTCTTTTCCCTGTGATCCGGGAAGGGTTCAAGAGCGGCTGCCGACGAAAACAGTATAATCGATGAAGGAGAATGAAATTCATGTTTGAAAATAAGACGGAGTCCCAGGCCAGGCAGGAGATCTTGGACCTGGTGGCGGAATACTGCGAGACTTTTCACAACAAGAAGAAGCCCTTTGAGGAGGGAGACCGGATTTCCTATGCCTCCCGTGTGTACGACAGCCGGGAGATGGTGAATCTGGTGGACAGCTCCCTGGATTTCTGGCTGACTGCAGGGCGCTATACGGATGAATTTGAAAAAAAGATGGCGGAATATTTGAATGTGAGGTTCTGCTCCGTTACCAATTCCGGCTCCTCAGCCAATCTGCTGGCATTTATGGCCCTGACCTCCCCTCTTTTGGGAGAGCGCCGGGTAAAGAGAGGGGACGAGGTGATTACCGTGGCCTGCGGATTCCCCACCACGGTAGCGCCTATGGTGCAGTACGGGGCGGTTCCGGTGTTCGTGGATGTGACCATTCCCCAGTACAACATAGATGTCAATATGCTGGAGGAGGCTTATTCTCCTAAGACCAAGGCGGTGATGATCGCACACACCCTGGGAAATCCATTTGACCTGAATGCGGTGAAGGATTTCTGCCGCCGCCATGATCTGTGGCTGGTGGAGGACAACTGCGATGCCCTGGGAAGCCTCTATACCGTAAAAGGACCGGAAGGGGAGGAAACCCGCTTTACAGGCACCATCGGGGATATCGGCACCTCCAGCTTTTATCCGGCTCACCATATGACGATGGGCGAGGGAGGTGCAGTGTACACCAATGACCCGCTCCTCCATAAAATTGTCCGTTCCTTCCGGGACTGGGGAAGAGACTGCGTGTGCCCGCCAGGGCAGGATAACACCTGCCATCACCGGTTTGACCGGGTGTACGGGCAGCTGCCTTTGGGGTATGACCACAAATATGTGTACTCCCATTTTGGATACAACCTGAAGGTGACGGATATGCAGGCGGCCATTGGCTGCGCTCAGCTGGAAAAGCTTCCCCATTTTACGGAGAGGCGCAGGGAGAACTTCAGGAGGCTGAAGGACGGATTAAAGGGGACCGAGGAGAGCCTGATTCTTCCGGAGGCATGCCCCGGCTCCGACCCAAGCTGGTTTGGCTTCCTTATTACCTGCAGAGAAGGCGTGGACCGGGGAAAACTGGTGAATTATATCGAAAGCCATAAGGTTCAGACCCGGATGCTCTTTGCGGGAAATCTGACCAGGCACCCCTGTTTCGATGAACTTAGGGGGCGGGAGGGAAGCTACCGCATCTGCGGCAAGCTTGCCAACACGGACCGGATCATGGAACATACCTTCTGGCTGGGTCTGTATCCCGGCATGACGGAGCCCATGATCGACTATATGGCAAAGACCGTCCGGGAAGGCCTGGAGGCAGCAAGACATTAGGAAGGAGGCCGCAGCTTTGGAACAAACAGCCAATACCGCATATGATATGAAGGCGGTGCATGAGGCCAGTCTGGAGATTTTAAAGGAGATTGACCGAATCTGCCGGAAATATAAAATCCGTTATGGGCTGGATGCGGGGACGCTGATTGGCGCAGTCCGACACCACGGTTTCATTCCCTGGGACGACGATGCGGATGTGGCCATGACCAGGAGCCAGTATGAGGCGTTCCGGAAGGTGGCAGGGAGAGAACTGCCGGAGCACATGGAGCTTCTGGAGCCGGACAGCTTCCGGGGAGGACGGGCATTCTATGATTTTACCCCCCGGATTATCTATAAAAACAGCCGGTGCCATGGGGATACGCCGGAGATGGCATTTTATGAGGGAAAACTGAACCATATCTGGGTGGATCTATTTACCATCGACCGCCTGCCTGCCGGGAAACTTGGAGCCTGGTGGACCAAGTTTCTCCAGAAGGCTGTATACGGCCTGGCCATGGGACATCGCTTCCATTTGGATTTTGGAAAGTATACCCCGGCCCAGAAGGTGATGGTGGCCGGTCTGGCCGGCGTGGGAAGGCTGATCCCCATGAAGGCAATTTTTCGGCTCCAGGACGCCATTTCCAAAAAGGACAGGAAGAGTAAGGGCAGGCTGCGCTATTACAGTACCTACCAGCCGGATTTTATGTACGTGACAGTGGACAAAGACTGGTGCGACCGGGTGGAGGACATGGATTTTGAGGACACACGGCTGATGGTACCGAGGGGCTGGGACCCGATCCTGACCGAGGTCTATGGAGACTATATGAAACTCCCGCCCAGGGAAAAGCGGGTGCCGACTCACTCCACACAGGAAATTCAGATATGGTGACAGAGAAAGGGGCCCGAAGGGTGCGATGGACAGGAAAGTTTCAGTTGTGGTATCTGTCTACAATGAGGAAAAGGCGCTGAAAGAATTTTATAGGGAAACGGGAAAAGTGCTGGCAGGGCTGGACTGGGATTATGAGCTGGTCTTTGTCAACGATGGCAGCAGCGATGGGAGCCTGGAGATTTTAGAGGAGCTGGCAGAGGAGAATCCCAAAGTGAAAATTGTCAGCTTTTCCAGAAACTTCGGCCACGAGGCGGCCATGATTGCCGGCCTGGATTACAGCCGGGGAGATGCGGTGATCTGCATGGATGCGGATCTACAGCATCCGCCGGAATATATCCCGAAAATCCTGGAGAAGATCGAGGAAGGCTATCATGTGATCACCATGGTCCGCACGCACAACAGGACAGCCGGGCTGATCAAGAACATTACTTCCGCCGGCTTTTACTGGGTGATCAATCACATTTCCGATGTCCATCTGGAGCCAAATGCTTCGGATTTCTTCGGGCTCAGCAGTCACGCCGCTGAAATTCTCAGGAAAAGCTACCGTGAGAAAGTGCGGTTCCTTCGGGGATATGTGCAGAATATCGGCTTTGCCCGCACCCACATTGAGTACGAGGCCAGGGCCAGGGTGGCGGGGGAGAGCAAATACAGCCTGAAAAAGCTGTTTGTCTTCTCCGTTAATACGATCCTCTGCTTTTCCAATATGCCTTTAAAGCTTGGAATTTATGCGGGGATTTTTTCGGGACTTCTGGGAGTGGCAGTGATGGTTTACACCATTCTGACCCGCAGGGGGGCTCCCAGCGGCTACGCCACGATCGTGGTGCTGATCTGCTTTATGTTTGCTATGATGTTTTTTCTCATCGGGATCATCGGAGAGTATATCGCCATCCTCTTTACGGAACTGAAGGACCGGCCGGTATATATTGTGGATGAGACGAGGAATTTTGAAGAAGGGGAGCAGCGGGGGGAGTAAGGACCATGGTGCGTTCCTGCTCAGGGTCTATCCAGTTTTTGTCATCGGCATCCAGATTGATAGCGAATGGAGCCGGAATCAATCCCGGGTCCCTTTTGGAATTGTGGGATTACTGCGGCTATGTTATAATGCTTATGTTACCGCCCCTATACCGGTACGGAAAGGGGGTGTCTGTGCTTGGAACATCTAATATCCTTTATCATCAATGTCATGGCTGGTGTGGTTAGCCACCTCGTCAGCAAATGGTTCGACAAAGATGAGTAGCCGGTAACGAACCTATGGCTGTAAACCCTGCCATACAAAAATGGGAATAGAAAACCCCGGAGTAGCCGCTCCGGGGTTTTCGTTTAGCCGTCTGTGATTGGATTACCAATATCCTTTAGCCTAACGGCATTATAGCATATGCGGATTGTTTTTGCAAGATACGCAAGTTTGACTTTTTAACGACCGGAAGCCGGCCAGAGATACAAAATCAAAAAACCCTGCAAGCTTTACACTTACAGGGCTTTTCATCCGCGCCAGAGAAGATTCGAACTCCCGACACTACGGTCCGTAGCCGTATGCTCTATCCAGCTGAGCTACTGACGCATTGCTGTATCTCAACAGCGCAAAAGCAATTATAGCGGAAGTTTCGGGAAATGTCAACAGTTTTTTGAAAAAAATTACAGAATAAACATCCGGGCAGTCATCAGCTGGTCTATGGTGCGGGCGGTGAAGGAGACGGTAAAGTCATCCAGCCGGATTACGCCGGGATAATAGGAGGCTCTCAGGGCCCGGAAATAGTCTTTGAAGCGGATTTCCAGAGTCAGCTCCTCCGGAACCTTTGGCAGACATCCTTCTATACGGGACAGAGAGCGGGCGGCTCCTTCACGGATCTGCTCCAGGGCCATCTGAGAAGAGAGGTTGACGGTGGCTCTTCCAAGACAGTCCTTGACAGCAACGGCGGTCAAGCCGGGCACCAGCCGGCGGGCATGTCCGCAGAGGGCCTGGTCGCCGGAGAGAAAAACGGAAGGAACGCCTCTGGAGGCGGCCAGAAGAGCGTGGAGGGTGAACTCCGAGGCCAGCTCTCCGTTGATCTTAACCCAGCTGTTGTCGCGGTTCATGGTGTGGCAGAGAGGGCTTCCGGGCAGGCCGGCTGGCGAATGGTAGCCAACAAACAGAACGGCGTCAAAAGAATCATCCAGCCCGGCGATCATGGAATCCGGTGTCAGGGACCAGTCGTAAATGACCTTTGCTTCCTTTGGAAACAGGGACAAATCCATGTTGCGGCCGCTGTCATGGGCATCTTTTACATAGATCTCGTCAGCCCCTGCCTGAAGGGCACCTTCGCAGGCAGCCACGGCTTCCAGGGTCATTTCCCTGGCCGCCGCCGCATGTTCCTTGTCCCCAAGCTCCGTTGCGGCCCAGGAGGTGGTGCCGGCTGTTCCTTCAATATCTGCGCTGATATAAACTTTCATAATTTGAGCTCCTTTTATGGCTTTTAAAGGTCTGAACTGTTACCGATTATAAAGGGAGCAAAAGGAAAAATCAATGGTTTTGTATTGACTTTTAATAGCGCAGTGGGTATAATTTTTCGTAACCGTTCAGGTTTTTGCCCATGATTTTTTAACGGAAGTGATAAGGAGGTTAAGCGATGCCGCTTCAAGTTGGGAGAGGGCATCGTTTTTTTATGCGGCCAAGGCAGAAATGGAGGGCCGGAATTTCAGGAGGCGGTAACATATGTTGAAATATATTCTGAAACGTCTGGGAGCAGGACTGGTTTCGATTTTCGTCCTGGTGACCATCACATTTTTCCTGATGCATGCCATTCCCGGCGGGCCCTTCAGCCCGGCGGAGGAGAGGAACGTTCCCCAGAAGGTTCTGGACCAGATCGCGGACAAGTACGGATTAAACGACCCGGTTCCGGTGCAGTATGTGAAATATCTGAATAATCTCCTTCACGGAGATATGGGGACCTCCTTTAAGCGGCAGGATACGACGGTTAACGAGCTGATCGCAAACGGCTTCCCCGTGTCCGCTTCGGTAGGCGCCTGGGGCGTGATCTTAGCCCTGGCCGTGGGAATCCCTCTGGGGATGGTAGCTGCGGTCAAGCGGGGAAAACTGCCGGATGCCTGTTCCATGGTCTTTGCCACCATCGGCGTGTCGGTTCCCAGCTTTGTGGTCTGCGTGCTGATGATGTATCTGTTCTGTGAAAAGTGGAAGATCTTCCCGTCCTATGGGCTGACCTCCTGGAGACATTATGTTCTGCCGGTATTCTGCATGGCATTTTCCCAGATCGCCTACATAACCAGGCTGATGCGCTCCAGCATGCTGGAAACCATGAGACAGGATTACATCCGTACCGAGCGTTCCAAGGGAGTGCCGGAATTTCAGGTGGTTGGAAAATACGCGCTGAAAAATTCGATCCTTCCGGTGGTAACCTATGTAGGACCCATGGTGGCGGCTCTGCTGACGGGAACCTTTATTATTGAGAAGCTGTTCAGTATTCCCGGCCTTGGAAGATACTTTGTTTCCGCGATCAGCGACCGGGACTATTCCGTTACACTTGGACTGACCATATTTGTGGGGACGATGATTGTCATATGCAATCTGATCGTGGATATTCTCTATGCCATCATTGACCCCAGAGTGAAAATTACAAAGTAGGTGACATTCAATGGAAAATCATATGAAGCAGGGCGGATACTCCATGGAGGATGAGATCCCTCAGGAGCTGCTGGCTCCGCTGGCGGATGACGAGCGGGAGCTGGACGAGATTGACCGGCCCAGCGTCTCCTACTGGAGAAACTGCTGGCTCCGCCTGAAAAAGGACAAACTGGCTATGTTCGGCCTGGGAGTGATCGTGGTGATCACGCTGCTGGCCATCTTTGTGCCGCTGTTTTCCCCCTATACCTATGACCAGACTGATTTCGCACATATGCTGGAGTGGCCCAGCCTGGCTCATCCCTTCGGGACGGACAAGATGGGGAGGGACATTTTCGTCCGCACCATGTACGGGGCCAGGATCAGCCTGACCATCGGCTTTACGGCGGCGGCCATCAACATGGTCATCGGCGTCTTTTACGGCGGGATCGCCGGATATATGGGCGGGATGACGGATATGGTCATGATGCGGATCGTGGATATTTTGAGCGGAATTCCCAGTCTTTTGTATCTGATCTTGATCATGATGTTTCTTGGCAATACCATTCAGAGTATCCTCATCGCCATGTGCCTGACCTTCTGGATTACCACGGCCCGGATGGTGCGTGGCCAGATCCTGACCCTGCGGGAGCAGGATTTTGCCCTTGCGGCAAAGGTCTGCGGCCAGAGCAAATGGCAGATCCTGATCCACCATCTGATCCCAAACAGTATGGGTTCCATCATCGTGACCGTAACCTTTCTGATCCCCCAGGCCATCTTCCAGGAAGCCTTCCTGAGTTTCCTTGGAATCGGGATCCAGGTTCCCAAGGCCAGCTGGGGTACTCTGGCAAATGATGCCATTGAATATCTGTTTACCTATCCCTACCAGATGATGTTTCCCGCCTTTGCCATCAGCATCACCATTTTTGCATTGAATTTTATAGGGGACGGACTGAGGGATGCCCTTGATCCGCGACTGAAAAAGTAGAATCCCCGGGAGGAAATGTCCATGAGCGAGTTATTGTTGGAAGTGCGAAATCTTCATACGGCCTTCGACACAGCGGCAGGAAAGGTGTCTGCGGTGCGGGGGATTTCCTTTGATGTGAAGAAGGGGGAGAGTCTTGGAATTGTGGGGGAGTCCGGCTGCGGCAAAAGCGTCAGCATGCTCTCCATCATGAGACTTCTGGAGGACAATGCCCGGATGGAGGCGGAGGCCATCCGTCTGGACGGGGAGGACCTTCTGGGAAAAACCAGCCAGGAGATGCGCAAGGTCCAGGGAAATGAGATCGGCATGATTTTTCAGGACCCCATGACCAGCCTGAATCCCTTGTTTACCATTGGCGAGCAGATACGGAATCCTCTGATGCGCCACAAGAAAATGAAGCGGAAGGAAGCCGATGAAAAAGCCAGGGCTCTTCTGGAAATGGTGGGGATCCCAAGCCCTGAGAAGCGGCTGAAGCAGTATCCACATGAGCTTTCCGGCGGAATGCGGCAGAGGGTGATGATTGCAATTGCTCTTTGCTGCGGCCCCAAGCTTCTGATCGCAGATGAGCCGACCACAGCGTTGGATGTGACGATCCAGGCCCAGATTTTGGAGCTGATCGGCCAGATGAAGGAACAGAGCAGCATGTCCGTCATTCTGATCACCCATGACCTGGGCGTGATCTCCAGCCTGTGCAGCCGGGTTTTGGTCATGTATGGGGGCCTGATCATGGAGTCCGGTTCCCTGGAGGATATTTTTTACCGCACCGGCCACCCCTATACGGCAGGCCTTCTGGCTTCTATCCCAAAGAAAACCAGGGAAAAGCTGGTCCCGATCTACGGAACGCCGCCGGACTTATTAAATCCTCCGGAGGGCTGTCCCTTTGCGGCCCGGTGTCCTTATGCCATGGAACTGTGCCGGAAGTTCTGTCCCGGGCTGACCAAAATCGGTCCGGAGCATGAGAGCGCCTGCTGGCTCCACAACCGCTCCGTAAAGGCGGCAAGAGGGGAGGTGAAGCTGGGATGAGCGGTCAAAATGAAAAGACATGCCTGAAGGTACAGGACCTGAAGATGTATTTTCCTGTAAAAAATGGATTGTTCTCAAAACCCAGACAGTTGAAAGCGGTGGACGGCGTGTCCTTTGCCATCCCGGAAGGAAAGACCATGGGTCTGGTAGGAGAATCGGGATGCGGGAAAACTACCGTGGGGCGGACGATTTTAAAGCTGTATCAGCCCACGGGAGGCAAAATCATTTTCCAGGGGGAGGATTTGACGGACCTTACGGACACGCAGATGCTGCCCTTCCGGAAAAAGATGCAGATGATCTTCCAGGACCCGTACACTTCCCTGGACCCCAGAATGACGGTCGAGTCCATTATCGCTGAGCCTATCCGGGCATTGAAGCTTTACGGACCGGCCGAGTGCAGAGACCGGGTGCGGGAACTGATCCAGATGGTAGGTCTGAAGCCGGACCACTTAAACCGCTATCCCCATGAGTTTTCCGGAGGACAGCGTCAGAGGATCGGAATCGCCAGAGCATTGGCGGCGGAGCCAGAGTTTATCGTCTGCGATGAGCCGATCTCTGCTCTGGATGTGTCCATCCAGGCTCAGGTGATCAATATTCTGGAGGAGCTTCAGGAGCGATTTGGCTTTACCTACCTGTTTATTTCCCACGATCTGTCCATGGTCCGTCATATTTCTCACCAGGTAGGCGTAATGTATTTGGGAAACCTGATCGAGTATGCCCCGGTGGATGAGCTTTTTGACCATATGCTGCATCCATACACCCGCTCTCTGATCTCAGCAGTGCCGGTGGCAGACCCCATTCAGGCGAGAGAGAGCAGCCGGATTGTGCTCCAGGGAGACGTTCCATCGCCCATTGACCCTCCGCCAGGCTGTCCCTTTAAGGCCAGATGTGCCTTTGCCAGGGAGATCTGCGGGCAGGAAAAACCGGAACTTATGGATGTTGGCGGCGGCCACAAAGTGGCCTGCCACTTATATCATACAAACATCAAACCATTATGATCGCTGCGTTGGCATGGAGCAATCCGTGCATCACGGGGGTCAAGATACTTTTTGACAGCCCAGCCATATATGCAAAAAGGAGGTTATTATGAAGAAAAAAATCAGCTTACTGTTATGTGCAGGTTTGGTGGCGGCGGCACTGGCCGGCTGCGGCGGCTCAGGGAATTCTGAGACGAGCGCTCCGTCAGAAAGTGCCCAGGGCCAGGCGGAGGAGTCCTCTGCAGACGGAAATGTTCTGGTCTATGCCATGGACCAGGAACCGGAGACACTGGACCCCACGATGAACAATTACAGCCGTTCTTCCAACGTGCTGCAGAATCTGTTTGCCGGACTGTTCCGCATGGAGGCGGACGGAAGCCTTTCCAATGCTCTCTGTGAGGACTACACGGTCAGCGAGGACGGCCTTACCTACACCTTTACGTTAAAGGATGGAATGAAATGGTCGGATGGAAGCGACCTGACGGCCCAGGATTTTGTGTACTCCTGGCTGCGGGTGCTGAATCCGGAAACCGCCTCCCCGGCTTCCTGGGAGCTGTATTATATTCAGGGGGCAGAGGAGTATAACACCGGCGGCGGCTCTGCGGAGGATGTCGCGGTAAAGGCAGTGGATGACAAGACGCTGGAGGTTACATTAAAATCCCCCACGGCTTATTTCCTCTATCTGCTGGCAGGAACCAACTTCTTCCCGGTAAAGCAGGATGTGGTGGAAGGCGATGAGGTTTGGACCAAATCCGCAGATACCTATGTATGCAACGGTCCCTTCATGATGTCTGAGATCAATCCTCAGAGCAGTTATGTTCTGGTCAAGAATCCCAACTACTATGATGCGGATGCCGTTGAGTTGGACGGGGTCAATGTAGTATTTATTGAGTCCCCGGAGGCGGCCCTCTCTGCCTACAATTCCGGTGAGATCGATGCGATGGCCGACGGATTGGTTGCCACCCAGGCGATTGAGCAGTACGGTGACAGCGATGAGCTGAAATCCTACGATCTGATCGGAACCAGATACTATGATTTCAACTGCTCAAAGGAGTATTTGTCAGATCCGAGAGTGCGCAGAGCGCTGTCCATGGCCATCAGCCGCCAGACCATCTGTGACTCCGTAGTTCCCTCCAAGCCGAAGCCGGCCTATGCCTATGTTCCCTATGGAATCCCCTATGAGGGCTCTGATACCGATTTCCGCACCACGGTAGGAGATTTGATTACAGAGGATGTGGAGCAGGCGAAGCAGCTGCTGGCGGATGCTGGTTATCCCAATGGAGAGGGGCTTCCGGTCCTGACTCTGATGGTGACCAACAGCCAGGAGAATAAGGATACGGCTCAGGTGATCCAGGCTATGTGGAAGGAGAACCTGGGAGTTCAGACGGAAATCGTGACCTACGAGGATAAGGTGTACTGGGATGAGCACGCGGCAGGAAACTTTGATGTGGCATATGATGGATGGACCGGAGATTATCTGGACCCGGACACCAACTTAAACTGCTTTACCCAGGCCCGCGTATTTGATGAGAACCGCTGGAGCGGCGACAAGGCCCTGGAGTACGATTCCATGATCGAGGAGTGCCGGAACCTGACGGACAACAGCCAGAGAATGGAAATCTTTACGGAGGCTGAGAAGCTGCTGATGGAGGAGATGCCCATCATGCCCCTGTACTTCCGCAATACCCAGCTGTTGGTAAAGCCAACTGTCAGCGGACTGGAAAAGAACGTGCTGGGACATACCATGTTTGTCCATGCATCTAAATAAATGGTTTGACCGTACGAAGCGGCACAGATTTGATTGAAAAGAGAGGTAGAACCTATGGTATTTCCTGAGAAGCTGAAACCGGGCGATACCATCGGGCTGGCAGCGCCGGCATTTCCCGTTTCGGAGGAGAAGCGGGATGCCGGCGCCGCTTTGCTGGAGCGCATGGGTTACCATGTGACGATGGGAGCGTGTTTAAAGGAGCTGTATGATTTTCACGGTTATCTGGCCGGGGATGCGAAGAAGAGGGCAGAGGATTTGAACCGGATGTTTGCGGACCCTGAGATCAAGGCTGTTTTCTGCGTCCGGGGCGGATACGGCAGCGCCCACATTATGAAGTATCTGGACTACGATTTGATCCGGAAAAATCCGAAAATTTTCGTGGGGTACAGTGATCTGACCAATCTTCACACCGTTCTCAACCAGATTTGCGGCCTGGTAACCTTTCATGGTCCGATGGTGGTGTCCAATATGCTGGCCGGATATGACGATTACAGCAGGGAGAGCCTGAGAAGGGCGATGGAGATGGAGCCGGGACAGGAGGTGGAATTTCTCAATCCTCCGGAGAAGCCGGCTGTCGGCGTACTGAGAAAGGGACAGGCCCGGGGGCAGATTACCGGGGGAAACCTGTCGTTGATCGTAGGTTCCATCGGAACCTTCTACCAGCCTGATACCAGAGGAAAAATCCTTTTTCTGGAAGATATTGAGGAGACCATTCCGCGGCTGGATATGTACATTACCCATCTGGAAGATGCCGGGATGATGGAATACGCGGCGGGCATCGTCCTGGGAAATTTTGAGGGCTGCGACAACAGCCGCTACGATGGTTCTTATTCCCTGGAGGAATTTCTTCATGACCGGTTCCGGGATTACCGGATTCCGGTTCTGTACCGGGTCTGCTCCGACCACGGAAAGCCTATGGGTACGATCCCGATGGGGACTGTCTGCCGGATGGACGGGGAGAACGGCCGGTTGTTCTTTCAGCGGGAGCTCTAAGGCAAGCCGGGCGGAAGATATTGGAAAAACAGGTAGAAATGGCAGAAATGCTTTGGTATAATAAGTCTGATGAATACGAACGAGGAGGGACATACATATGAGTGACACAACAGAGAAAAAGCACTGGTATGAGCGGGTGAAGATGCCTCACACCTATGTAATCCTGATCACGATCCTGGTGATCATGACGATCCTGACCCACATTATCCCCGCAGGGGAATACGAGCGGGTAGAGGACCCGGTATCAGGGAAAATGGTAGTCGTTCCGGGCAGCTTCCATTTTGTGGATATTAAAGCTCCTGGATTTTTTGATATTTTCCTTTCTCTTCAGAAGGGATATGTGGATGCGGCCAACATTATGTTCCTGATCATTTTCGCTTATGGATTTGTATACATGATGGTTAAGAACGGCACCATGGATACGGCTCTGGGAACTTTGGCGAGGATCGTGGGCAAAAAGGTTTATCTGATGATTCCCATTGTAATGATCACCCTGGGAATTTTGAGCTCAACAATGGGAATTTTTGAAGAGGTTTACGGCCTGTTTCCTGTGTTTGTCGGAATCTCCGTGGCATTAGGCTATGATGCGGTAGTGGGAGGGGCAATGGTCTGCCTGGGCGTCATCATCGGCTACGCTTCAGGTACCTTTAACCCCTATACCATCGGCATTGCCCAGGATGTGGCAGGAGTACCCATGTTTTCCGGTCTGGGGCTCAGGGTAGTGATCCTGGTGGTCTTTGAGCTGGCGGCGATCCTCTATGTACTGAACTACGCCAGAAAGGTAAAGGCTGACCCTACCAAGTCCATCATGTACGGACAGGAAAATGATTATGTCCAGAACAAGAGCCTGGAAGATCTGACGGGAGCCAAGATGAATACCCGACAGAAAATCTGCCTGTGCATCTTCTTTATTACCCTGGGAACGCTGCTGTATGCCACGACCCAGCTGGGCTGGTACATTGACGAGATCGCGGCTATGTTCCTGATGATGATGATCTTCACCGGGATTGCCAGCGGCTACTCCGCTACGGAAATCTGCAAGACCTTTATCGAATCCACCAAATCCATGGTGTCTTCCATGCTGATTGTAGGATTTACCAGAGGAATCCTGATCGTGATGCAGGACGGCATGATCTCCGATACGATCGTGTATTATCTGGTGTCCCTGCTTTCCGGAACCAGCAAATATGTAGCAGCTTACGGCATGCTGTTTCTGCAGAATATCATCAAGTTCTTCATCACCGGTTCCTCCAGCCAGGCAACGATCACCATGCCGATCATGGCTCCTACGGCTGAGCTGATCGGACTCAGCAAGCAGATCGCCGTTCTGGCTTATCAGTTTGGAAATGGTTTTGCGGATATGTTCTGGCCTACGTCCTGCGCTCTTTACTGCGGCCTGATGGGCCTGCCCATTAATAAATGGTATAAGTTTATTACCCCGTTTTTCGGGATCGTGCTGGTACTGGAAGTGATCTTCATGACCATAGCGGTAGCCATCGGATATTGTTAGGAGGTTGATTGTATGCTGATTAAGGGTGGAAATGTACTGCTGTTTGAAGAAGGCGGATTTGTGATTCGGGATATCCGGATCGAAGGGAAAAAAATCAAGGAGATTGGCACCGGGCTGCAGGCCGGTCCGGGCGAGACGGTAGTGGAAGCTGAGGGAAAATACATTACCCCGGGACTGATCGATGCCCACAGCCATATCTGCATCAGCGAAGAAGGCAGGGGAGCCATCGGAGATGACTGCAACGACTACAGCGATGCCCTGATGCCTTATCTGGAAGTGATCGATGGGATCAACCCCTTTGACCTGGCGGTCAAAACGGCTGTGGAAGGGGGAGTGACCACAGCCTGCGTCTGCCCCGGAAGCGACAGCGTGGTAGGAGGCGTCTGCAGCGTCATCAGCCTGAAGGGCAAAGTGGCGGACGAGATGGTGGTCCTGCGCAAGGCAGCCATGAAATGCAGCTTCGGAGAAAACCCCAAAAATGCGGGGTACAGTTTTAAGTCCAGGATGGGCAACGCCTATCTTCTCAGAAAATGCATTGAGGATGCGCTTGACTACCGCCATCAGAGAGAGGAAGCCCAAAAGGCCGGCAGCTACTTCAAACGGGATATTGGCATGGAAAATATGTGCCTGGTGCTGGAGAAAAAGATGCCTCTCCATGCTCATGCACACAGGGCGGATGATGTGTGCACTGCCATCCGCATTGCCCAGGAATACGATCTGGATTTGGTAATTATCCACTGCACGGACGGAATTTCCATTGCGGACTATCTGGCCGGGTTTGATTATCCGGTGATCTTAGGACCTACCATGTACCCGAGGAGCAAGCTGGAGAGCATGGCGCGCTGTTTTGAGACCGCAGGGGTGCTTAGCGGAAAATCAATCCCGGTCTGCCTGACTGCCGATCATGATGTGACCCCCATTTATTATCTGTCTGTGTACGCGGCCCAGTCAGTCCGTGCGGGGATGGATGAGTTGGAGGCTCTGAAAGCGATTACCAGGAATCCGGCTCAGGTCCTGAGGATCGGAGACCGCAAGGGCGATCTGAAGGCGGGATACGATGCGGATTTGGTAATCTGGAGCAGCCATCCCTTTGCCTATGATACCCAGGTGCTTCAGACCTACATTGAAGGGGAGCGGATGAAAGGCTGAGGAGAGGAGCAGTATGGGAAGGTTAAAAGAAAAGCTGGCCCGTTTTCATATGCCCCACACCTATGTGATCCTCACCATCATCCTGTTAATTACGGCGGCCCTGACCTACGTGATCCCTGCCGGGGAGTATGAGCGGGTTTTGGACGCCGCCAGCGGGCGGATGGTGGTAATTCCGGATTCCTTCCACTATACAGAGGGAGTCCGGCCCGGATTTTTTGACATTTTCCTGGCCCTCCAGAGAGGATATGTCAGCGCGGCGGATATTCTGTTCCTGATCCTCTTCGCCTATGGCTATATCTATATCCTGACGGAGAACGGAACGTTAAGTCAGATGATCCAAGTATTGATCCGCCGCCTGGGAGACCGTACCCATCTGTTGATTCCCGTCTGTATGCTGGTTTTCGGCATTTTGGGATCTACCATGGGGATTTTTGAGGAGGTCTACGGACTGATCCCTGTTTTCGGAGGGATCGCCGTGGGATTGGGATACGACGTCATGCTGGGAGGCGCGATTGTCTACGTAGGGGTAGCGACCGGCTTCGCGGCGGCTACCACCAATCCCTTTTCGGTAGGAATTGCCGAGAGCATCGCCCAGCTGCCGGCCATGTCGGGCCTGGGGTATAGGATTTTCTGCTTTGTGATCTTCCAGACGGTCTCCATCATCTATGTCATGTGGTACGGGGCCAGGATCAAGGCCCATCCGGAAAAATCCGTGATGTATGGGGTGGCGACGGATACGCCTCCGATGCCGGAAATATCCGGGGATGGAATGAGCCTCCGCCAGAAGCTGTCCCTGCTGTTGTTTGCAGCGACCATCGGTATGCTTCTCTATGGAACGACCAGGCTGGGGTGGTATATTGATGAGATTGCGGCTCTGTTCCTGATGATGATGATCATAACGGGGATCGTGGGAGGCTATTCGGCCACTGAAATCTGCAAGAGTTTTATACGTTCTACCCAGAGCATGGTTTCCTCTGTTCTGGTGATCGGGTTTACCAGAGGCATTCTGCTGGTGATGCAGGATGCGCAGATCTCGGATACGGTCGTTTACTATCTGTCCCAGCTGCTGGACGGGAGCAGCAAGAGCCTGTCTGCAGTAGGGATGCTGGTGATCCAGAATATCATCAACTTTTTTATTACCGGTTCCTCCAGCCAGGCGACCATCACTATGCCAATTATGGCGCCAGTGGCGGATCTGGTGGGACTGAGCAGACAGACAGCGGTGCTGGCTTATATATTTGGAGACGGATTTTCCGATCTGTTTTGGCCAACGGCCTGTATCCTGGGCTGCGGCCTGATGGGAGTGCCGGTGAATAAATGGTATCGCTTTATTACGCCTCTTTTTGTGATGATGGCGGTTTTGCAGACGATCCTGACAGCTGCTTCTGTGTGGGTCTACGGATAGAGGGATCAAAGCTGGTATAAAGAAAAAATTGGAGTACACATATGAAGAACCGATTATCAGGCCACAACCGGTTATTGATTGGATTTACATTGTTTTCAATGTTTTTCGGGGCGGGGAATCTGATTTTTCCGCCCTTTTTGGGAGCCATGGCCGGGGAAAAGACCATTGCGGCTATGGCCGGCTTCTTGATCAGCGCAGTAGGACTTCCGGTGCTGGGGGTGGCTGCTGTGGCTTTGAGCGGCGGCCTGCCAAACCTTGCGGGAAGGGTAAGCCGCAGATTTGCCTTTTTCTTTGTGCTTTTGGTCTACCTGTCCATCGGCCCCTGTCTGGCCATCCCCAGAACAGCCAGCACTTCCTTTGAGATGGCGGTGCTGCCCTATATTGGCCGGAGCGGGGAAACGGAGCGGCTGGCCAGGCTGATCTATTCGATTGTCTTTTTTGCGGCCTCCGCTTTTCTGGCGGCGAAGCCGGAGCGCCTTTCCGACACACTGGGAAAGGTTCTCTGCCCTGCACTTCTGATCTTGATCGGCGTGATCTTTGCAGGCTGCCTGATCTGGCCGTCAGGTGTGCCGGGACCGGCCCAGGCTGCCTATGCGGACAATCCTTCTGTTCGCGGGTTCCTGGAGGGATACCAGACAATGGATACCATGGCAGCTCTGAATTTCGGGGTAGTGATCGGCTTGAACATCCGGGAAAAGGGTGTGAAGGAAGAGTACATGATTTTGCGGGAGACCATCTGGGCAGGGGCGGCGGCTGGAATCCTGATGGGGCTGATCTACAGTGCTCTGGCCTACATCGGAACGCCTATGGGCTGGGCTCTCCCGCAGGCGGATAATGGAGCCAGAATTTTGACGCTGGTAGCGGACAGTCTGTACGGACAGCTGGGAATGACGCTTCTGGGACTGATTTTTCTTATCGCCTGCCTGAATACCTGCGTCGGACTTCTGTGCTGCTGCAGTGAATATTTCGTTACCCTGGTGCCGGCGCCCGGCTATAAGGGCTGGGTTATGATTTTTGCCCTGGTGAGTATGGCGGTGTCCAATGCGGGCCTGACTCAGATCCTGGCGGTATCGGTTCCGGTGCTGAATGCCATTTATCCGGTAGCGATTATCCTGATTTTCCTGGCCCTGGCTGACCGGGCCGTCCGCGGAAGAAGGGAGCTCTATGTAGGAGCTGTGCTTTGTACAGGAATCGTCAGTCTGATTTATGCTCTGGAACAGAGCGGGGCCTTAGGAGAGACGGCCAGGGGGACGATCGAGACGGTCCTGGGCTGGCTGCCGGGCTATGGACTGGGCCTGGGGTGGATCCTTCCGGGAGCAGCAGGGATTTTGATCGGATTTGCAGTTTGGAGCATTCGGGGGAAACCCTCAGAGAAAGCAGAGGATGGACAAAGAACATGACAGAAGAAACATGGATGTTGTACGCAAAAAAGGCCGATTTCCAGGAAATCGGCCATAAATTTCATATAAGCCCTATTTTGGCCAGGCTGATCCGCAACCGGGATGTGGTTGGAGATGAGGCCATTGAGCGGTATCTGAACGGTACGGTGGACCAGATGCACAGCCCTGAGCTGCTGCCGGATCTGACGCTGGCTGCCGGGATTCTGGAGCAGAAGATTTCAGCCGGGGCGCCGGTCCGCATTGTGGGAGATTACGACATTGACGGCGTCTGCTCCACCTGTATCCTTTACCAGGGTTTAAAGCGGCTGGGTGTAAAGGTGGACTATGAAATTCCGGACCGGGTGAAGGACGGATACGGGATCAACGAGTCCATTATCCAGGCCGCGTCAGAAGATGGAATCGACACGATCCTCACCTGTGACAACGGTATTGCCGCCATTTCCCAGATTGCCCTGGCAAAGGAACTGGGAATGACGGTGGTGGTGACGGACCATCATGATATCCAGACAGTCGTGTCGGAGGATGGAAAAGAGGAGGACCTTCTCCCGCCTGCGGATGCGCTGGTGAATCCCAAACGGCGGGACAGCATGTATCCCTATCCTCAAATCTGCGGCGCTATGGTGGCCTACAAGCTGATCCAGGTCATGTATGAGCGGGCCGGTATTCCCAGAGCGGAGTGGCTGGATATGATGGAGCTGGCCGCGGTGTCCACAGTCGGAGATGTGATGAAGCTCCAGGATGAAAACCGGATCGTGGTGAAGGAAGGGCTTAAGAGGCTGAAGGATACGAAAAATCTGGGTCTCAGAGCGCTGATCGAGGCGAATCAGCTGGACCCGGAGAAGATTTCCGCCTACCACATCGGCTTTGTCATCGGACCCTGCCTGAACGCGGGGGGAAGGCTTTATACGGCAAAGCTGGCCCTGGCTCTGCTGCTGGCGGAGAACGAGGAGAAGGCCAGAGAACGGGCACTTGAGCTGAAGAACCTGAACGATCAGCGAAAGGACATGACCCAGAAAGGAGTGGACGAGGCCGCTGTCCAGGTGGAGGAGCGCTATATGGAGGATAAGGTCCTGGTGGTATTTCTGCCGGACTGCCATGAGTCGCTGGCGGGGATTGTGGCGGGGCGGATTCGGGAGCGGTACCACAAGCCCACGCTGATCCTCACCCATTCCGAGGAGGGGGCAAAGGGCTCCGGCCGTTCCATCGAGGCCTACCATATGTTTCAGGGCCTGGTGGAGGTGCAGGATTTGCTGACCAAGTTCGGGGGACATCCCATGGCGGCGGGATTTTCCCTGCCCCTGGAAAATGTGGACGAGTTTCGCCGGAGGCTCAATGAGAACGCGAAGCTGACGCCGGAGGATTTTATCCCCAAGGTGTGGATTGATATTGCACTGCCCTTTGAGTATGTGGATGAAGCCCTGATTGAGGAACTGGAGCGGCTGGAACCCTTCGGCCAGGGGAATGAGAAGCCCCAGTTTGCCCAGAAGAATCTGCTGGTCCGCAGCGCCCGGGTCATGGGAAAAAACCGGAATGTGGTGAAGCTCATGCTGGTCAATGAGAGGGGCGCCGCTTTGGATGCGGTGGTGTTTACGGACGGGGATCTGTTTCTGGAGGAAATGGGAAACAGCCGCCGGATGGATGTGGTGTATTATCCCACCGTGAATGAGTACAATGGGCGGAGGACCGTGCAGATTGTGGTGAGGAATTGGAAGTTTCGGGGGTGAAGCCTGAAGTGTTGGAAATCTAGCCTTCAGCCAGCATTGTCCATCGATTTAGAGACTGGGGAATGGGAAAATTTAATAACAATGAATGCAGAAAAACTGCCGCAGCCCAGGCAAATCCTTGACGGTTTGCCGTGGGAGCGGCAGTTTTTACAATCTTAAAGTATCTTCTGGATTATTCGGCAGACGATTCTGCGGCCTCTTCTTCTGCAGACTCTGCGGGAGTTTCCTCAGCCTCAGCCTCGGCGGTCTCCTCCTCGGAAGCCTCAGCGGACTCATCCTCAGCAGCCTCCGCATCGGACTCGCCTTCGGCAGCCTCAGAGGATTCATCCTCAGCCTCTGCCTCAACAGACTCATCTTCAGCAGACGCCTCCTCAGAGGACTCCTTGGCGGCCTCGGTGGTCTCCTCTACGGCTTCTGTCTCGGCAACGGTCGTCTCCTTCTCATCGCTTCCGCCGCAGGCAGTTACAGAACCAGCCAGCATAGCGGCGGCCATAACAGCAATCCCATACTTCTTCAAATTCTTTTTCATAATGATCTCCTCTCCTTTGATATGTTGACAAAAAGTTCATATTTTGATAACAATATTCATATTAGAGGATAGATGTGATGAAAATGTGAATAAAATATGAATGATATAGAAAGTATATGAAGTTTATATTAATAAAAAGCGAAGATTATACAGAAAATTAGCTGTAGTCTGGCCCCTTTTACTTGACACATTTCCCATCCAACGCTATAATCGCAGAAAAGGATCATTACAACAAGTTCACAGACGCAACAAAGGAAAGGATGGGTACACAAGTGGTTAATGAGGTTATGGATTTGATCGCCGGCTACGACAAAGAAGTGGGAGAGGCCATTCAGGCAGAATGCGCCCGCCAGAGACGCAACCTGGAGCTGATCGCTTCGGAAAACATCGTGTCGGAGCCGGTGATGATGGCAATGGGAACGGTACTGACCAATAAATATGCGGAAGGCTATCCGGGAAAGCGCTACTACGGCGGCTGCCAGTGGGTGGATGTAGTGGAAAATCTGGCCATTGAGAGAGCCAAGAAGCTGTTTGGCTGCGACTACGCCAACGTACAGCCCCACTCCGGAGCTCAGGCCAATATGGCAGTATTTCTGGCTATGCTGAAACCGGGAGATACGGTTCTTGGAATGAATTTGAATCACGGCGGACATCTGACTCACGGAAGCCCTGTAAACTTCTCCGGACTGTATTTCAACATTGTTCCTTACGGTGTAAACGACGAGGGCTACATTGACTACGATGAACTGGAGAGGATTGCGGTTGAGTCCAAGCCTAAACTGATCATCGCCGGAGCCAGCGCCTATGCCAGAACCATTGACTTCAAGCGTTTCCGCGAGGTGGCCGACAAGGTAGGGGCTTATCTGATGGTGGATATGGCCCACATTGCCGGGCTGGTAGCGGCAGGCGAGCATCCCAGTCCCATCCCCTATGCAGATGTGGTGACCACCACCACCCATAAGACTTTAAGAGGCCCCAGAGGCGGAATGATCCTGGCAAATAAGGAAGCCGCCGAGAAGTTCAACTTCAACAAGGCCATCTTCCCGGGAACCCAGGGCGGACCTTTGGAGCATGTCATTGCGGCTAAGGCCGTATGCCTGGGAGAAGCTTTAAAGCCGGAATTCAAGGCATATCAGCACCAGGTTGTGAAAAACGCCAAGGCTCTGGCAGAGGCTCTTCAGAAGCAGGGCTTTAAGATCCTCACCGGCGGTACGGACAACCATCTGATGCTGGTTGACCTGAGAGGAATGGAAATTTCAGGAAAAGAGCTTCAGAACCGCTGCGACGAAGTGTACATTACTCTGAACAAGAACACGGTGCCCAATGATCCCAGAAGCCCCTTTGTGACCTCCGGTGTCCGCATCGGAACTCCCGCCGTCACCACAAGAGGGCTGGTTGAGGAAGATATGGCCAAGATTGCCGAGTGCATCTGGCTGGCTGCAACAGACTTTGAGAACAAGGCCGACTATATCCGCGATGAGGTAACGAAGCTTTGTGACAAGTATCCGCTGTATCAGTAAAGAAATAATTAATAAAAAGAGATTCCCTCCCGGCAGCGCAAAACTGCTGAAAGGGAATCTCTTTTGCTTTACAGGATCCTGCGGCCTACACCGTCGCCGCCGCCTCCTTCTTCAAATTTTTCTGAGCCGTTGCCAGCATGAGCTTAATCCGGTTCAGCTGGTTTACCTCGCTGGCGCCGGGGTCATAGTCCACGGCAATGATATTGGACTGCGGGTAATGGCGCCTCAGCTCCTTGATAACGCCCTTGCCCACGATGTGGTTGGGCAGACAGCCGAAGGGCTGGGTGCACACGATGTTGTTTACTCCGCTGTGAATCAGCTCCAGCATCTCGCCGGTAAGGAACCATCCCTCGCCGGTCTGGTTGCCCAGGGACACAAAGCCTTTGGCCATCTGTGCCAGCTCATTGATATTGGAAGGCGGAGTAAAATGCTTGCTGGCGGAAAGTTCCTTCTTGGCCGTCTTGCGGAAGTACTCCAAAAGAGCGATCCCCGCGTTGCACAGATGGGCGGTGGAGCGCTTGGTCCCCAGGTGTTCCGCCTTAAAGTTGCTGTTGTAGAAGCTGTAAAGGAGGAAATCCATCAGATCCGGCATTACCGCCTCTGCTCCCTCGCTTTCCAGCAGGTCCACGATATGGTTGTTGGCCAGGGGGGAGAACTTTACCAGGATCTCTCCCACGATGCCTACTTTTGGCTTTTTGATATCCAGCCTGGGCAGGGCGTCAAAATCCCGGATGATGCCCCGGACATTTCTGGAAAATTCCATCATGGCCGCGCTCCTCTTGGACAGGGACTTGATGCACCGGGCCTTCCATTTCTCGTGAAGGGCGTTGGCGCTTCCGGGCTCCTTCTCGTAGGGGCGAGTAGCGTAGAGCACCCGCATGAAAATGTCGCCGTAGACGACCGCCTGCATGGCCTTGGTCAGCATAGGCAGGGTGATGGAAAAGCCCGGATTGGTCTCCATGCCGTTGGCGTTGACGGAGATGACAGGTACCTGGCCCATACCGGCTTTCTCCAGAGCTCTCCGGATAAATCCGATGTAGTTGGAAGCGCGGCAGCCGCCGCCGGTCTGGCTCATGACCACTGCAGTGTGGTCCAGGTCGTACTTGCCGGACAGCAGGGCGTCCATAATCTGGCCGATGACGATTAAGGAGGGGTAGCAGGCGTCGTTGTTGACGTACTGAAGTCCTACATCTACCGCGTTGCGGTTATGATTCTGCAGCACCTCCAGCTTGTAGCCGAAGGCCCGGATGGCCGGCTCAATTAGATCAAAATGAATGGGGGACATCTGGGGACACAGCAGAGTGTAGTCCTTTTTCATGTCTTTGGTGAACAGAACCCGGTTGTAGGCGCTGGACACCACATGGCGCTCATAGTGCTTCTGGTCTCTTACCCGCAGGGCAGCGATGAGGGAACGGATGCGGATCCTGGCGGCTCCCAGATTGTTGACCTCATCGATTTTCAGCACCGTATAAATTTTGCCGGAATGGGTGAGGATGTCCGCCACCTGGTCCGTGGTTACCGCGTCCAGCCCGCAGCCAAAGGAGTTGAGCTGAATCAGATCCAGGTTGTCCTGTGTCTTTACAAAGCTGGCTGCAGCGTAGAGACGGGAGTGATACATCCACTGGTCCGTCACCACCAGAGGCCGCTCCACCTTTCCGAGGTGGGAGACAGAGTCTTCGGTCAGCACGGCAAAACCGTAGGAGGTGATCAGATCCGGAATTCCATGGTGGATCTCCGGGTCCACATGGTAGGGACGTCCGGCCAGGACGATTCCCCGGCGGCCGTGCTCCTTCATCCAGGCCAGGGTCTCCTCGCCCTTCTGTTCCATGTCGTGGCGGGAGGCCAGCAGCTCCTCCCAGGCGGCGTGGGCTGCCATCTTTACCTCGGCGGCGGGAATCTGATACTCCTTGTCAAAGATCTTTACCAGCTCATTGGTCAAAATCTCCTCATTGGTAAAGGCCATGAAAGGATTCAGGAAGCGGACGTTGTTCTCCGCCAGCTCCTCCACGTTGTTCTTGATGTTCTCCGCATAGGAGGTGACCATGGGGCAGTTGTAGTGGTTTCCTGCATCCGGCGACTCGTTGCGCTCATAGGGGATGCAGGGGTAGAAGATGGTCTTCACGCCCTGACGGATGAGCCAGCTGATATGTCCGTGGACCAGCTTGGCCGGGTAGCACTCGGATTCGCTGGGGATGGACTCGATGCCAAGCTCATAAATCTGTCTGGTAGACTGGGGGGATAAAATGACCCGGAAGCCCAGCTTCTTGAAGAAAACGGCCCAGAAGGGGAAGTTTTCATACATATTCAGGACCCGGGGAATCCCCACGATTCCTCTGGAGGCCTCGTCCTCCGGCAGAGACTCGTAGTCAAACATCCGGTGGTACTTATAGTCGAACAGATTGGGAACTTCCTTCTTGGATTTCTCGATGCCCAGCCCCCGCTCGCAGCGGTTTCCGGAGATGAAACGGCGGCTGCCGCTGCCGAACTGGTTGATGGTCAGTACGCAGTGGTTGTTGCAGCCCTTGCAGCGGGTCATGGAGGTGGTGTACTTTAAGTTTACGATCTTGTCCAGGGGCAGCATGGTGGTGGAATGGTCCTCGCCATCGGGAATCATGTGATACCGCTCTCTGGCAATGAGGGCGGCTCCGAAGGCTCCCATGATGCCGGCGATATCCGGGCGGACCGCATTGCAGCCGGAAATTTTCTCAAAGCTTCTGAGCACCGCATCGTTGTAGAAGGTGCCGCCCTGAACCACCACATGGGAGCCCAGGTCAGAGGCCTTTGTGATCTTGATCACCTTAAACAGAGCGTTTTTGATGACGGAGTAGGCCAATCCGGCAGAAATATCCGCCACGGAGGCGCCCTCCTTCTGGGCCTGCTTTACGTTGGAATTCATGAACACGGTGCAGCGGGTTCCCAGGTCCGTGGGATTTTTGGCAAAAAGAGCTTCCTTTGCAAAATCCTCCACGCTGTAATTTAAGCTCTTGGCAAAGGTCTCAATGAAGGAACCGCAGCCGGAGGAGCAGGCTTCATTTAACTGAACGCTGTCCACGGTGCCGTCCTTGATCTTAATGCATTTCATATCCTGCCCGCCGATGTCCAGGATGCAGTCCACATCCGGCTCGAAGAACGCGGCGGCGTAGTAGTGGGAGATGGTCTCCACCTCTCCCTCGTCCAGCATAAGGGCTGCCTTCAGAAGAGCCTCGCCGTATCCGGTGGAACAGGAACGGACGATCTTGGCCTCCGGGGGAAGCTGCTCCTTGATCTGGCTGATGGAACGGATTGCCGTGGCCAGAGGGCTTCCGTGGTTGTTGTCATAGAACCGGTAAAGGAGCTGTCCGTCCTCGCCCACCAGGGCCACCTTGGTGGTCGTGGAGCCGGCGTCGATCCCCAGATAGCAGTTTCCTTTGTAGGAAGCCAGATCTCCGGTCTTTACCTTGTGGCCGTTGTGGCGCTCGCAGAAGGCATCGTAGTCCGCCTGGTCCACAAACAGAGGCTCCATGCGCTTAACTTCGAAGTCCATCTGGATGCCGTGGGAAAGACGGTCGATGAGGGAGGACAGCTCCTGGGGCTCCTGCCCGTCCTGGGGATTTAAGGCAGCGCCTACGGCTGCAAACAGGTGGGAGTGCTCCGGCGCGATGATCTGGTCTCCCGTCAGGTGAAGGGTGCGGATAAAAGCTTTCCTCAGCTCCGGAAGAAAATGAAGGGGGCCTCCCAGGAATGCTACATTGCCGCGGATGGGCTTGCCGCAGGCCAGACCGCTGATGGTCTGATTGACTACCGCCTGGAAAATGGAGGCAGCCAAATCCTCTCTGGTGGCGCCTTCATTGATCAAGGGCTGAATATCCGACTTGGCAAATACACCGCAGCGGGCGGCGATGGGGTAGATGGCCTTATAATTCTTGGCGTATTCATTTAACCCTGAAGCATCGGTCTGCAGCAGGGAAGCCATCTGGTCGATGAAAGAGCCGGTGCCGCCGGCGCAGATGCCGTTCATCCGCTGGTCGATGCCGCCGGTGAAATAGATGATCTTGGCGTCCTCTCCGCCCAGCTCAATGGCCACATCGGTGCGGGGAGCATAGTCCTGAAGGACGGAGGCTACCGCCACCACCTCCTGGATAAAGGGCACGCCCAGATGGGAGGAAAGAGCCAGTCCGCCGGAACCGGTAATCATGGGAAGAACGCTGACCGGCCCCACGGTGTCCATAGCCTTCTGCAGAAGGCCGGCCAGAGTTTTCTGGATATCCGCGTAGTGCCGCTCGTAATCGGAAAAGAGAATTTTGTGATTCTCATCCAGAAGGGCGACTTTTACGGTGGTGGAACCGATGTCAATTCCTAGTGTTAAATTTGTATGTAATGAACTCATAAATAACGTGGGTTGATCCCAAAACCTCCTTTGTATCGAAACGTAATAGCTCAGACGGTGAAACAAGATGCACCGTCTTGAACAGTTACAATGAAACATCCGCCGGCAGTCCGCCGGCGCATCATAGTTTAACATAAATTAAGAAGGAATACAATTATAAGCCGGCATGAAAATCAGCACAAAAATCTGGCTGTTCTGGGAAAAGTTACGTTAAATTCTGGAAAAAACGGCATTCAAATGTTAAAAAAACTTAATATTCTTGTAAGGTGAAATCAATAGTATTCCATTGTGTGATTTTGTATAATATTTTTATACAAAAGGTTGAAATATGAGCAAAATATATGAATAACAAGGAGGGACGTATATGATGAAACGCACTGGAAAACGAATCAGCGCACTGCTGCTGGCCGCAGTGATGGCACTGTCCGCCGCAGCTACGGTTCAGGCGGCGGATGACCGGGAACGAATTGACAAGGTAACGCTGAATTTCTCCTTTGACAAGGAGCCGACCAGCGGTGATGAGATCGGAGATATCCGTGTAACGACCAGCAGCAATCAGTTTACTGTGGATTACGCGGAATATACCAATTCGGGCGATACCTGGACAGTAGGAGATGTGCCTGAGGTGAGGGTGGAGCTGGACGCCAACGATGGCTATCGCTTTGGTTATGAGTCCAAAAGCCACTTTGACTTAAAAGGAGGCGGGGCGGAATTTAAAGATGCGGACCGGCAGGATGACGACTCCCACATGGTGCTGACTGTGGAGCTGGACCGTATTGGCGGAAAGCTTACCGCGCCGGAGAACCTGGAGTGGGACGGGACCACTGCCCACTGGGACCATCTGGACGGAGCCAAGACCTATGAGGTGAGGCTGTACCGGGGGAGCAGCACGGTGACTACGGTAGAGACGGAGAACAACTACTACAACTTTGCGGGAAGTATCACAAGAGAAGGGGATTACACCTTTAAGGTAAGGGGAATTTCCGATTACAATGACCGCTCCGGCGAGTGGTCCTCCGATTCCGATGAATACTATGTAGACGAGGACGAGGCGGCCAGAGCCGGAACCGGCAGATGGGTAGCGGATGGCAGCAGATGGTGGTACGCCTACAGCGGCGGCGGTTATCCGGCGAACTGCTGGAAGGAGATTAACGGAGCCTGGTATTATTTTGACCGCTCCGGATACATGACCACAGGCTGGCAGTATGTGGATGGAGACTGGTACTATCTGAATCCGGGCAGCGGCGCTATGATGAGCGGCTGGCAGCTGATCAACAACGTGTGGTATTATATGGATTCCAGCGGCGCCATGCAGACGGGCTGGAACTTTATCAACGGCAAGTGGTACTATATGGACTCCAGCGGAGCCATGTACGCCAACCGGACCACCCCCGACGGACATTACGTAGATGCATCGGGAGCAAGGGTTTACTAAGGGTCCAGGATACGGGAACGAAAAGCAGGGAACACTTTTAAGGATACAGGATAAAAAAAGGAAGAAGGACAGGGCCGGGTGCGAAAACCCGGCCCTGAAAATGTTCTTGGATGTGGGGGCAAAATTGATTAAGAGGATGCTAAATCTGATGTGAAAGAACCCAGCGAAGTAAATCTTCTCCTCCAAAGGTTTGAAACGGGGTATTCAGCGCGGAGTCCAGCATCCCTTCATCTCGCAGACCGGGCGAACCACCGGTTTCGGCAATTAACTGGTTGTGGATTAGGAGTACCTGTGATTTGGATAGCCGAATCATTTGGCTAGCACCTCATAGGCCTGACGGTTCTTTTCAATCAGACGCCGGGAAATGGACATGACATCCTCATCAGCAGCAAACTGTTCCTGCTCAGCCGATGAAAACTCCATGACAAGGTAGCGGGGGACATTGTTTTTTAAGATGATTACCGCACCGCTTTCATCTACAAGGCGGGCCACCTTGGAGAAGTTCTGGTTTGCCTCTGTGATGGAGACCAAATTGTTTGTATTGATATTCATAGGGAAACCTCCTTTGCTTTTGTTACTTTTATTATATTCTAAAATAGGATAAATTCAACCTATTTCTGCGGCTTTTTATGGACCAGGGCGATTCTTGCTGAAATAGTCGCAATTTTGTGATCTGATAGTTGCAGGTTACTGTTGGAAGTAAAAATAATTTTACCTAAATATGATAGAAAGTTTCACGTTTGAAAATGATAGATTCATGCTGGCCCTTCTTGATTTTTTCCTCTTTAACCAATCACTGTTTTTCTGCTCTGATGCGCTTCAGAAGGGTCTCGGCAGGCTCATCAGATGGATCTTGTGGTATCAGCTTTCCCTGTACTGCCCATTGAATTATAGAACGCTTTAAGGCTTCAGGGAAATCTTGGTTCAGTCTGTCAACTGCGATCTCAGCATTGGCATATTTTTTCCAGGGGGACAGAAAGTTATTTGATATAGCGCAACTAGGAGATTGACGGGATTCAGGAGGTCAAGGCATAGTATGGGAAATGCTGTATGATTCAGTGCTTTCATACATCTTTAGCAAATGTCCGGAAATTTTTGGGAATAAAAGCGAAACATGAAAGTAAAGAACATGTAAACGGAATATGAATTTTTTTTGAAGGCTGAAAAAACCCGCCGGATAGGATTTGACAAACAGGAAAGCAGTCACTATAATTGAGAAGGTATTGACGGAAAGGGGGCAGATTTTGTATGATCCGCATTTTTAAAACCGAAGACGGAGTGATGCATGAAAAGACGGATATGCAGCCGGGATGCTGGATTGCGCTTACCAATCCCACCGCTTCTGAGGTGATGGATGTGGCGGACGCCTGCCAGATTGACCCGGATCACATCAAGGCCCCTCTGGATGAGGAGGAACGGTCCCGTATTGAGGTGGAGGACAATTACACCCTGGTATTGGTGGATATTCCTTCTATTGAAGAACGAAACGGCAAGGACTGGTTTGTTACCATCCCCATGGGCATCATCACCACAAATGATGTGCTGATCACGGTCTGCCTGGAGGACACGCCGGTGCTTTCCTCTTTTATGGACGGCAGGGTCCGGGATTTTCATACCTTTATGAAGACCCGGTTTATTCTTCAGATCCTGTACCGGAACGCGACCCAGTATCTGCAGTACCTGCGGATCATTGACAAGAAGAGCGAGGTGGTGGAGCGCAAGCTTCATCAGTCTCAGAAGAATGAGGAGTTAATCGAGCTTCTGGAGCTGGAGAAGTCGCTGGTGTATTTTACTACTTCCTTAAAATCAAACGAGGTGGTGTTGGAAAAGCTTCTGCGCACTGAGCGGGTGAAAAAATATCCGGAGGATACAGACCTTCTGGAAGACGTTATTATCGAGAATAAGCAGGCAATTGAGATGGCCAACATTTACAGCGGGATTTTAAGCGGGACCATGGATGCCTTCGCTTCCATTATTTCCAACAATGTAAATGCGGTTATGAAATTTCTGGCTACCGTCACCATTGTAATGTCCATTCCCACTATGGTGGCCAGCTTCTATGGAATGAACGTGAACTCCAAGGGAATGCCTTTTGCGGACAGTCCGTTCGGATTTCTGATCGTTCTGGGCCTTGCGATTCTGCTGTCCCTGGTTGTGGCGTATATTTTTAATAAAAAGGACCTATTCTAATTTAAAAAGGATGATAGAATGAGATTTTTCCAAAAACTGGAACGAAAGTTCGGGCGGTATGCCATTCATAACCTGATGTACTATATTATTGTGCTGTATCTCATCGGCCTGGGAATTGTCTATCTGGCTCCCGGTTTTTATACCATGTACCTGAGTCTGGATGCAGCCATGATCCTGAGAGGCCAGATCTGGAGGATTTTCACCTTCATCATCTATCCGCCTACTACCAGTTTATTCTTTGCGGTTTTCGTATTTCTTCTGTATTATTCCCTGGGAAGGTCCCTGGAACGGGTCTGGGGAGCTTTCCGCTTTAACGTATATATCCTGATGGGTATCCTGTTCCATGTGGCAGCAGCCCTGGTGCTCTATCTGGTGTTTCATGAGAGAGTGCTGCTGACGACCACTTACCTGAATGCTTCCGTATTTTTCGCTTACGCGGTCAGCTTCCCCGATGACACCTTCTTTATCTATTTTGTGCTTCCGGTGAAGGCGAAATGGCTGGCGGCTTTTGAGGGCTTTTTCTACGTGCTGATGTTCTTTACCGGCGGCGTCAGGACCAAGGTGGAAATCGGAATGACGATGGCCAACTTCCTGATCTTTTTCCTGATGACCAGAAATTACCGGAGGATCAGTCCAAGGGAAATAAAGCGCAGGAGGGATTTTCAGGTTCAGATGCGTCCCGTCAGCCGGGCGCGGCATACCTGTGCCGTATGCGGAAGGACGGATGAGGACAGTCCGGGAATGGAGTTTCGCTACTGCTCCAAGTGCGAGGGCAATTACGAATACTGCATGGACCACCTTTACACGCACAAACATGTTAAAAAATCGGATTTGGAGCAGACGCCCCAAAATACCGATTCTCAAAGATAAAGACAACTGTTCAGGACAGATGAACATTCACAGGAATGGAGGAAGAGAATGAAGAAGACAAAAATTATTTGTACCATGGGTCCCAACACCAATGACAAGAATGTTATGAGAGAGCTTGTCAAAAACGGCATGGATGTGGCCCGGTTTAATTTTTCCCATGGAGATTACGAAGAGCATCTGGGGCGTCTGGAGATTCTGCGGGAGGTGCGCAAGGAACTGGATATTCCGGTGGCTGCTCTGCTGGATACCAAGGGACCGGAGATCCGTACGGGACTTTTAAAGGATGGAAAGAAGGTTTCCTTAAAGGAAGGACAGACCTTTACCCTGACTACCAGGGATGTGGTGGGGGATGACACCATTACCCATATCAATTACAGCGGACTGAATGAGGATGTGGCTGTGGGCAATAAGATTCTCATTGACGACGGCCTGATCGAGCTGGATGTTGTGGAAGTTAAGGGTACGGATATTGTCTGTAAAGTCGTAAACGGCGGCGAGCTGGGCGAGAAGAAGGGGGTCAATGTGCCCAACGTGAAGATTAAGCTTCCGGCTCTTACGGATAAGGATAAGGAGGATATCCTCTTCGGAATCCGTCAGGGATTTGATTTTATCGCAGCCTCCTTCGTTCGGACTGCGGACTGCATCCGGGAGATCAAGGAGATTCTGGAGGAGCACGGCTCCAACATGAGAGTCATTGCCAAGATTGAGAATGCAGAAGGAATCGACAACCTGGACGAGATCATTGAGGTCAGTGACGGCATCATGGTGGCCAGGGGTGATATGGGTGTGGAAATCCCGCCGGAGAAGGTCCCCTATATTCAGAAGACCATTATCCGCAAGTGCAATGAGGCATGCAAGACGGTTATTACTGCTACCCAGATGCTGGATTCCATGATCCGCAATCCCCGTCCCACCAGAGCAGAGGTAACGGATGTGGCCAACGCGGTGTATGACGGCACCGATGCAGTGATGCTTTCCGGAGAGACCGCTATGGGCAAATATCCGGTAGAGGCCCTGAAGATGATGGCCACTATCGTGGAGGATTCCGAGTCCCATCTGGATTATGCGGCTTACCGTCTGCGCAAGGTTTCCGAGAGCAATACAAAGAACGTTTCCAACGCTGTATGCTTCGCGTCCGTATCTACGGCCCATGACCTGGATGCGGCAGCGATCATTGCGCCCAGCATCAGCGGCTTTACCACCCGCATGCTTTCCAAGTGGAGACCCAGCGCCACTATTATCGGCATGTCTCCCAGTATGACCACCGTCCGCCAGATGCAGCTGCAGTGGGGCGTTACTCCGGTATGGTCCAGAAGAGCGGATACCACCGATGAGCTGATCGAAAGCTCTGCGGAGGAGCTGAAAAAGCGCGGTCTGGTTCACATTGGAGACACCACGGTGATCACTGCCGGTGTGGTGACATACGCCAGACGCCATGAGGCGGCCACAGAGACCAATATTATGCGGGTTATGACCATCGAGTAATGGCAGCGATTCACGCCGCAGTGAACTGCTGCGAATAATTTAAGAATAACTGGACAAGGGAGTCCGCCATGGAGTACAATGGTGCCGTAGGCGCCGGAGGTGCTCCGGCGGACTTTTTGCATGCGTTCCGGACATGAGGGCATGATGTCAAGGCGGACCTGGAGGGCAGAGGAGCCTTGTCCGACCACGAAGAAAGGATGAAAAGGATTTATGGAGAAGAAACCATTTGTTACCCTAAAGCAGCTGAAAGAGATCGAGAAGACCTATCCTACTCCCTATCATCTGTATGACGAGAAGGGGATCAGGGAAAATGCGAAAAGGCTGAGGGAGGCGTTTTCCTGGAACAAAGGATTTAAGGAGTATTTTGCCGTAAAGGCAACGCCCAATCCCTTTATTCTGAAAATCTTGAAGGAGTGCGGCTGCGGTACGGACTGCTCTTCCCTGACGGAGCTGATGATGTCAAAAGCCTGCGGCTTTTCCGGCTCCGATGTGATGTTTTCTTCCAACGATACGCCGCCGGAGGAGTTTGCCTATGCGAATGAAATGGGCGCTATCATCAATCTGGACGATTTTACCCACATTCAGTGTCTGGAGGAAACCCTTGGCTATATTCCGGAGACCATCAGCTGCCGCTATAATCCGGGCGGGGTTTTCAAGATCAGCAATGATATTATGGACAATCCCGGAGATGCCAAATACGGCATGACCACGGAGCAGATCTTTGAAGCGTTTCAGATTTTAAAGAGCAAGGGGGCAAAGCGTTTCGGCATCCACGCCTTTTTGGCCAGCAATACCGTGACCAACGACTACTATCCCCTTTTGGCCAGAAAGCTTTTTGAGCTGGCAGTGAAGCTGAAGGAGGAGACAGGGGCTCACATCGCCTTTATCAATCTTTCCGGAGGAGTGGGAATTCCCTACCGCCCGGACCAGGAACCAAACGATATCGGCGTGATCGGCGAGGGCGTGCGCAAGGTCTATGAAGAGGTCCTGGTTCCTGCCGGAATGGGAGATGTGGCTCTGTGTACGGAGCTGGGACGGTTTATGCTGGCTCCCTACGGCTGCCTGGTGACAAAAGCGATTCACGAAAAGCATATTTACAAGGAATACATCGGCGTGGACGCCTGCGCAGTGAACCTGATGCGTCCGGCTATGTATGGGGCTTACCACCATATCACGGTGATGGGAAAGGAAAACTGGCCCTGTGACCATAAATATGACGTAGTGGGCTCCCTGTGCGAGAACAATGACAAGTTTGCCATTGACCGCATGCTTCCCAAGATCGATATGGGGGATTTCCTGGTAATACACGATACAGGTGCCCACGGCTTTTCCATGGGATATAACTACAATGGAAAGCTGCGTTCCGCGGAGCTCCTTCTGAAGGAGGATGGTTCCGTGGAGATGATCCGCCGGGCGGAAACGCCGTCCGACTATTTCGCAACCTTTGATTTCTGCGGGCTGTTTAAGGATTACCGTTAGAGGAGGAGAACAATGGCAAAAGTTGGTTTTATCGGAATGGGAAACATGGGTTCTGCCATATTGGAAGGACTGCTGAAGATTTATCCGAAGGAGGAGCTGGTCTTTACGGCGGCTCACAGAGAGAAGATGGAGGAGGTGAGCGCCCGCACCGGCGTTCCCCATGGAAGCTCCAACGCAGACTGTGCGTCCAGATGCAAATACCTGATCCTGGCGGTAAAGCCTCAGTATTTTGAGACTGTATTTCAAGAGATCGAGGGAGTTCTCAGCCAGGAGCAGGTGATCATTTCTCTGGCTCCCGGCATTACCATCCGCTCTCTGAAGGACCGGCTGGGCCATGACAAGCGGTTTGCCAGGGCTATGCCCAACACGCCGGCCATGCTGGGCGAGGGAATGACAGGGCTGGCTTATGAGAAAGGCAGCCTGACCTTGCAGGAGGAGCAGGAGCTGAAGAACATTTTTGAGGCCTGCGGCAAGGTCGCGGTGGTGGAAGAACGGCTGATGAACGCAGTAGGATGTGTCAGCGGCAGTTCGCCGGCCTTTATCTACATGATGATCGAAGCTTTGGCAGACGGCGGTGTAAAATACGGCCTTCCAAGGAGCACTGCCTGCCAGATGGCGGCCCAGGCAGTTCTGGGGAGCGCCAAGATGGTCCTGGAGACCGGGAAGCACCCGGAACAGCTGAAGGACGAGGTGTGCTCACCGGGAGGAACCACCATTCAGGGAGTGTCGGCCCTGGAGGAGATGGGATTCAGGAGCGCTCTTATTAAGGCCTGCGATGCCTGCTATGAAAAGAGCACACAAATTAAGTAAAAAAGGAGCTGGAAACGCGTATGAACGGCAATCAGGAAAAAAAGGACGATCAGAGTCAGGAGCAGCTTCCGGTGGTCCGTCTGGACCGGCAGCTGAAGTATCAGGGAAATATTTTAAAAATTTACGAGGACGTGGTCCTGGCCAACGGACATAAGGCTCATTGGGATTTTATTCACCATGACGGAGCAGCGGCAGTTCTGCCGGTGGCGGACGATGGGCGGATTCTCATGGTCCGCCAGTACCGCAATGCCCTGGACCGGTTTACTCTGGAAATTCCGGCGGGAAAGCTGGATGACCCGGCGGAGCCGAAGATCCAGTGTGCTTTCCGGGAACTGGAGGAGGAAACCGGTTTTCGGGCAGAACATCTGGAATATCTGATGAGCCTGAATACCACGGTCGCCTTCTGCGATGAGGCCATCGATATTTTTGTAGCGCATCATTTGATCCCGTCCAGACAGCATCTGGATGAGGATGAAGTGATCAATGTGGAGCCCTGGGATTTGAAGGACCTGGAAGAGATGATCTACAAGGGCGAGATCACCGACGGAAAGACCATCGCGGCGATCATGGCATACGCCAGAAAGTACCGGTCGGTGGATAAAAGAGACCAGGAGCTGGACATCTGTTCATAATCCCTTTCCCGGAAGCATAGAGTGTTTTAAAAGGGCTTAAAAGGTCGTGGCTGCTTTTGCAGGTGAAAAGATGGAGGTATCAGGACTGGCTGGCTTTCAGCTTTGGGCTGGGCGTTCTGCTTGGAACGGCTGCGGTCCGCTTTTTTGGGTGGCCGGTGGTGCTTGAGCAGGCGCGTCAGACGGGGCGGGCAAATATTCCGGGAGGCTGGGAGGCGCTGGCGCTTTTTGGCAGGGTATTTCGGTGCCGCCTGCTCCAGGTGACAGCCGGATGGCTGATGGGAATGACTGTATGCAGTATTCCGCTGTTCTGTCTGGTCTCGGCCTATGGGGGATTGTCAGCAGCGGTGGCTCTTTCGCTGCTGACAGCCCGAAAAGGAATTTTGGGCCTTCCGGCATTTCTGGCGAGCCTGTTTCCCCAATGGCTGATCTACGGGGTGGTCTGGTGGCTTTTGGCTTCCTGGGCAGGAGGGGAACAAAAACGGGCGCGTCTGGGGGCGTTTCTCCTCCTGATCCTTTTTACAGCCTGTGGAGCCGGGGCTGAAATCCTTATAAATCCGATATTTTCCGCCTGGATCTTTTAAAATTTTTTTTGTGAGATTTACAAGATATTGATGGGATGGATTTTCCTTCTTTCAATATCTTGTATTTTTATGTTAATCAGTAAAAAATACCCATAAAAGTGGGAAAAATCTGTTTGATTTTATCGAAAAATGCGGCTATAATGGTAGTCAGCCACTTGAAAGGCGGCATTTTGGGAATAC
>DWYS01000032.1 GCA_019118585.1 Candidatus Enterocloster faecavium | reverse complement strand
TTATCCTGATCAGCGGCGTTATGGATTTCAACGAAATCCGTAATTCCATCAGCGCTCCCATCCTGGCTGACGGTATTCTCCGTTACCTGGAACCTTCCGTCCCTGGTGTTTTTCCGGATAAACTCCTCTATTTCTTTCTGGCTGTACTCCGGCTTCACAACGAAATCCTCCAGATTTTCCGAACCAGGTTCCTCCTTTTGGGCAGAAGGGGAAAATGCCCGGCGCTCCTCCCTGGGCGAATAGAAACTGTCCTCGGTCATCAGCCGCTCCGAAGCCGTCAGGTTCATGGCTGCTCCCAGGTCCGCCAGGATTTTCTGACGGTATTTTCCTTCCCGCAGCAGAGCCAGGAGCTGGAGCAGGTCGTCCTCCCCGTCCCTTCCCTCCCGCATCAGGTACTGGATTCTGGCGTTGGCTCTGGCCGCAAATACCCCTTTCTGCTCAATGAGACGGTTGTATTTTACCTCGATCCGGTCAAATTCCCTGAGGATCCGTCCGGCCAGCTCATCCCCCTCCCGGGTCCTGGCAATTCTGCGCTCTCTGAGCCGGACCGTCTCTTCATTCTCCTTTTCAAAGCCAGTCTGGGCTCCCTTCTCCCGCTCCAGCTTCTTACGCCTCATTTCATGCTCCTCAAAAATCTCCTGGATCCTCTCCTTCACCGCCTCCTTATAGCGGTAAAAGCTGTCCGCGCTGGTGAGAATGGCAAATTTCCGGCTGTCCCGGTCATTCATCTCCTCCACCAGCACCTTCTGGATCCCCTTGACCTCCTTTTGAGCTGACAGGCGGTCGTAGTAGGCGGCCAGGCCGCTCTGCATGTTGGACAGCAGCTGGAGAAGACGTCTGGCTGCCTTCAGTCCGTCCTTTAAGATTTCCATATCCTGGTCCCCGTCCCGCAGATAAGTGGAAAGACAGCTGTAAACAGACCGCATGCTCTCGTGGCTTACATCTTCCTCCGGCTCCTCCAGTTTTTCAAACAGCTCCAGCCAGATCAGGCTGTAGCCAGGAAATCCATAAAAATACTCATTGGTCCGCTCATCAAATTCCCGGACCATCCATCCCCAGGAAAGCAGATTTCCCAGAAAGCGGGCCGGGGTGGGAATAAAGGTGAGATTCTCCCCCTCTTCCTCCGGCTCCTCCAGAAATACCATTCCCTCCCCTTCCATCTGCTCCTCGATCACAGCACGGGCCTGCCCCTCCGTCAGGCTGAGAGCCGAGTACAGTCCCGATGTCTCATGAAACAGGGCCAGAAGGAAGCGGATATAGTACTCCCGGTATTTGCTGGCAAACAGCTTGTAAAAGCCCTCCGGAAGCTGATCCTTTAACGCCATGGGGTATTTCCTCCGTTCTATCAGTGCTCGTAACAACGCTCCATACACAAAAAGCGCCTGGCCTGTATGCGCCTGGCCAGGCACTTCGCTTTTTTGATTTTTGCTTGCTGCTCCGCGTATTCTTACGGTCAGCGCGGCAAATGCGCAGACCTGCTGAATCGTTACTATACCTCTACGGTTACCTTCTGGAGATGCCAGATATCTCGTACATACTCCTCAATGGTCCGGTCTGAGGTAAATTTGCCGGAATGGGCCACGTTCAGAATCGCGGACTCAGCCCACCACTTTTCGTTGCGGTAAGCCTGGTCGATGCGCTCGTGGGCCTGGGCGTAGGAGCGGAAATCCTTTAAAATGAAATAAGTGTCCGCCCGGTCGCTGCTCTTGGTGTTTAACAGGGAATCGTAGATATCCCTGAACAGCTCCGGATTCTCCGGTGAGTAGAAGCCGTTGATCAACTGCATCAGCACTCTGCGGATATCCTGGTCGCTGTTGAAGATCTCCATAGGATTGTAGCCGCCGTTGTTCTCGTAGTTGATGACCTCATCGGAGGACATTCCGAAGATAAAGGCTCTGTCGGCTCCTACCTCCTCCACAATCTCCACGTTGGCTCCGTCCATGGTCCCTAAGGTCAGGGCGCCGTTCAACATAAACTTCATGTTTCCGGTACCGGAAGCCTCCTTGCTGGCGGTGGAAATCTGCTCGCTGACATCCGCAGCCGCAAAGATGATCTCCGCGTTGGATACCCGGTAATCCTCAATGAACACTACCTTGATCTTTCCGTTGATGGAACGGTCGTTGTTGATCACATCCGCCACGGAATTGATCAGCTTGATGGTCAGCTTGGCCCGCTTGTAGCCGGCAGCAGCCTTCGCGCCGAAGATAAAGGTTCTGGGCACAATATCCATGTTGGGATTGTCCTTCAGCTGATTGTACAGATACATGACATGGAGAATGTTCATCAGCTGGCGCTTATACTCATGAAGCCGCTTTACCTGCACATCGAAAATAGACCTGGGGTCCACATCGATCCCGTTGTGCTCTTTGATATATTTTGCCAGACGCAGTTTGTTCTGATACTTGATGTTCATAAACTCCTGCTGGCACTTCTCATCGCTGGCGTAAACAGCCAGTTTGCCGATATGAGGCAGGTTGGTGATCCACTCGTCCCCGATCTTATCCGTCACCCACTTGGCCAGCAGAGGATTTCCGTGAAGCAGGAAACGTCTCTGGGTAATGCCGTTGGTCTTGTTGTTGAACTTCTCAGGCATCATCTCATAGAAATCCTTCAGTTCCTGATGCTTTAAGATTTCCGTGTGGAGCTTAGCCACGCCGTTGACAGAGAAGCTGGCGGCAATGGCCATGTAGGCCATCTTCACCTGGCCATCGTAGATAATGGCCATCTTGCGGATTTTCTCCTGGTTGCCCGGATACATCTGACGGATCTGGTCTACGAACCGGCGGTTGATCTCCTCCACGATCTGGTAAATTCTAGGCAGCAGCCGTGAGAACAGCTCGATGGGCCATTTCTCCAGGGCCTCGGACATAATGGTGTGGTTGGTGTAGGCGCAGGTCTTGGTTGTTACATCCCATGCCTCCTCCCAGGTCAGCCCTTCCTCGTCCAGCAGAATACGCATCAGCTCCGGAATCGCCACGGTGGGATGGGTGTCATTTAACTGGAACACTACCTTCTCGTGGAATTTGCGGATATCATCGTGCTTCTCCTTGTATTTCTTCACCGCTCTCTGCACACTGGCCGAAATGAAGAAATACTGCTGCTTTAACCGCAGCTCCTTTCCTGCATAGTGATTGTCATTGGGATAGAGAACCTCCACGATGGTTTTTGCCAGATTCTCCTGTTCCACTGCCTTCTGATAATCGCCCCTGTCAAAGGCATCCAGCTTGAAGGTAGTGATGGCCTCCGCATCCCAGATGCGCAGGGTATTGACCACATTGTTTCCGTAACCGATCACCGGCAGGTCATAGGGGACTGCCCGGACGGACTGATACCCCTCCTGGATGAAATAGTTCCTTCCATTCCGGCACTCAGTACGGACATATCCGCCGAATTTGACCTCCATGGCATACTCGGGGCGGCGGATTTCAAAGGGGTTGCCGTCCTTCAACCAGTCATCCGGCACCTCCACCTGGTATCCGTTCTCAATCTTCTGCTTGAACATTCCGTAGCGGTAGCGGATGCCGCAGCCGTAGGCCGGATAGCCCAGGGTAGACAGAGAATCCAGGAAACATGCTGCCAGCCGTCCCAGGCCGCCGTTTCCAAGAGCCGCATCCGGCTCCTGGTCCTCAATTACATTTAAGTCAAATCCCAGCTCGTCCAGAACTTCTTTTACCTCGTCCCAGGCGCAGATGTTGATCAGGTTATTTCCCAAAGCCCGTCCCATAAGAAATTCCATAGACAGGTAATACAGGGTCTTTACGTCCTTGCGCTCATACTCCTTGTGGGTGGCGATCCACTCGTCGATGATCACGTCCTTCACCGCGTAGGCTACTGCCTGAAATACCTGCTGCGGCGTAGCCTCGTCGATGGTCCTGCGGAACATATTTTTTACATTATCAATTACACTGTTTTTAAAAGTGGCCTTATCAAAACCTTTGTTCATTGACAACCTCCTGCTTGGTTATTATGCGTTGTTCTTTTCCACGCCAAGGGAAACCTGCTGGCCGTTGATATTCCACTCCTTGGCATATCCCCCCATCTGTCCGACCACGATCCGGTCTGCCATTACCTCGGTGCAGATCTCCT
The DNA here is from genome assembly GCA_019118585.1 of Candidatus Enterocloster faecavium. Lineage (GTDB taxonomy): Bacteria > Bacillota > Clostridia > Lachnospirales > Lachnospiraceae > Enterocloster > Enterocloster faecavium. The sequence goes on along the minus strand of DWYS01000032.1, from coordinate 3,033 downwards.
CTCCGTGCTCCTTCATCAGAGCTTCGATGTGAGCATTGCCCTCCTGGTAAACGGTGATCTTATCCATTACCTCAAAACCAGCCTCTTTTCTCATGGTCTGGATCTTGCTGATCAGCTCACGGACAAAGCCTTCCTCGATCAGCTCCGGCGTCAGGTTGGTATCCAGCACTACCGTTACGTAGTTATCCTCCTGCGTCACATAGCCCTCCTTCTGGGCTACATCGATGAGAAGGTCATCCCTGGTCAGAACCACTTCCTGTCCCTGGATTTCAAAGGTCAGGCTTCCCTTCTCATTGAGGGTATCCATAGCTGCACTGCCGTCCAGTTCCGACAACGTCTGGCGAATCTGATTCAGCAGCTTGCCGTACTTTGGTCCCACGGTCTTTAACTGGGGCTTGAAGGTGTAGGAGGTAAATGCCCGAACATCGTCGGCAAAGGTTACCTTCTTTACATTCAGTTCTTCCTCGATGATCTTTACATAGAAGTCGGAAAGAGCATGGTCCGCCTTTACATACATCTGGGCAATGGGCTGACGGTTCTTGATGTTGGCTGTATTCCGGGCAGCACGGCCCATCACAACGGTCTTCAGCACCTCATCCATATCAGACTCCAGCTGAGCATCGATCCACTCCTCCTGAACAGTCGGGAAATCGCACAGGTGGATGCTCTCCTGGGCGTTCTTGTCCACGGTCCGCACCAGGTTCTGGTAAATCTGCTCGGTCATGAAAGGAATCATGGGAGCTGCTGCCTTGGCTACTGTCACCAGGGCGGTATACAGCGTCATGTAGGCATTGATCTTATCCTGCTCCATGCCCTTGGCCCAGAAACGCTCTCTGCTTCTGCGCACATACCAGTTGCTCATGTCATCCACGAAATCCTGGAGCGCTCTTGCAGCCTCAGGAATCTGATAATGATCCAGATTCTGATCCACGTTCTTCACCATGGAGTTCATCTTGGACAAGAGCCAGCGGTCCATGACGGAAAGCTTCTCATAATCCAGGCTGTATTTGGTCGGGTCAAATTCGTCAATGTTGGCATACAGCACCCAGAAGGCATAGGTATTCCACAGGGTACCCATAAATTTGCGCTGTCCCTCGGTCACTGCCTTGTCCTGATAGCGCTTGGGCAGCCAGGGAGCGCTGCAGGTATAGAAGAACCAGCGAATCGCATCCGCTCCGTGAGTCTTTAATGCGTCAAATGGGTCTACCGCATTCCCCTTGGATTTGCTCATCTTCTGTCCGTTCTCATCCAGGACCAGTCCCATTACGATCACGTTCTCGTAAGGAGCCTTGTTGAACAGCAGGGTGGATTCTGCCAGAAGGGAGTAGAACCATCCTCTGGTCTGGTCCACAGCCTCGGAGATAAACTGAGCCGGGAACTGAGATTCGAACAGTTCCTGATTCTCAAAGGGATAGTGATGCTGGGCAAAGGGCATAGCTCCGGAATCGAACCAGCAGTCGATCACCTCCGGCACCCGCTTCATCTCTTTTCCGCACTTGGGGCATACCACCGTCACGTTGTCGATGTAGGGACGGTGCAGCTCAATATCATCGGGGCAGTTGTGGGACATGCTCTTCAGTTCCGCGATGCTCCCAATGGAATGCTGATAGCCGCACTCACACTCCCAGATATTTAAAGGAGTTCCCCAGTAACGGTTTCTGGAAATTCCCCAGTCCTGAATGTTCTCCAGCCAGTCACCGAACCGTCCTTTTCCAATGGACTCCGGCACCCAGTTGATGGTGCTGTTGTTGCGCAGCAGGTCCTCCTTCACCGCGGTCATCTTGATGAACCAGGACTCTCTGGCGTAATACAGCAGCGGAGTTCCGCAGCGCCAGCAGTGGGGATAGCTGTGCTCAAAAGCAGGAGCCGCAAACAGAAGCCCTCTCTCCTCCAGGTCCTTTAACACCAGCGGGTCCGCATCCTTGACAAACTTTCCTGCAAAAGGAGTTTCCGGGGCCATATCACCCTTGGAATCCACCAGCTGTACAAAGGGAAGGTTGTACTTGCGGCCTACATTGGCATCGTCCTCACCAAAGGCCGGGGCAATGTGTACGATTCCGGTACCATCGGTCAGGGTTACGTAGGTATCGCATACCACGTAATAAGCTTTTTTATGCTGCTTTTCGCAGAAAGGCACGGAGCACTCATAAAGAGGCTCGTACTCTTTATACTCCAGGTCTTTTCCTTTATAAGTTTCCAGAACTTCACAGCCCTCTCCCAGGACCGTTTCCATCAGGGCATGGGCGATGTAGTAAACCTTTCCATCCCCGGCCTTCACTTTCACGTACTCCTCGTTGGGGTTGACGCAGAGAGCCAGGTTGCTGGGAAGGGTCCAGGGGGTGGTGGTCCATGCCAGAATGTAGGCATCCTCATCCTTCACCTTAAAACGGACGATAGCGGAACGCTCCTTTACGTCCTTGTAGCCCTGGGCTACCTCGTGGGAGGACAGGGGAGTACCGCAGCGGGGACAGTAGGGAACCACCTTAAAGCCCTTGTAGAGAAGTCCCTTCTCCCAAATCTGCTTTAAAGCCCACCACTCAGACTCGATGAAATCGTTGTGATAGGTAACGTAAGGATGCTCCATATCCGCCCAGAAACCAACGGTATTGGAGAAATCCTCCCACATCCCCTTGTATTTCCAGACGCTCTCCTTACACTGCTTGATAAAGGGCTCCAGACCGTATTTTTCAATCTGGTCCTTTCCATCCAGCCCCAGCTTCTTCTCCACTTCCAGCTCCACAGGAAGTCCATGGGTATCCCATCCTGCTTTTCTGGGCACCATATAGCCCTTCATAGCCCGGTATCTGGGAATCATATCCTTGATCACGCGGGTCTCCACATGGCCGATATGGGGCTTTCCGTTGGCTGTTGGCGGTCCGTCATAGAACACATAAGGCTCACAGCCCTCTCTGTTTTTGATGCTCTTCTCAAAGATGTGGTTCTCTTCCCAGAACTTCTCCACCTCTTTTTCCCGTTCCACAAACTTTAAGTCTGTGGGAACCTTCTGATACATGGCAATTCCTCCATTTCTCT
>DWYS01000031.1 GCA_019118585.1 Candidatus Enterocloster faecavium | reverse complement strand
TTTTCCTTCATATTGGTCAGAGTCACGTAATTCCCCTGAAGGAACGACAATCTGGAGTCATCATCCTTAAAATAAAGGGTATCCCGCATCCCCGGCGGCATCTGGTCGATAAAGCAGAAAATGCACTTGTTGCAGCAGGAGCGGTAGTCGCTCATCAGGCCATTCTCAAAGGTAAGCCCCAAGTCCTCATAATCGTTCTCGATTTCCAGCTCCCACTCTTCCCCGTTGGACTTCTGCACCAGCATGGTCAGGGAAGGGCTGTCCACATAATATTCATAGTCAAATATATCTTCTACCGGATTCCCGTTAATCTCCAGAAGAAGGTCCCCCGGCTCCAGCTCCAGCTCCTCGCCGATGGAGCCCGGCTCCACCTTCAAAATGGGATGGCCAGCCTGTTTTTTTCTTGTCATGGGCGTTTCGTTCCTTTTCTTTTATTTCCCGCAGCAGTTTGGAACAGGCAAAAAGGCGGGCCGTTCCGGACCGCTGCTGTCTCTTTTCTATCATACCAATAAGCCGGCAATTTGTAAATGGGGGCTTTCGGCCGCAGTGCGCAAAAGACCGGCATCCAGAAGTCCGGATGCCGGCCGATCATGGTCTCCTATTCCATTGTTATCCCAGAAGGGAAAATGCTGCAAAGATGGAGGACATCAGGGACGCCACCAGGGATACCACCGTGATTTGGGTGTTGATCGAAGGACCAGCCGTATCTTTAAAGGGGTCTCCGACCGTATCTCCGGTCACCGCGGCCTTATGAGCCTCGGAACCCTTTCCTCCTTCATTTCCGGCCTCAATATATTTCTTCGCATTGTCCCAGAGTCCGCCCGCGTTGGACATAAACAGCGCCAGCAGCAGGCCGCTCACAATGTTTCCTAACAGGAATCCGCCGATAGCGAGAGGACCTCCGATCAGCCCCACGATCACCGTAGCTGCAATAGCCATGGCTCCCGCAGGAATCAGTTCCTTTAAAGCTCCCTCCGTCGCAATATTGATGCAGGTATCATAGTCCGCCTTCACTCCCGGCTTTCCTTCTCTCAGCCCTTTGATCTCGCGGAACTGACGGTGGATTTCCGCTACCATCCTCTGGGCGTTTTTATCGACTCCCAGCATAAGCATGGCGGAGAACACCGCAGGTATGGAGGCTCCGATCAGAACGCCGAAGAACACTGCCGGGTCCATGATGTCAAAACCGGTTATCAGCTCCCTGCCCAAAGCTTCCAGGGATTCGTTCACCTCCGACATGTAAGCCCCCAGCAGGGAGATGACCGTCAGACCCGCAGCTCCGATGGCAAAGCCCTTAGTTACCGCTTTTACCGTGTTTCCCGCACTGTCCAGCTCATCGGCAATGCGGATGGTCTCCTCTCCAAGCCCGCCCATCTCTGCCAGTCCTCTGGCATTGTCCACGATAGGACCATAGGCATCGTTGCTGATGATCATTCCCACGATGGAAAGCATGCCGACGGCCGCCATGGCAATTCCGAAAAGGGCGTACCCGTCTCCCAGAGGAGCACAGAGCTTGTAGGCCACCAGAGCAGAAATGGCGATGCCCACCATAGCCGGCAGTGATGAAATAAACCCATAGGAGATGCCGGACAACACCGTAAATGCTGAGCCGGACTGAGAAGCATGGGCCACCTTCTGTACGATCGGCTTGCTGTCATCGGTAAAATAATCCGTGGTGATGCCGATGATCACGCCCACGATCAGCCCTACGGCCGAGGCTCCCCAGATCCTCCACTGGAACCCTTCCAGCAAATAGGTGGCTGCTGCCGTCAGAACCATAAACAGTGCTGTGGTCGTGTAGGTAGAGGAATTCAGCGCTCTGGTGGGATTTCCGTCCTTCCCCACTCTTGCGCACGCGATGCCGATAATAGAGGCCAGAAGCCCCAGAGCCGCGTAACAGAATACCATAGCGGAATTCACCCCTGTGCCCCCATCCAATGCCTGGGCCATTACCAGGGCAGATGCCATGGCTGCCACATTGGAATCAAAGAGGTCCGCGCCCATACCGGCCACATCGCCTACATTGTCCCCCACATTATCCGCAATTACCGCAGGATTTCTCGGGTCATCCTCCGGGATCCCAAGTTCCACCTTTCCGGTCAAATCTGCGGATACATCCGCAGTTTTGGTGAAGATGCCTCCGCCCGCCTTGGCAAAAAGGGCCAGCGAACTGGCGCCAAAGGAAAATCCCAAAAGGATCGTTGCATCTGATGTGATCATGAGGACAGCCATAACCCCCAGAAGGCTGAACCCAACGACTGCCAGACCCATCACCGATCCTCCCCTAAAACCGATCAGGAACGCCGGCTTCAGTCCTTTTCCAGCCCCTTCCGCTGCCCTGGAATTGGCAGAGGTAGCCACCAGAATGCCGATCTTTCCGGCCAGAGCAGACAAAATCGTTCCGGCCAGATATGCCGCTACCATGGCAATATGGGCCGCCAGGTCTCCTTCCCATACAGGAGACGGAAGAAATACAAAGATCACAACTGCCGCAACCCCCGCAAACCGGGCCAGGATCCCATACTCTCTGCGCATAAAGGTATTGGCCCCTTCCTGAATCAGCTGTGACACCTCAATGATTTTTTTATTCTCTGTTTTCTGGTTCTTCACCCACAAATGAAGATAAACCGCAAAGGCAAAGGCAATTGCCACCGCCAAAAACGAGAGACCGTAAACCAGATTCATCAGCGATTCCATAAAAGCTCCTTTCTTATCTCAAACGATCAAACCTTCCCCCTTTTGTTGCAAAACACCTGCCGACGGCCGCCGTATTTCAGAATTCATTTTGTAGAAACTGTCCAAAATATCCCTCTGAAAAAATCGATTTGCTTCTAATTTTATTATATTTTACGTTAAAAGTCAATTGATTTTTGGAAAATTTGCATAATATTTTTCCGTTTTAATCGTTTTTATTTTAACGATTTACTTATTTTTTCTTCCTCTCATTTTTTCATCCCCCCTGGCATAAAATGTATTTTTTTACAAAATATTCACAGATACTTGACTATGTTCACGGCGCAATGGTATAAAGGAAGTGTCGCATTTAATATTGTTCAAAGGAGCATGCTTACATGGCAAATGATTATGTTTTTAAAGATTCTCTCCCGGTGGCGCCCTTAAAAATTGCAGCCCTGGAAAGCTGCAAGGATTTAGCGGCCCGCGTCAACGACCACATTGTTCAGTTCAGAAGGAACGACATCGAGGAGCTGAAGCGCAGGCAGGAGGACCTGCACTACCGCGGCTATGATGTGGATTCTTATCTTCTGGACTTCAAATGCCCCCGGTTCGGCACCGGCGAGGCCAAGGCAGTCATCAATGAATCGGTTCGCGGAACCGATGTGTTCGCAATGGTGGATGTGACCAATTACAGCATTCCCTACACCGTATTCGGCCACACCAACCACATGTCCCCCGATGACCATTTTCAGGATCTAAAGCGCATCATCGGCGCCTGCGGCTCTACTGCCCACCGGGTTAATGTCATCATGCCTTTCTTATATGAAAGCCGCCAGCACAAGCGCAGCAAGCGGGAGTCTTTGGACTGCGCCATGGCCCTGGAGGAGCTGGCAACTATGGGAGTCAGCAATATCATTACATTTGACGCCCATGACCCCAGAGTCCAGAACGCCATTCCACTCATCGGATTCGACAACTTCATGCCTACCTACCAGTTTGTAAAGGCTCTGTTTTCCCACGACCACAACATTTCCCTGGACAAGGATCATCTGATGATCATCAGCCCGGACGAGGGCGCTATGAACCGGGCCGTTTATCTGGCCAACAACCTGGGCGTGGACATGGGAATGTTCTACAAGCGCAGAGATTATTCCACCGTTGTGAACGGGCGCAATCCCATTGTGGCCCACGAATTTTTGGGAACTTCCGTAGAAGGAAAGACTGTCCTTATTATTGATGACATGATTTCCTCCGGAGAGAGCATGCTGGATACTGCCAAAGAGTTGAAGGAGCGCAAGGCTGCCAAGGTGATCGTCTGCTGTACCTTCGGACTTTTTACCAGCGGTCTGGAGAAATTTGATGAATTTTACTTAAAGGGATATATGGATTATGTGATTACCACAAACCTGAATTACCGTCCCAAGGAACTTTTAGAGCGCCCATGGTATCTGGAAGCAGATATGAGCAAATATCTGGCCGCCATCATCAACGCCTTAAACCATGACCGCTCCATCAGCGCCAGCTTAAATCCCACCGAAAAGATTCAGAATCTGGTACAGCGCTACCAGTCCGGCGGGTACGAATATTATCAGAAACTCGTTTAAGGTCTGCTTATTAAAAAACCGGACTCCACACCAGCATGTGTGGAATCCGGTTTTTTATTGTCACAGGCGCCTCGCACAGTTCCTGTGCTGCGCAGCATTTATTCTTTCAGACAGAGGAAAGCGCCTAAATTTCCCCTCTTTGCCCCCATCGCCCGGTGGGAGAAGAAAATCTCAGGATTGCACTTGGTGCAGAGCCCTGTGGTGTAAATCTGTTCTTCCTTCAGTCCGGCCCGTCTCAGCACCAGCCGGTTTGCCAGCCACAAGTCTACATGGTATTTCCCCGTTTGTCCATGAAAGGGGCAAAGCTGCTGATGAGAGCCGGCCGGAAAAGCCCGGAAAAATTCTTCCGCCACCTCCGGCCCCACCTCAAAGCAATCCGCGCAGATGCTTGGGCCGATGCATCCGATCAGATCCTCCGGCTGGCTGCCAAAGGCTTCCGTCATCTTCCGGACCGTCACTTCCCCAATCCCCTGGACCGTCCCCCTCCATCCGGAATGGCACAGGCCGATGGCCCTCCTGACCGGGTCCACCAGATAAATGGGAACGCAGTCCGCATAGAGGGTCACTAACGTAATCCCAGGCACATTGGTAATCAGTCCGTCCACATCCTGGTAATCGCGCGGCCGGACCACGCCTTTCCCCTCATCCTCCTCCGTCACCAGGCGGACATTTGCCGTGTGGGTCTGCCAGGATACCACCATGCGGTCCCTGTCCACCCCCAGAGCAGCAGCCATGCGGGTAAAATTCTCCAAAACGGCTTCCGGGTCGTCTCCCCGTCCGGCAGAAAAATTCATGGAAGAAAAATCTCCGCAGCTGACCCCTCCCCAACGGCTGGAAAAGCCGTGGATCACTTCATGCGTCTCCTCCAGCGAAGGAAATACAAAATAGGGGACTCCTTCCTTTTCATTCAGCTGAGGAATCTGCCGTCCTCCCTGATAGCGCGGCTGAATTTTCATCTCTATCCTTCCTTTCCCTGCAGACTTCTAAAAGGCATCGGCCACCAGAACCATTTCCTTTCCCAGGATTCCCACCACATCAAAACGGCAGGGTACATCCTGGGTCATGCCCTTCTTCATCAGATACCAGGCCGCTGTCCTTCTGATGCGCTCCTGCTTTGCCGGTCCTACCGCTTCCAGAGGATTCCCCCTGGAGGCATCCGCCCGGTACTTCACCTCTACAAAGACCAGATACCGTCCGTCCCTGGCAATCAGGTCAATCTCCCCTCCCGGGGAGGAAAAATTGCGCTCCAATATCTTGTATCCCCGACTCTCCAGAAAGGCCGCCGCCCTGTCCTCGTATTCTTTTCCCAGAGCTCTCCGGTTCATTCATCCTCCCCGACAATCTTCTTAATAAAGGTTCTTCTGTGAATGGGGCAGGGGCCCAGACGGCGAATGGCCTCCATATGCGCCGCCGTGCCGTAGCCCTTGTGTTTTCCAAATCCGTATTCCGGATAAAGCTTGTCATATTCTGCCATCATGTGGTCCCTGGTCACCTTTGCCAGAATGCTGGCGGCAGCAATGGACAGGCTCTTGGCGTCCCCCTTTACAATGGGGATCTGGGGAATCTCCACCCCCGGGATCGTCACCGCATCGTTCAGCAAAAGGTCCGGTTTTCGGGAAAGCCCTTCGATCGCCTGCCGCATGGCTTCATAGGTGGCCTGGAGAATGTTGATCTCATCGATGCGCTCCGGCCCCACAATCCCTACGGACCAGGCCAGAGCCTCCTTCTGGATCTGCACAAAGAGCTCCTCCCTGCGCTTTTCCGACAACTTTTTGGAATCGTTTAAATATAAAATCCGGCTGTCCTTAGGCAGAATGGCAGCTCCCGCCACCACCGGCCCTGCCAGCGGACCCCGGCCCGCCTCATCGATGCCGCAGATGAACGCACAGTCCTGGTGCTCTTTTTCATACCGGCACATTTCCTCCAGCCGCTGCATTTCTTTTTCCAGACGTTCTCCTTTAAGCTCTGCCATCGCTTGCCTCCTCCCGGGATCCTGTTTTCTCCTCGCCCTCTCCCTGGCTGCCGGGCAGGTCTTTTGGCTGTTCCAGTGTGATCGCCCCCAGGCGGCCGCTGCGGAAATCATCCAGCAGCAGGGCCGCCGCCCGTGGAAGGTCCGGCTGGCCGCCTTTTGCCAGGCAGGAGCGCTTTCTCGCGATCTCCTCCAGACAGCAGTAGGCATCCTCCTGCTCTTCCAGCCCGTAGCGTTCTTTCAGCGCCCGGGGAAATGTCTGCTTCAAAAAGCCGATCAGTTCTGCTGCCAGCTCCTCTTTATTGAGGATCTCATCATTGATGGAGCCGATGAGCGCCAGGCGCAGGCCGGCCTGCTGGTCCTCAAATCTGGGCCACAGGATTCCCGGGGTATCCAAAAGTTCCAGAGTCTTATTTAAGCGAATCCACTGATTGCCTTTGGTGACGCCGGGGCGGTTCCCCGTCTTGGCACTGGCCTTGCCGGCAAAGGAGTTGATAAAGGTGGATTTGCCCACATTGGGAATTCCCACCACCATTGCCCGGATCGGGCGGTTCAAAATCCCTCTTCTCCGGTCCCTCTCGATTTTCTCCCGGCAGGCCTCTCCCACCTTCGCCTGGACCGCTTTTAAGGTTCCCCTGTTCCTGGCATCGATCTTTACCACGCAGATGCCCTGGTCCTCAAACCATCTGGTCCACCTGGCACAGCTTTCCCCGTCTGCCAGATCCGCTTTGTTTAAAAGGACCATCCTGGCTTTTCCCTTTGCCAGCTGATCAATATCCGGATTCCGGCTGGAAAACGGGGCTCTGGCATCCACCAGCTCGATCACCAGGTCCACCAGCTTTACATCTTCCTCCATAGCCCTTCTGGCTTTTGTCATATGTCCGGGATACCACTGTATATTCATGTACTGCTCCTATTCTCCTCTGTTATTGGATTTTAGCGGGATCTTGTGAAAACTCAGATCTTTCAGGCAGCATGGGCCTACAGAAATCCCAGCTTTAAAATCGGCAGGATCCGCATCCATACCTTGCCCTGTATCTGCTCTTTTTTCACATTGCCCACATTGGTGAAACGGCTGTCCTCACTGCTGTCCCGATTATCTCCCAAAAGAAAATATTCATCTTCTCCCAGAAGGATCGGGCTGTCCGCCCGGCCGGCCAGGGAAACTTCCCCCAGGCCCTCCTCGGACTCCAGCGCAGCCCCGTCAATGTAAATCCGGCCCCCTATAATCTGGACCGTCTCCCCGGGAAGGCCGATGACCCGTTTAACGTTGCCCTTCTGGTCGCCCCGCTGAAACACCACCACATCAAATCGCCCCGGATTTCCCACATCGTAGGCCAGGCGGTTCACCAGCACCACATCCCTGGCATCCAGAAGGGGCTGCATGGAGTTTCCGTCAACGCGGACCTGGCCGCAGAAACCATATACCAGAAACCATGCCAGCGAGATAACCACCACCACATCTACCGCCCACCGGGCAATCCTCCTCACCCAGGCGGTGTCTTCATTGATATAAAAATCCATCCGGACCTCCCATCCGCCAAGCGCTCGTAACAAACAGGAGGGAGAATCTTTTCTATTCTCCCTCCTGCCAATGTACGGAATTATTTTACTAACTCTTTTACCTTTGCAGCCTTGCCTACGCGCTCTCTCAGGTAGTTCAGTTTTGCACGTCTTACCTTACCTCTGCGGACAACCTCAATCTTGTCAACAAAGGGGGAGTGAAGAGGCCAGGTCTTCTCAACGCCGATTCCGTTGGAAGTCTTTCTTACGGTAAAGGTTTCTCTGACGCCGCCGTTCTGACGTTTAAGAACGGTTCCCTCAAATACCTGGATTCTCTCACGGTTTCCCTCGCGGATCTTGTTGTAAACGCGAACCGTGTCTCCTACCTTAAAGCTGGGAACTGTCTCTTTTAACTGGGACGCCTCGATGTTCTTGATAATCTCGTTCATTGTGTGAACCTCCTTCAATTATTGGATGTTCTTAATACGCAGGCCGGTAAGCTTTTCTCACCGCGGACCGTAACAGAGGACCATCTCTTTTCTTGTCACAACAGTCAACATCTTATCATAGAAGGGCGGAAAATGCAAGGGCTTTTCTTTGGTTTTTTCGCACAAACCTGCAGAATGCCGCAGGCCGCCTCCTTTTGACCTTTCAGGACTGCTCCTCCTGCTCCCGCAGAAGCTGCTCCAGAAAGATCTTCTCCTTTTTGGATAAAACCGCATCCTCCAGCAGATCCGGCCGGCGCTCCAGAGTTCTCCGGATGGACTGCTGCCTGCGCCAGACTTCAATATTTTTGTGATGGCCGCTTAAAAGGACCTCCGGCACCCTAAGACCCCGAAATTCCTCCGGGCGGGTATATTGGGGATATTCCAGAAGATTGTCGGAAAAGGACTCAATCTCCGCAGAGCTGTCATTATTCAGCACTCCCGGCACCAGCCGTGAGATGCAGTCGATCATTACCATCGCGGGAAGTTCTCCCCCTGTCAGCACATAATCCCCGATGGACAGATAATCGGCCCCAATCAGTTCCAGGGCCCGCTCATCCACCCCTTCATAATGTCCGCAAAGGAACACCAGGTCCTCCTCCTTTGCCAGCTCCCCGGCAATCTGCTGGTTGAACACCCGGCCCTGGGGCGTCATATAAATCACTCTGGGCTTTTTCCCTGTCTTTGCGCATAAATCCTCGTAGGCATCGCAGATGGGCTCCGCCTGCATCACCATGCCGGCGCCGCCGCCGTAGGGCGCATCGTCTACATGACGGTGCTTTTCCCTGGAATAATCCCGGATATTAATGGCCTCCACGGAAATCAGGCCTTTCTCCATTGCCCGCCCCGTGATGCTGGTGGCCAGGCCGCCGGCTACCATCTCCGGAAACAGAGTCAAGATATAGAAATTCATAAACGCTTTATTCCTTCCATCGGTTTTTCAGCTTGTTCTGCAGGCGGTAAAGGGTATTCAGGGCATCCATGGGAGACATGGTATTGATCTCCAATTCCCCCAGCTCCCGGATAATATCATCGTCCTTCACCGTGTCAAAAAAGGTGAGCTGCTGCATATCCACCTCATCGGGCTTGGGAACGGCTTTCCTCTGGGTGATATTGGAGCTTACCTGGGCAATCTCCTTTGCCTTGGCCGTAATATCCGCATCCGTCAGCTCCTGGGCGATCTCCTTTGCCCTGGCGATCACCGATTCCGGCACTCCGGCCAGCTTGGCTACCTGGATGCCGTAGCTCTTGTCAGCGCCGCCGCGGACAATCTTTCGCAGGAATACAATGTCGTCCCCCTGCTCCTTTACCGCGATGCAGTAGTTTTTTACTCCCGCAATGGTTCCCTCCAGCTCCGTCAGCTCGTGATAATGGGTGGCAAAAAGAGTCTTGGCTCCCAGAAGCCGCGTGTTGCTCACATGCTCCACCACCGCCCAGGCGATAGACAAACCGTCAAAGGTGCTGGTGCCCCTTCCGATTTCGTCCAGAACCAGAAGGCTTTTTCTGGTGGCATTTCTCAGGATATTTGCCACCTCCGTCATTTCCACCATAAAGGTGCTCTGTCCGCTGGCCAGGTCATCGGAAGCGCCTACTCTGGTAAAGATACGGTCACAGATGCCGATATTGGCTTCCTGGGCCGGCACAAAGCTTCCCAGCTGGGCCATCAGCACAATCAGTGCCACCTGCCGCATATAGGTGGATTTTCCAGCCATGTTGGGGCCGGTGATGATGGATACCCGGTTCTTATTGTTGTCCAGCTCTGTATCGTTGGCCACAAAAAGGTCGTCCCGCATCATCTGTTCCACCACCGGGTGGCGGCCGTTCTTGATGGAGATCACGCCCTTTTCATTGATGGAGGGCTTTACATAGTTCTGCCTGGAAGCCACCAGGGACAGGGAGCAGAACACATCGATGAGGGCAATGGCCCTGGCTGTCTTTTGGATCCGCACCACCTGGGAAGCAATCTGGTCCCGAACCTGGCAGAACAGGTCATACTCCAGAGAAACCAGCTTATCCTCCGCTCCCAAGATCACTTCCTCCAGATGCTTTAACTCATCAGTCGTATAGCGCTCCGCGTTGGTCAAGGTCTGCTTGCGGACAAAATAGTCCGGAACCATGTCCTTAAAGGAATTGGTCACCTCAAAATAGTAGCCGAACACCTTATTGAACTTGATTTTCAGATTCTTGATGCCGGTTTTCTCCCGCTCCCTGGCCTCCAGTTCAGCCAGCCAGTTTTTCCCTTCTGTATTGGCCTTCCGGAATTCGTCCGCTTCCTGGCTGAAACCTTCCCGGATGATCCCTCCTTCCCTCAGGCTGATGGGGGGCTCCTCCACAATGGCCCTTTTCACCAGATCAAACAGATCCCCCAGCGGGTCCAGATCCTCTGCCGCCTCCTTAAAGAGCTGACTGTGGAACTCTCCCAGGATCCCCCGGATATGAGGCAGCATCTCCAGGGAGGTACAGAATGCGATCAGGTCTCTGGGGTTGGCTGTCCGGTAGCTGATGCGGCCGATCAGGCGCTCCAGGTCATAGACAGGATTTAAGTATTCGCGGATTTCCTCTCTGGAAATATAATTCATATTCAGCTCTTCCACCGCATCCTGTCTGGCGATGATGGCATCCCGCTTGATCAGGGGCTGCTCGATCCAGTTTCGCAGCAGTCTCGCTCCCATAGCGGTTTTCGTCTTGTCCAGGACCCACAGAAGGGTTCCCCGCTTGTTCTTCTCCCGGAGGGTTTCCACCAGCTCCAGATTTCTCCTGGTAGAAGTATCCAGGATCATAAACTGTCCGGTGCTGTAGGGATGAATGGAGGTAATGTGCTCCAGGGTGCTTTTCTGGGTTTCGTACATATACTGCATCACTGCTCCTGCAGCAATGATCCCGGTCCCCATATCCTCCAGCCCCAGACCGCTCAAGGCCCCTACATGAAAATGCTCCTTTAACACCGTGCGGCAGGCTTCCTCCCCGAAAAATCTGGGTTCCAGAGAGGAGATCGCCACATGGTAGCGGTTCTTCAGCTCATCCAGATCCACGCCGGAAACATAAAAGGCGTCATTGCAGATGATCTCTGAGGGGGAGAATTTATTAATCTCATCAAAAAGCTCCCGGTCCGTGTCCACCTCCGTCACCAGAAAGTCTCCGGTGCTGATATCAGCGGTAGCCACGCCGTATCGCCCATCCGTACACACGATCCCCATCAGATAATTATTTTTCGTCTCGTCCAGGGCCTGGGCGCTGGTAATGGTACCCGGGGTCACCACCCGGATGACCTCCCGCTTAACCAGTCCTTTGGCCAGCTTCGGGTCTTCCATCTGCTCTGCGATCGCTACCTTGTAGCCCTTCTGGACCAGCTTATACAAATAGGAATCCACCGCGTGGAACGGGACACCGCACATAGGCGCCCTCTCCGGAAGACCGCACTCCTTCCCCGTCAGCGTTATCTCCAGTTCTCTGGATGCCGTCTGGGCATCCTCAAAAAACATCTCATAAAAATCCCCCAGACGGTAAAACAAAATACAGTCCGGATACTGTTTCTTCGTCTCCATGTAATGACGCATCATGGGGGATAATTGTGACATATCTACTTCCAATTCTCTGCCTCGCTTCTTTTGTGCTCTGAGGGCCTACACCAGACGGCCCATATAGTAAAATCCCTTGCTCTCCTCCAAATACACCTGGAAGAAATGACCGATCATAGAAGGATCACCTTTAAAATGAACCAGGGTGTTGTTGGAGAGACGGCCGGTAATCCATCCCGGACCATGGCTGTCCACTTCCTCTGCCAGCACCTCCTGAACCGTTCCCTCGTCCCTTCCGCAGACGCGGGAGGAAATCTCCTGAACCTCCTTCAGCAGCCGGTCAAAGCGCTCCTTCACCACATCCTCCGGCACCTGATCTTCCATGGAAGCCGCCGGAGTCCCGGTCCTCTTGGAGTAAATGAAGGTAAATGCGCTGTCAAATTCCACCTGACGGACCACATCCAGGGTCTCCTCAAAATCTTCCTCCGTTTCTCCGGGGAAGCCCACGATGATATCCGTTGTCAGGGAAATCCCCGGCACTGCCGCCTTCAGCCGGCGGGCCAGTTCGATAAACTGCTCCTTTGTATAGTGCCGGTTCATCTTTTCCAGAATCCGGCTGCTTCCGGATTGGAGGGGAAGATGAAAATGACGGCAGATCTTTTTGGACTCCGCCATCACCTGAATCAGCTCATCGGAAAGGTCCTTGGGATGGGAAGTCATAAAGCGGATGCGCTGAATTCCGGGGATCTCTTCCACCTTCCGGAGAAGTTCCGCAAAGGTCATGGGATTCTCCAAGGTCTTTCCGTAGGAGTTGACGTTCTGCCCCAGAAGCATAACCTCCACCACTCCGTCCTCCGCCAGGCGGCGGATTTCCTTTAAGATCTCCTCCGGCTGCCTGCTCCTCTCCCTTCCCCGGACGTAGGGGACAATACAGTAGCTGCAGAAATTGTTGCAGCCGAACATGATGTTCACCCCGGATTTAAAGGGGTACTTCCGGTCTGCCGGCAAATCCTCCACGATCTGGTCCGTCCCCTCCCACACATCGATCAGGGTCCGGTGCTTTTTTATGCTCTGGCGGATGAGACACTGGCTCACCAGCTCCGCCAGCACGAAAATATTGTGGGTGCCGAAAATCAGGTCCACAAAGGGGTAGCTGGTCCGGATTTTCTCCACCACCTGAGGCTCCTGCATCATGCAGCCGCAGAGGCCGATGAGCATGCCGGGATTCTTTTTCTTTCTGGCTCCCGCCTGCCCCAGACGGCCGTAAAGGCGCTTATTGGCATTTTCACGGACGGTGCAGGTATTGTAGAGCACCAGGTCCGCATCCTCCATCTCAACGGGCCGGTAGCCGATGGATTCCAGGATGCCGAGAAGTTTTTCGGAGTCTTTTGCGTTCATCTGGCAGCCGAAAGTGGTTACGCAGCAGGTACCCCAGTATCCTTCTTTTTTCATCTCCTCCAGCTGCTCTGCGCCATATCTTCCAAGAGCCTCCCCTGAGGCACAGTCCTGTTCAAACTTTGCCTTCAGAAGCCCTCTGGCTGTCTCCATAAAATAATATTGGCGGGCCGGCTCTTTGTCAGGCGCCCCGCTCTCGATCTGATTCCAGTGGAATTCGTAATTTTCTGTATTTGATGCCATGATCTTATCATAAACCTTTCTAAAAAGCCTGGATTGTACAATTATATCGCATCCCACATATAAAATCAAATTGTTTTTTCAATCCGGTCTTTACAAAACGCGGAAGGTATGGTATCCTGTTCTGGCAAATTTCATATGGTTTTAAATTGGAAACGCACACTCCTCCGGATGATAACGAACAACACATAAATACATCAAACGGAGGATATTTTTATGCCCAAAAACAAATTTCAGGATGCAGTCTTTACCGCGATCATGGCGGTCATCATGGTCTACGGCATGATCGTCTACAACGTAGCCCTCAATATGGGAGGCGTATTTGGAGAAACCTTTCTGGCCGCTCTCCACGAGCTTCCCATTATGGCCCCCATCGCATTTGTTCTGGAATTCTTCGTGGTAGGAAAGCTTGCCAGAATCCTGGCCTTCACTGTCATGACCCCGGAGGACAGGCCCCAGTTCATCACCTATGCCATTTCCATCTGCATCTGCTGCATCATGTGTCCCGTAATGAGTCTGATCGCCTGCATTCTCTTCAAGGACACCAAGACCTTCGGCACCTGGGTCCAGACCTGGGGAATGAATTTTCCTATGGCCATTCTCTATCAGATGTTTTACTGCGGTCCTCTGGTCCGGCTGATCTTCCGGTCCCTCTTTCGCGAAAAATCCGGACAGCCTCAGGCCGCCCGGATTTAAACCCACGCTTCGTTACAGAGAATCAATTTCAAAAGTTTTTAGCCGCCTCCATCAGACGGCACAGCCTATCTTCCCTGGCCGTCCCTGCCAGCCGGAAGGCAGGCTTCTCCTTCTTTGCCTTAATCCTTGACAGGCAGTCTTTCGTACACAGCCTGAGTTTGTCAAGTTCTTACTCGTCCTCAAACTCCTTTTCCAGCTTTTTTGCCCGTTTCTTCTCCAGAAGAATCGCTCCAAACCGGATTGCTGCAAATGCTGCTGCAAATGCCGCCAGAGGGAGCAGTTTCTTCGCCGGTCCCCCCAGGCTGGCCCAGCTGTAAGCAATATAGACGACCGCCACGGCCGCCAGGACAGCCAGAGCCTTCTTCCAATAGGTTTTCTCCATGCCTGGACGGTAGAAGGCGATCTTCATCTGGCGGCAGCGGACTGCCTGAAACAGAGGTGCTCCGATCATGATCACATACTCTACCACACAGTCGGAAAGTCCCCTGTGGAGCAGAAGGATCTTCACCAGAAATGCCGCCAGGGCGAAGAAAAATACAGCTGTTCCAAACTCTGCCATAATCTGATCATGGGCCTGTTTTATTCTCTCATCCTTCATCATCATTCACCAATCCTTTCATTCTTCCCAAAAAAGTTCATCCAATGTTTTTCCCAGTGCCTTACAGATGGCAATGCAGAGATTCAGGGAAGGATTGTACTTTCCCGCCTCGATCATGCCAATGGTCTGCCTGGTAACGCCCACCAGGTTTGCCAACTCCTCCTGGGACAAATCTTTTCCTGCCCTAGCTGCCTTCAGCTTCAGGTTTTTCATTCCATCACCCTTTCTATCCTCTCCCTCTCTCTTTGATGGTTTGATTATAGCATTTATCCGGCAATATGTCAAATATATATTGCATTTTGTCATAAAAATATAAGCATGAGCCCCGGAAATGCTTCTCTAAGTGCCCATACCAAAAAAGCAGCCGGTCTCCCGACTGCCTTTCAATTCCAGCGCTGACCGCGCTCTTATCCGATCCTGCCTACTTCACCAGATGAATATTGGGGAAATAGCAGAACAGAACTTTTGCGATAATCTTGTCCTTTGCTACATATTTATTCTGCCACAACCTGGCATCCTCCGAAAAGTTCCGGTTGTCTCCCATCATAAAGTAGCAGCCCTCCGGTACATGGTAGACCGCATCATTGACGTTTACCTCGACCATGTCATCGCTGACGTACTCCATATCGTTATACTCTACGTTCAGGCTGTTGATGGTTTCCACCGACAGCTGAATGGTCTCCCGCTCCTCCATGGGCTCCGCCAGATAGGATTCCTCCAGCGGCGTCTCAGAATCGTTGATGTATACCTGCCCGTCCTTTATGGTCACCGTGTCCCCTGGCAGGCCGATCACCCGTTTTACATAGAAGGTTTTCTGCTCCGGGTCGTCGGGATAATAGAAGATCACCACATCCCCCCGCTCCGGGTCGCTGAACAGATAGGACAGCCTGGAACCGATGACCCGGCTTTTGGACTGGATAATGGGAATCATGGAACCGGTGGGCACATAGCTGTTTGCAATGATAAAGGTATTCAGCACCCAGGCGATGATCACAGCCGCCACGATGATCTGTACCCAGCTGAGAATCTCCTTTTTCAGGTTAAAGGGCTCCTTCTCCTGATTTTCTTTTGTCTGCTTTTTCAAATCTTTCTTGTCTGACATGGATGGTTTCCTCTTTTTTGCTTTTTGATGTCCGCCCCTGGCCGGTCCTTACCGAATCTGACCGTCGCCGTAAATGATGTATTTGGTTGTGGTCAGCTCCTTTAATCCCATGGGGCCTCTTGCATGGAGCTTCTGGGTGCTGATTCCGATTTCCGCGCCGAAGCCGAACTCCTCCCCGTCCGTAAAGCGGGTGGAGGCGTTGACATACACCGCAGCTGCGTCAACCTCATTCAGGAACTGCTGCGCATGGAAATAGTTGGAAGTGACGATGGCCTCCGAGTGGCCGGTATTGTACCGGTTGATATGTGCGATGGCCTCATCGATGGAATCCACCGTCTTCAGGGAAAGAATGTAGTCCAGATATTCCTTGCCCCAATCTTCCTCTGCGGCGGCCTTAAAGTCAGGTTCAATGGCTCTGGCCTCCTCGTCCGCGCGGATTTCCACCTCTTTTTCCGCCAGACGCTTCTTCAGCATAGGCAGAAACTCCTTCTCAACAGAACGGTGGACCACCAGGGACTCACAGGCATTGCATACACCGATGCGCTGGGTCTTGGCATTGTAGATAATGTCCAGAGCCATGTTCAGGTCCGCAGTCTCGTCCACATAGATGTGGCAGTTCCCTGTTCCCGTCTCAATGACCGGAACGGTGCTGTTCTCCACCACCGTGCGGATCAAGCCCGCTCCCCCTCTGGGGATCAGTACATCTACATATTCATTTAGGCGCATCAGCTCTTTGGCGGTCTCTCTGCTGGTATCCTCCACCAGCTGCACCGCATCCACAGGCAGACCGGCCCGCTCCAGTCCCTCCCGCAAACATTTTACAATGGCCCGGTTGGAGCAGAGTGCATCGCTTCCTCCCTTTAGTATAACCGCATTTCCGCTTTTAAAGCACAGGCCGAAGGCGTCCGCCGTCACATTGGGACGGGCCTCGTAAATCATGGCGATCACTCCGAGAGGAACCCTCTTTTTTCCGATCAGCAGCCCATTGGGCCTCTGCTTCATGGAAAGGACCTCCCCCACCGGGTCTTCCAGCGCTGCCACCTGCAAAAGTCCGTCGGCCATAGCGTTGACTCTGGCCGGAGTCAGGCGGAGCCGGTCCAGAAGTCCCTGGCTCATGCCGGCCTGGGCCGCCTTCTCGCAGTCCTCCTCGTTGGCATTTAAAATCTCATCCTCGCCTTCCAGAAGAGCCCGTGCAGCTTCTTCCAGACCCATATTTTTTTCTCTGGAACCCAGGTTGTTTAAAATCCGGGATACATCTTTAGCCTGCCTGCCTATTTCGCTCAATGTCATAAGATTTTTCTCACTCCTGTTTTAGAACCTTCATTTTCGTTACTGCCACACATCATACCACACCTGAAAGCTAAAATCCACCAAATTCACAGAAATTCCACGGAACGCCTTCCTTTCTCCTGCGTTATCTGCAGATGATCTCTTCCTCAGTTGTCACGATCCGGTCCACCGGCCGGTCCCACTCCTCCCGCATTACCTCCTCCACAATCTGAAATGGGTAAGCCGCCGCCAGTGTCTCCATGTCTCCATGCGCCGGCAGATACCGGTCATAGTATCCGCCGCCGTAGCCAATCCGGTATCCCTTCCGGTCAAAGACCGCTCCGGGTACAAGTATGATGCCCCCTGCCGCTTCCGCCCTTTGGCAGCCGGCAGAGGGCTCCGGGATTCCTTTATATCCGGCCTGCAGCTCCTCCTTTCCATGAATCCAGTAAAAATCCATCTCTGTTCCTTCCACACGGGGAGCCGCCACCGGGATCTTCCTCTTCAGAAGCTCCTCAAGGAGAGGCCAGGTGTGAAACTCTGAGCCGAAGGAAAGATAGAGAAATACCGGCTGTCCCGTCCACAGAGGCTTCCAGTCCAAAAGCCTCCGGGAGATCTTCCGGTCCATCTGCTCCTTCTCCTCCGGCTTCAGCCCGTTTCTCCGCCTCAGGATTTCTCTGCGCAGAGCCCTCTTTTTTTCTCTTGTCTCCATGGCCTCAGTTCTCTTTTACGCCGCCGTACTTCTTCCCCAGATCTGTGATGGTCCCGTCCGGCTCCTGAATGGAAATCTGGTTTAAGGTCCCCCGGAGGTTCTCCCGGATGGCTGCCAGGTATTCCTTACGCAGACGGGTCTGCTCCTCCTTTTCCTCCGGTGTCAGCCCCACGGACTGGGACTTGTGGTACAGGGTGTTGATCCGGTCAATCTGTTCCGCTGTCATAATTCCTCCTCTCCGGCCCGCAGAGGGCCGTTAAAAACCGTATCGATCAGTATTCGTTGTTCAGATAGTGCATCAGGTCAAAATCCAGGTTGGGATGGGCTAAAAACAGAGTCCCCTTCTCTTTTCCGTCCACAATGTCCAGGATCACATCCACCTGGTCCCCGCAGGCAATTACCATATCCGCTCCGCTGTCAGTGGCGATCCGGGCCGCCGCCAGCTTGGCGGACATTCCCCCTGTTCCCACATCGCTGCCAGAGGTTTCCTTCCCCATCGCCAGAAATTCCGGCGTGATCTCCGGAACCAGGGACACGAACCGGGCATCCGGATTCTGTCTGGGGTCATCGGAATAAAGGCCGTCAATATCGGAAAGGAGGATCAGGAGGTCTCCCCCGATCAGGGCCGTCACGATAGCGGACAGGCGGTCATTGTCGCCGAAGCTGTCCACATAGGGAATTTCCGAAGTAGAAACGGTATCGTTTTCGTTGACAATGGGAACCGTTCCCAGCTTCAAAAGTTCATCGAAGGTGTTCTGGGCGTTGTAGCGGGAGGCATCGTTTACCATCGTATCCTTGGTCAGCAGGATCTGGGCTGCCGTCAGATTGTACTCGGAAAAGATCTTCTGGTAGACCATCATCAGGCGGGCCTGTCCCACAGCAGCGTAGGCCTGCTTCTGGGCCAGGGTAGCTGGCTTCTGATGGCCCAGGGCCTGCCTGCCCGCCGCAATCGCTCCGGAGGACACCAGAACGACCTCCTTGCCCTCTCCTTTCAGGTCGCTGATAACCCTTACCAGTCTCTCAATTTTCAGAAGATTGATGGCTCCCGTTTCCGGATGGGTCAGGGAGGAGGAGCCAATTTTGATCACGATCCGTTTCTTTTCCTTCAGTTGTGCTCTTTCCGTCGTATCCATTTTTTCGATTCCTTTCTCCTATTGTGATAAACCGTTCAGTAAACCGGGGCAAAGCGCCGGATCAGCGCCTCGGCCGTTTTCATGCCATCCATAGCGGCAGAGGTGATCCCTCCCGCGTAGCCGGCTCCTTCCCCGCAGGGATACAGTCCTTTCAGGCTGCTTTCTCCCTGCTCATCTCTGGGAATCCGCACCGGGGAGGAGGTTCTGCTCTCAATTCCCGCCAAAATGGCATCCTCCCTGGAAAATCCCCGGATCATATGTTCAAAAGCTTCTATTCCCTCCACCATGGTCTCAGAAAGCTCCGGCCCTAAAAGTTCTCTTAAATCGGCGAAAGCCCACTGCCCCTTAAACTGCGGCTTCACCTGGCCGAAACGCTCCTTTGGCGGTCCTCCCGCCTTAAAATCCCCGTAGGTTTCCACCGGAATCCTGCCGTTTCCCAGAACATACGCCTTCTCCTCCAGGCGCTGCTGGAAGTGCACCCCACCCAGCACCGTCTCATCGGGAAAATCCTCCGGCCCCACGGTGATGATCAAGGCGCTGTTGGCATTTTCCCCTGCCCGCCCGTGGTAGCTCATGCCGTTGACCGCCAGGCGTCCCGGCTCCGAGGAGGCATTTACCACATATCCTCCGGGGCACATGCAGAAGGAGTAGATCCCCCTGCCGCCCGCCGCCTTCCAGGTCACCTTATAGGAGGCCGCCCCCAGCTCTTTTACGCTTCTTCCGTACTGGCTCTCGTCAATCATGGCCTGTGGGTGCTGGATGCGCAGCCCCACTGCAAAAGGCTTGGGCTCCATGGAAACCCCGCGGCTTAAAAGCATGGAAAAGGTATCCCTCGCGCTGTGTCCAACCGCAAAGACCGCCGCCTGGACAGGGATTTTTTCTCCGCTTTCCAGCACCAGGGCCTCAAGGCTTCCATCCCGGACGCTCAGGTCCGTCACCTGGCTTTCAAATCGCACCTGTCCTCCCAGTCTTATGATCTCCTGCCGGATAGCTTTTACCACCCGGCTCAGCACATCTGTGCCGATATGAGGTTTGCTGGCGTATCGGATAGCCGGATCTGCCCCGAATTCCGTCAGGATCCGCAGCACTTCCCCGTTTCGTCCGGACACATCCTTTACCAGGGTATTGAGCTTTCCGTCAGAAAAGGTCCCGGCTCCCCCTTCTCCAAACTGGACGTTGGATTTCGGGTCCAGTTGGCCTCCTTCCCAGAAACGGTCCACATCTTCCTTCCGCCGGTCCACATCCCTGCCCCGCTCCAGAAGGATCGGACGGTAGCCCTTTTGGGCCAGCAGGAGTCCGCAGAACAGGCCTGCAGGACCGGTGCCCACGATCACCGGCGGGTGCTTCAAAGGCTCGGTCCCCGGCGCCGGACAGCAGTAGGGCTTCTCCTTTACCAGGGAGGCGTTTCTGTTTTTCGCCCGGGCGAGAACCTTTTCCTCCCGTCCCCCTTTAATCTGAACATCCACTATGTAGCTGTATACAAGATCCGGCTTCTTCCTGGCATCCACCGACTGGCGGACAATTTGAAGGCCGGCGATCTCCTCCTCCCGAAGCCTCAGTGCCCTTGCCGCCTTCTTTGAAAGCTCCCGCGGACTGTGCCCGATAGGAATCCTAAGCTGGTTGATCCGAATCATCTGGCCCTGCTCCTCTCCCTGCGTTTTTTCCCGGCCGTTAAGTCTGCCGCCGCTCTCCCGGCCAGAGCGCCGCTGGACCAGGCAAATTGTAAATTGTATCCTCCGCAGATCCCGTCCACATCCAGAATCTCCCCGGCCAAAAACAGCCCCGGACAGAGTCTGGATTCCATGGTCCCGGAATCCACCTGGCGGGTATCTATCCCGCCCCGGCACACCTGGGCGTTTGCAAAGGGATTGACGCTTGCCACCAGAGCCCGGTAGGAACGGAGATACCCTCCAAGCTCCTCCAGCTCCCTCCTCTTTAGCTCTCCCGCCGGACGGCTTAATGGTATGCCGGCCGCCTTGATCAGCACCTGGGCCAGTTTTTTGTTCAGCAGGCCGCTCAGGAAATCCTCGCAGTTGCGGTAGGATAAAAGCTCTGCCCGCTTTTTCAGGCGCTCCACCGTCTCCCCTCTGGGCCAGGAAGACAGAAAATCGATCTCTGCCTCCACACGCTTTCCCTCATCCAGGGCCACAGCGGCGAAACGGCTGATCTGGAATACGGGGATGCCGGAGATGCCGTAATCCGTCAGCTGCAGCTCTCCTCTGTCCCGGGCCAGCCGCTTTCCATCTGCTTTCAGCTGGATATCCGCCTCCGTGCGCACCCCGGCCAGCTGCCGGTAGTGCTTCCCCTGGCAGCGCAGCTGGACCAGGGCCGGAAGGGGCTTGATGATGGAATGGCCCAGCTGCCTTGCCAGCTCGTAGCCGCTTCCGTCGGAACCGGTATTAGGAGCCGCCTTGGAGCCGGCCGCCAGGATGACCGCCCGGGCTTCAAAGCTCCCCTGGCTGGTCATTACCCGAAACGAGCGGTTTTCTCCTCCATGGGGCGCCTGAATCCGTTCCACCTGACAGCCGGTCTTGAGCAAAACTCCCAGATGCTCCGCCTCCATCCGCAGACCGTCCAGAACCGAGGAGGCCTGGTCGCTGCCGGGATAAATGTAGCCGTTCCGGTCCTTTGGTTCAATTCCCAGAGTGCGGAAAAATTCCAGCGTCTCCTCCACAGGGAAGCCATTCACCACCTCCATGGGAAAACCCGGATCCTCACTCCGGTAGCACTCCGGCCCCATATGGAGGTTGGTCAGATTGCATCTGCCGTTTCCTGTGGAAAGTATCTTTTTCCCCACCCGGTCCGTATGCTCCAAAATCGTCACTGCCGCCCCGTTCCGGGCAGCCAAAATGGCGGCCGCCAGCCCGCTGGCTCCGCCGCCAATAATCAATATATCCTGTTTCATTTTCTGCGTTCTCCTTCCAAGGCGGGGTTCCTTTCCAATGAAATTTCTCTTTAGCTGGTATAAGATTCCAGATAGTGGTAAACGTCCATCATAGTGGGAAACCAGATCCCCTCCATCAGCCTGGCTCTCTCCTCCTCAGGAAAATCTGTCACCGGTATGTGCGTGTAGAGGCAGATGGTACTCTGATCCCTGGAAAACACCAGCAGAAACCCCGCCTCGCTTACCAGATAAAACTCTTTCTCCGGAGGGGTTTCCACCACCGGGGTGATGCTCTCCTGTCCTACGGCAGCCCGGTTGTCCAGGGGATTCACCGTCTCCGTCTCGATCATCGTATCCTCCATTCCCTGCTCCTGACGGACCTGATACCTGGTCAGGGCGTATCCGGCAGCCAGGCAGATGACGGATGTAACGGCAAAAAGCAGAACGCAGTACAAATATTTTTTCACGACAGAACCTCCTTACTGTTCCGGACAGTCCGTGCCGGGGGACACCCGGTCCCTCTGTCCGGCCTGAGGCCGTCCGGAACAATTGTATAGGGTTATTATCTGCGTTCTGCCAAAGTTTAATCACAAAAATGGAAATTTTGCGCAGGAGTTCCGGTCATCTGGTATATCCCAGCCGTTTTAGGATCTCCTCCTGCTTTCTCTCCATTACAAGGCGCTCCTCATCCTCCATATGGTCATAGCCAAAGAGGTGGAGCATACTGTGAGCCGTGAGGAATGCCAGCTCCCTGGTCTGGGAATGTCCGTACTTTTCAGCCTGTTCCCGCACCTTGTCTACGGAAATCACAATGTCGCCAAGCAGAAGCTCCCCTGTTTCCGGGTTAAAGTAATCCTCAGCCGCTTCCTCCACATGGCTGAAATCCGAAGGGCTCTCATAATCAATCATGGGAAATGAGAGCACATCCGTGGGGGCATCGATCTGCCGCTGCTCCCGGTTGATCTCCTGGATGGAGGGGTTGTCCGTCAAAAGCACATTCACCTCCGCCTCGTAGGGGCAGTTCTCATAGTCCAGAGCCTCCGTCACCACTGCCTCGATAATCTGCTTTTCCGGGAGCTTCAGGCGGTCCTCGGTTTCATACTCAACGGTAACTGTCATGGTCTTGTTCCTTTCTGACGGCCTGCCCGGATGGATGAGGGCTTGGCCGACTTCTTCTCATAGTCATCGTATGCCTGGACAATCTTCTGTACCAGCGGATGGCGGACTACATCGGAACTGGTCAGATAGCAGAAGCCGATGTCATCAATCTTCTTTAAAACCTTCAGAGCTGTGTCCAGTCCTGAAGCCGCCCCGCTGGGAAGGTCCTTCTGGGTCTGGTCACCGGTGACGATCACCTTGGAGCCAAAACCGATCCGGGTCAAAAACATCTTCATCTGGGCCGGGGTCGTATTCTGAGCCTCATCCAGGATGATATAGGCGTTGTCCAGAGTCCGTCCTCTCATATAGGCCAGAGGAGCCACCTCGATGAGTCCCTTCTCCGAATTGTGCAGATAGCTCTCCGCCCCCATGATCTGATAGAGGGCATCGTAGAGAGGCCGCAGATAGGGGTCGATCTTGCTCTGCAGATCCCCCGGAAGGAATCCCAGCTTCTCCCCCGCCTCGATGGCAGGCCGGGTCAGGATGATCCTGCCCACCTCCCCGTTTTTAAACGCCTGAATGGCCATGGCCATCGCCAGATAGGTCTTTCCCGTACCGGCGGGTCCGATGCCAAAGACGATCATCTTCTTTCGGATGGCGTCCACATACTGCTTCTGTCCCAGGGTTTTGGGCTTTACCGGCTTTCCGGTAATGGTCCTGCAGATGATATCCTTGTCAATTTCCAGGATCTGTCCGTCATTTTCCGTAAAGGACAGGGAGAGGGCATAGTCCACATTCTGCTCTGTAATGGTATTGCCCCGTTTGGAAAGCTCCGCCAGGTTGTTGAATACGCTCTTTGCCTGCCGCACCGCCTGGTCCGGCCCGATCAGCTTAATCTGACCGTCCCTGGCCAGGATGGTTACATGCAGGGTCCGCTCAATCTTTTTTAAATAAACGTCGAACTGGCCGCACACGTTGCGCTCATGTTCCGCGGGAATATCGATCATTGTTTCAATTACGCTCACTGAAGTCACCATCTCCTAAAATCCTTGAGTTTCGGAAGGAACGCTCTCTTCCTCCTTTTGCTGAATGGGAACCGGCTCTCCGATCTGTTCCAGAACCGTAAGCTCTCCCTTCAAGATGCAGTTTTCTGCACTTCTCTCTATTCTATCATCATTTTCCAGAATTTGAACCCCCTTTTCCTCCAAATTTTCCGCAAACCTCCGATTATAGTCTGCGGCCAGCTCCAAAATTTCCTCCTGGGTATAGGGCCGTTCATACTCCTCCATCTCCCGCCCGCGGATTTGGCTGATGTAAATCGGAAGGTAAAAATTTCCAAAAAGCCGGACCTGTTTCTCCTCACGCTCATAATCCCACTCCTTCTCTCCAAAAGAAGGCAGCAGACAGGTATAGCTCAGCTCTCCCCACCGGATGCTCCATCCCCTCTTCTCCCTTCCGGTAGGAATACGGACCTGATGGACCAGAGGGATCGTCTCCTGGTAGGTATAGACCGTTTCCGCCCATACATCCCCGTCTGCCCGGACCTCATAGCTTCTCACTTCCTGGCCGCTGTCATCTGTTATGGAAAGGGTGCCTGCGATCAGCACCTGTCCCTTCTGAACCCTGTCACCCACTGCCGTCCGGGCCTGGCCGCTGCGGACGATCATGGAGCGGATCACCCCGTCCTTGCCTGCCGCCAGGTCCGCTGCTCCTTCATCTTCCTCCTTCACAGAGGAAATCACCTGGTTTTCCTTGATCTCAACCAGCAGCCTGGTGCCCATGACCCGGGCTGATACCCAGCTGATTTCAGGAAAGGCGGACCTAAGGTCTGATTCCAGTCTGGGGCAGTCCACCCTGCTTTTCCACATGCCGCAGGCAATATCCCTCTCATTCAGATACCGGTTCAGCGTATCATCCGTGTACTGATAGTTTCCCTGGAATTCAATGTCCCAGATAAACAGGCTCATTCCGTAAAGGAGGAAAAAGAAGCCTGCGGCCCCCAGGACCCACAGCTTTCGCGTTCTGTTCCTCCTCAGGAAAAAGGGAAAGCCTTCACGCCCCACGATTTTCAGACGCACCTTGGACTTGCGCACCACAGGGCGGACGCGCTGGAATCCTTTCAGGGTCATGTTAAACTCGTAATCCCCGTCCACACAGCGGATGTCCCAGATTTCCAGGCCCCTGGCATTGCACAGGTTCAAAAAGCGTTCCGGAGAATACCCGGAAAGCCGGATGCGGACCGTTCCCTCCAGACGGTGAAGCATTTCCCTTAAAGACAGAAGGCATTCCTCCTTCCCAGCCGGTTATACGGCAAATTCCAGGGCGCCGATACAGCCGGTTATCTTCATGGCTTCCCCGGTAAAATAGGCGATCTGCAGCTGTTTTCCCCGGATGATCACTTTGCAGGTCTTGGCCTGGATCCGGATCAGGGTATCCGTATAAAAAAGGATATTCCGGTAATTTTCTACGTAGACCGACCGGTTTCCCACAAAGCTTACCAGCACATCTCCGTACACCACATCCCCGGGGAGGCCCAGAGCCGCGGCCCGCTGCCTCTTTTTGTTTTCTCCCACGTCCCGCGCCCCCTGACAATGGTTCTTTTTATATATATGTCGGGGGACAGGTAAAATACACTGAAAAAAACGGAACTTTCCGGCCCTCCCCGGAATATATTACACTGAATCGATTAAACAGCGAGGTTTTTCATGAATCGGCAAACCTATTATACGGCGGGCGCCATGGACCGTTCCGCTATGTCCGCCGCAGCTACTGACAATACGGTTTCCACTGCTCCCGCTGCCCCGGAAGATGCCTCCTCCTCCCAGGAGAGTGCAGCCCATATGGGAAATGAGGGAGCCGGCCCCGTTGATCCGGGACAGATTCCCGTCATTCCGCTTCCCAACCCGGGTGAAGGCGGACCTGTGGCGGACCTGGAGCCTCCCATCTACCGGCCTATCCGTCCCGGCGGCGGCAGCCATACGGTCATCATCCCAGGCATCACCTTCCCCTGTTCCTCCTGCGGGAACAACAGCTATGGAAGGGTGCGGTTCCTAAACGCCTCCAACGGCTATCCCACTTTTTATATTTACCTGGGCAACTGGCTGGTGGCCAGCCAGATGGGCAACGGCGATATGACCCGGTACCTCCAGGCCACCACCGGCACCCAGACCGTTACAATATCGGGGATCAACGGCTATGTGTACATCCAAAAGGAAATCCGGGTGCGCTCCGATTCTCCCATGACCGTAGCCATCATCAACACTGCCAGCGGACTGGACCTGATGGAAATTTCCGATCTGTCCTGCAGCGCACCCTCCAGCACCAGCTGTCTGCGGGTATGCAATCTTTCTCTGAACCTGGGACCCTTTGATGTATCGGTAGGCAACCAGAACAGCATGTATACCCCCTTCAGCAATGTCCGCTACAAGGAGGTAACTCCTTACACCAGCTTCTATCCCGGCTGGTATCAGCTCAGTGTTGCCAGAGCCGGCTCATCCCCTGGAATCTATGTAGCCTCCTCTGCCGCCACCTTGAGTGCCGGCACCTCCTACACCTACTACATCTTCAACGCGGAGAATGCCACCGATGGCCTGAAGACCATGACAGTGAGCAATTAACCTCCGCTGCCGCAGCAAAAAATGGCTGCTGTGCCGGCATTTTT
>DWYS01000030.1 GCA_019118585.1 Candidatus Enterocloster faecavium | reverse complement strand
TGCCAGTATCCTACAAGAGGAGTATAACAAAGAAAAAGAAGTAGCGAGAGATTATCCGAGGAAGGGTTTCATAACCCCATCGGTACCTTTCGCAGAAAGGTGGTTTATAAGCATGAGTGACCGTATGACACCCATTCCCTTTGGGAATTTGATGAACTGGATCCTGGAAGAAAGAAAGGAACCGTATTCGGCATCCGCAAGCCCTTCCGGGCAAATCCGGAAAAGGTTTATGAGATTTTCGGCCGGAAGCTGGAGACGCCCTTCGGTCCCGCCGCAGGTCCTCACACCCAGCTGGCCCAGAATATTGTGGCGGCTTATGTGGCAGGAAGCCGGTTCTTTGAGCTGAAAACCGTTCAAAAGATTGACGGAGAGGATCTTCCGGTGAACAAGCCCTGCATCAAGGCGGACGATGAGTGCTATAACTGCGAGTGGTCCACGGAGCTCTACGTACCACAGGCATTCGACGAGTATGTAAAGGCCTGGTTTGCCTGCAAGGTGCTGGCAAAGGAGATGGAGCTGGGAGCGGAGGACGGCTTTCAGTTTAATATGTCCGTAGGTTATGACCTGGAGGGGATCAAGCTTCCCAAGGTGGACCGATTTATCGAGGGCATGAAGGATGCCTCGGAGACCGGGATCTTTAAGGAATGCCGCAGCTGGCTTTTGGAGAATCTGGACCGGTTTGAGAAAGTGGACCGGGAGGATGTGGAGGCTATCACCGCCAACATCTGCAATTCCGTCACCCTGTCCACCCTTCACGGCTGCCCGCCCCAGGAGATTGAGCGCATCGCCCGGTATCTTCTGGAAGAGAAGCAGGTCCATACCTTTATTAAATGCAATCCAACCCTGCTGGGATATGAGTATGCCAGAAACCTGATGGATTCCATGGGCTACGACTATGTGGCTTTTGGGGATTTCCACTTTAAGGATGACCTGCAGTACAGCGATGCCGTTCCTATGCTGGAGCGCCTGCAGCAGCTGGCAGATGAGAAGGGCCTGGAATTTGGCGTGAAGATTACCAATACCTTCCCTGTGGACGTGAAGGCGGGAGAGCTTCCAAGCGAAGAGATGTACATGTCCGGAAAGTCCCTCTACCCCCTGTCCATGTCCGTGGCCATGAAGCTGGCCAGGGATTTTGACGGGAAGCTGCGGATTTCCTACTCCGGCGGCGCGGATGCCTTCAATATTCAAAAGATTGTGGAGGCGGGAATCTGGCCGGTGACTATGGCCACCACTCTGTTAAAGCCCGGCGGCTATCAGCGCCTGGAGCAGATCGGACGGATTTTTGAGTCTGTGGAGCCGGCTGCCTTTACCGGGGTAGACAGCAAGAAGGTGGAGGACCTGGTGGAAAATGTGAAGACAGACCCCCATCATGTGAAGGCGGTGAAGCCGCTGCCCTCCAGAAAGATCAAGCGCCCTGTTCCCCTGACCGACTGTTTCGTGGCACCCTGTGAGGAGGGATGTCCCATTCATCAGGATATTACGGCTTATTTAAAGCTGATGGGAGCGGGAAAGGCTAAGGAGGCCCTGGAAGTGATCCTGAGGAAGAACCCCCTGCCTTTTATGACCGGTACCATCTGCGCCCACAACTGCATGAGCAAATGTACCAGAAACTTTTATGAAACGCCGGTGAATATCCGCCGTACCAAGCTGGAGGCGGCGGAGGGAGGTTTTGATGCAGTGCTTTCCGAGATCCGCAAGCCGGAGATCACCACGGATAAAAAGGCGGCAGTCATCGGCGGAGGACCTGCAGGTATGGCGGCGGCCTACTTCTTAGCCAAAGGCGGCATGGAGGTGACCATCTTTGAGAAGGAGAAGAAGCTGGGCGGAGTGGTCCGCAATGTGATCCCGGGCTTCCGGATCAGCGATGAAGCTATCGACAAGGATGTAAAGATCCTGGAGGCTCTTGGAGTTCAGATCGCAGCGGAATCCTATGTGGCCTCTCTGGAGCAGGTACGGAAAGCTTACGACTACGTGGTGCTGGCAGTAGGCGCCTATGAGCCCGGCGTTCTAAAGCTGGAGGAAGGGGAAGCGGTAAATGCCCTGGAGTTTTTAGCTCAGTTTAAGGCTACGGACGGCCATGCGGACCTGGGAGAAAACGTGGTGGTCATCGGCGGAGGAAATACCGCCATGGATACTGCACGGGCGGCTAAGCGGAATGCGGGGGTAAAGAAGGTTTCCCTGGTATACCGCAGGACGAAGCGCTACATGCCTGCTGACGCGGAGGAGCTGGAGATGGCTCTTGAGGACGGCGTGGAATTTGCGGAACTTTTATCTCCCGTGAAGCTTTCCGGCGGCCGGCTGATCTGCAAAAAGATGCGTCTGGGCGATGTAGATGAAAGCGGCCGCAGAGGAGTGGTGGAGACGGGTGAACTGGCAGAGGTTCCCGCCGATACGGTCATCGCCGCAGTAGGGGAGAAAGCCCCCGCAGCATTTTATGAGGCAAACGGCATTGCCGTGGACCGGAAAGGACGTCCCCAGGTGGATCAGGAGACTCTGGAGACCAATATTCCCGGCGTGTACGCCGCAGGAGACGGACTTTACGGCCCCGCCACGGTGGTGGAGGCGATCCGGGACGGTTCCCAGGCGGCCCGGGCTATTCTGGGGCAGCAGGAACAGGAACAGCTCTTTGACCTGTCTGATGCGGAGACCATCTACTGGCGCAAAGGAAATCTGATGGAGGAAAATAAGGAGAACACGGACATGCGATGCCTCTCCTGCAACAGCTACTGCGAGAACTGCGTGGAGGTATGTCCCAACCGGGCCAATATTTCCCTGGTAGTTCCCGGCATGGAGCGCCACCAGATCATCCATGTGGATTATATGTGCAACGAGTGCGGAAACTGCAGAAGCTTCTGCCCCTGGGACAGCGCGCCTTATCTGGATAAGTTTACCCTATTTGCCAATGAGGCAGATATGGAAAACAGTACAAATCAGGGATTTGTTGTGACGGACCGTGAAAAAGGACTCTGCCGCGTAAGGCTGCAGGGCTGTCTGATGGATTACCGGGCAGGAGAGAGCGCTCCAAAGATTCCGGAGGGTCTCTGCCGCATCATGGATACGGTGATTCGGGACTACGATTATCTGCTTCTGTAGGACAGTGAAGAAAGATGCCAAGAGTAAAAACCATGAAAGTTATATTGACCTTTCCAACCACCACCCAGGCTATGGCCATGGAGAAGGCGGCAGGGGAGGAGCAGGCACCGGGACGTTTGATCCCGGTGCCTGTGGCAATCAGCGCTGGCTGCGGCATGGCCTTTGCGGGGCCGCTAAAGGCGCGGGAACAGCTGATTTCTCTGGCGAAATCCAGGGAAATAGAAGTGGAGGGAGTGTATGAGCTCTTATTGTAAGGTGTGGATTAACGATCAGGAGATAGAAGCCGACCCGGAGCGGAAACTGATGGAGGTGCTGCGGGATGATCTGCGGCTGAAATCCGTGAAAGACGGCTGCAGCGAAGGGGCCTGCGGGACCTGTACGGTGCTGGTGGACGGAAAGGCCACCAAAGCCTGCGTGCAGAAGATGAGCCGGATGGAGGGCAAACACATTTTGACGGTGGAGGGACTCAGCCAGAGGGAGAAGGATGTTTACGTCTACGCCTTCGGGGAGGCGGGGGCCGTTCAGTGCGGCTTCTGCATACCGGGCATGGTCATCTGCGCCAAGGCCCTTCTGGATGTCAACCCGGACCCCAGCCGGGCACAGGCGGCCTTTGCCATCCGCAACAACTACTGCCGCTGTACCGGGTACAAGAAGATCATTGATGCCATTTTGCTGGCGGCAAAGATGTTTCGGGAAAATCTTCCGATACCAAAGGAGCGCACGGACATCAAGGTGGGTTCTAAGGTGCACCGGGTGGATGTGGAGGAAAAGGTGCTGGGAACAGGTCAGTACGTGGATGATCTGGACCAGGTGGATCTGCCGGGCATGATCTACGGCAGCGCGGTCCGCTCCAAATATCCAAGAGCCAGGGTCCTGGCCATCCATACGGAGAAGGCCAAGGCCCTGCCGGGAGTAGTCTGTGTGCTGACGGCTGCGGATGTGCCGGGACAGAATAAGGTGGGACACCTGAAGCAGGACTGGGATACCATGATCCCGGCAGGAGGGGTGACCCGCTATCTGGGAGATGCCATTGCCATTGTGGCAGCGGAGACAAAGGAGATCCTGGAGCAGGCCAAGGCTCTGGTAGAGGTGGAGTACGAGGAGTTAAAGCCCGTGACCTGCCCGGCGGAGGCTCTGGCGGAGGGGGCTCCCCTGGTCCATTCCACGGGAAATATTTTAAGCCATGAGCACCTGGTACGGGGCGACGCGGACCGGGTCATCCGGGAGTCCAAGTACAAGGTGACCAGACATTATGAGACGCCATGGACGGAGCACGCCTTCCTGGAGCCGGAGTGCGCGGTGGCCATGCCTATGGGAGATGGAGTCTTGATCTATTCTACGGATCAGAGCGTCTATGATACCCA
>DWYS01000029.1 GCA_019118585.1 Candidatus Enterocloster faecavium | reverse complement strand
TTTTTCCTTTGGCTGCTGTGGCGTCGCCTGATCCGCCTAGAATAATCCGCAGGATTTGCTCGTAAAATTTTCCCCAGTGCCAGATGGAGGCAGCCAGGTTCTCAATGGAGCCATCCGGGCGGATCCGATAGAGGCCGTAGCGCCGGGAGGCGTTCCGGGGCGTGATCATATCGTCGCCGGAAATATAGCGGATGCCCTTCTGCTCAAGACGGGCCTGGGCGTCTCCCTCACGGGTCCGGGACCACTCCAGGTACACTTTTACATAGGGGTTTACCATGCGGGCTCCCATGGCAAAGGCGTTGATGTTGGCCATGGTGCCGTAGATGGGGTAATCCGCGATATAACCCAGCTGATCCTCTCTGGATATGGCGGCGGCCAGGGCGCCCATGAGAAATTTAGATTCATACATGCGGGCGTAGTAGGTGCAGATGGAGGAGTAGGACATTTTGATGGAGCAGTTGTAAATCTTCACATTGGGATGGAGAATGGCGGAGCGTACGCTCTGGTTTACCATCTGCATGGCGGTGGTGAAAATAACGGAGCAGCCCTCCTGGATGGCCTTTTCGATGGATTCAGCGGTCTGTTCCTCCGTATCCGCCTGGTCAAAGGAGATGGTTTTGACCTTTTCCCCCAGAGCCTGTCCAATGTACTTCCGTCCTAGCTCATGGGCGTAGGTCCAGCTGGAGGTTTCCGGCGTTTTCGTGTAGATAAAGGCAGTTTTCAGGGTATCGGGCTCAAGAAAGCCAGCGGGGATGAACCAGTTCAGAAGGGATGGGCGGGAGAGCTCCTTTGCGGCCGCCGGATCAGGAACCAGCTCCACCTGCCGCCCCCGTTCTGCCAGGCGGATTTCCGACCAGATTTTTTGAAGGGCGGCGTACATCTCCTTCTCCGTCTGGCTACAGGTCTGTTCATATCCGAAAATTCCCACATAGACCAGGAAGGCGTCGGAGGCCGTCAGCTCCAGTTTTTCCCCGTGGGCCATGTGGAAGGCCTTTTCAAACCGTCCGAAGGCAGAGCGGAAAAACAGGCGCTCTTCCTCGTCCCAAACCTCATCGGGAGCCTTTCCCATAAGCTTTAAGAGACGGCGGTAGCTGCCTAGGCGGCTGAACCACACCTCGCAGTTTCCGGAAACCCGGTTAAAATCCAGAAATTCAAAGTAAAGCTTGTTGTCCTTTTCCTCAGTTCGCTTTGGAATCAGGCGGGTTACGGAGCCCTGGATGCTGTAAGCGCCCAAATACTTCAGGACGCTGACCCGCTTGTTGCCCTCCTGGACATAGAACTGGTTCATGTATTCGTAGGCAATGATTGGATCCTGTATTCCCTCCTGCACCTGATAATTGTAGAGCAGGCTCCACTTTGAGGCAAACTCCGACTGTTCAGGCAGAAGGGGCATGAAATTGCTGGCAAAGGCATTGGCCCGGTCTTCGGTTTTGGTGCCCACCAGACGAGACAGTGGGATGTCGATTGTCCCCAGGCTGACAGTGGAGGTGATTTCCGAGTAGGATAAAATCTGGTCAAGCACGGGGAGATAGGGGTATTTGCCATGGGCAAGGGACTCTTGGTACTGCCGCCGTCCTTGCCGCTGCGCTGCTGCGTAATGGGTAATCAACACGTTAAAGTCCTCCTGTATATTTGGGGATGGTTGTTTCCTCTTTTTATTGTAGAAGCATCTGCCTTATGTTGCAACCGGAAATTCCATTGACATTTCCATAAGGGTCGGCTATGATCAAAGCAGAACCGATCAGGGAGGCCTTGTGGCCCCGGATTTGCTTTCAGGAGGGAAATGTCAGATGGAATACCGCAAATATGGAAATGATTACGTAGTGGTGATGGCCAAAGGGGAGGAGATCCTCCAGGCGATTACAGAGGTGTGTGAGAAGGAGAAGATTCTTCTGGGAACTGTGACGGGAATCGGAGCAGTGGGAGAGGTGACGCTGGGGGTATTCAACCGGGAAAAATTTGAGTACGAGTCCAGAACCTTTACAGGGGATCTGGAGATTGCCTCCTGCAGCGGGAACATTTCTACCATGGATGGGAAAACCTACCTGCATATCCATATGGTTGCCGGCAATACCGCTCAGGGCGTTTGCCAAGGAGGACACTTAAATCGGGGCATCATCAGCCTCACAGGCGAATTTTTTATCCATCGGATCGAGGGAAAGGTGGACCGGGAATACTCGCCGGAAATTGGGCTGAATCTGATCAAGCTGATCGACTAAATGAGACCAAATGATGGATTAAAAAAGAGGGCTGCACAGCCCTCTTTTTTAATCCATGGCCGGATCGGCAAACTGGGAGTTATATAGCGCTGCGTAAAAGCCGCCTTTTGCCAAAAGCTCCTCATGGCGGCCCTGTTCGATTACGTCTCCCTGATTCAGTACCAAAATCAGATCCGCGCTGCGGATGGTAGAGAGGCGGTGGGCGATGATGAAGCTGGTGCGGTTTTCGATGACCGTAGCCATGGCCTCCTGAAGCTTCTTCTCCAGCCGAGTATCCACAGAGGAGGTGGCTTCGTCCAGAATCAGGATTTTAGGAGATTTTAAAATGGCTCTGGCGATGGTCAAAAGCTGTTTTTCGCCCTGGGAGATGTTGCTTCCCTCCTCATTGATCTCCATGTCGTAGCCGCCTGGCAGGGTTTTGATAAAATGGTGAACGCCGGCCTGCTTGGCGGCCAGGATCACCTCGTCCCTGCGGGCGTCCGGCTTCCCATAGCGCAGGTTGTCGAAAATGGTTCCGTGGAACAGCCAGGTATCCTGCAGTACCATGGCCATATTTTGCCTCAGGTCCGAGCGCTTTAAATCCCGGATGTCCACCCCGTCCATGAGAATCCGTCCGCCGTCCACATCGTAGAAGCGCAGCAGCAGGTTGATAATGGTGGATTTTCCCGCTCCCGTGGGCCCTACGATGGCCACGGTCTGGCCCTCCTGCACCGTCAGGTTTAAATCGCGGATAATCGGCTTATCCTTCTGGTAGCCAAAGCGGACGTGGTCAAAAACAATGGCTCCTGGCTTTTGGGGCAGCGGTGCAGGCATGGAGGGCTCCTCCATTTCCTCCTCCTCCAAAACCTCCATGATCCGGGAGAGGGCAGCGAAGGCTGCCTGAATCTGGGCGGAAAAATTGCTTACCTGGGACATGGGATCGTTGACCTGCCATACATAGCGGACAAAGGCCTGAATCTGTCCCACCTGGATGACGCCGCCCAGAGCCAGGACGCAGCCGATGATGGCAACCAGTCCGATTACCACATAGGTGCACAGGGAAACAAGAGGGGAGATAATGGAGGACATAAACTGCGCTTTAAAGGCGCTTTTGCTCAGTTCCTCGTTGATCCGGCCGAAATCCCGGATGGCCTCCTCCTGCTTGTTAAACAGGAGAAGCTCCTTATAGCCGGTGTACATCTCCGTAATGGCTCCGTTGAGCCTTCCCAGCGTGTTCTGCTGGCGAACAAAAAGCTTTTGGCTGCGCAGCACCACAAAGCGGGTGATGAGGGCCGCAGATGGTACGATGAGGAAAACCACCAGAGTCATCCCCACATGGATGCGGCTCATCATGAAAAAGGCGAGAAGGATCTGCAGGATCCCGCTGATGATCTGCATCAGGGTCTGCTGAAGGCCGTTGGATAAGGTGTCCAGGTCATTGGTGATGCGGCTCAGCACGTCGCCGAAGGGGCGGGAGTCAAAATAGCTGACCGGCAGCCGGCTCAATTTGACATCCACCGCCTGGCGCAGATCGTGCATGGCATTTTGGATGGACCCGGTAAGGGAAAATGCCATTACGCCCTGGGATAGGGTTTTGGTCAAATACAAAAGCAGCAGGGTGAACAGAAAACGGGATAGTCCTTTAAAGTCCACCTCCGCGCCCGGAACCTTCGCCAGCATGTCCCGGGCATTGTTTACCAGCAGGGTGGTGGTGAGCCCTTCTACGTAGGGGGAGATTCCCAAAGCTAAGGTTGTCACAAGGACCATCAGGACAGAGAGAATCAGCCCGGCCTTGTAGGGGAGAATGAAGGGAAGAAGCTTTCCCGCAGTCTGCCTAAGCCGGCTTAATCTATGCTTCATGGATGGTTTCCTCCTTTCTCAGCTGTGTTTTAAGCTCTTGCTCGCTGAGCTGGGATGCGGCGATTTCATAGTAAATCGGGCAGCTTTTTAAGAGCTGAAGGTGGGTGCCGCAGCCGGCCACCTCACCCTTATCCAAAACCAGGATGCGGTCCGCTTCCATGATGGTGGAGACGCGCTGGGCTACAATGATGGTGACGGCATTTTGGGTCACCGGCTTTAAGGCCTTCCGGAGTTTGGCATCGGTGGCGAAATCCAGGGCGGAAAAGGAGTCGTCAAAGACATAAACCTCTGGCTTTCCCACCAGGGCGCGGGCGATGCTCAAGCGCTGCTTCTGGCCGCCGGAGAAATTGCTGCCGCCCTCGGTAATCAGGCTGTCCAGGCCGTCCTTCTGCTTCATAACAAAGTCATAGCCCTGAGCTGTTTTCAGGGCCTCATAGAGCTCCTCATCGGAAGCCTCCGGTTTGGCGAAGGACAGGTTCCGGCGGATGGTGCCGGAAAACAGGTTGGCCTTTTGAGGGATAAAGCCGATGAGCCGGCGCAGCTCCTTTAAGGGATAGGTCCGAAGGTCACGTCCGTTTAACAGGATCCGACCTCCGGTGGCGTCGTAAAACCGCGGAATCAGGCTTACCAGGGTGGATTTGCCGGAGCCGGTGCTGCCGATTAAGGCCACGGTTTC
Organism: Candidatus Enterocloster faecavium; assembly: GCA_019118585.1. Classification (GTDB taxonomy): domain Bacteria; phylum Bacillota; class Clostridia; order Lachnospirales; family Lachnospiraceae; genus Enterocloster; species Enterocloster faecavium. The sequence goes on along the minus strand of DWYS01000029.1, from coordinate 2,091 downwards.
TCCTGCCTTTGCCTCAAAGGAGATGTCGCGGATGACAGCCTCCTCCCCATCGGGATAGACGAAGGTGACATGGTCGAAGACCAGGGAGGCGGCGTCCCCTTTTTGCTTTTCCTCAGATTCGTCTCCGTCCCGCACAATGCTTTCCGTTTCCAGCACCTCCTTAATCCGTCTGGCGGATACGGCCGCCTTGGGATACATTACCAGCACCGTGCAGAAGAGCATGGTGGAGAACATGGCGTGGAATACATAGTCCTGGAAGGCGACCAGATCGCCGACCTGAAGTGTGCCCGCCTGAATCATGGATCCGGCGATCCAGAAGATGGCCAGGATGGCCAGGTTCATGAGAAAGAAAAAGGTGGGCTGAGTCAGCATCATCAGGCGGAACACCTTTTTTGAGTATCCGGCAAAGGCGTCGTTGCTTAAGGCAAAGCGCTGCTCCTCGAAGGGCTCGTTGTTGAAGGAACGGATGACGCGGAGCCCCGTAAGATTTTCCTTGGAGATGCGGTTTAGCTGGTCCAGCTCCTCCTGCTGCCGGTTGGACAGAGGCTCCGCTATGCGGGTAACCCACAGAACCCCCAGAAGAATCACCGGCAGGGTGGCCAGGATTACCAGGGACAGGCGGATGGAAGTCATAAAGGTAAGGGAAAAGCTGAACAGGATCATCATAGGCGTCAGCATGGCGGTGCGCAGCAGCACGTTGACGAACATCTGAATCTGGAAGGCGTCATTTCCCGTGCGCACCATCAGGGAGGATACGCCGAAATGGTTCATTTCCGTAGGAGAAAAGGTCTGTACCCTGCGGAATACATCGTTTCGGATGTCCCGAGTGATGGAGGTGGAAATTTTGGCGCTGCAGTAGCCTAAGAGGATGCTTCCCAGAGCGCCGGTGACAGCCACTGCCAGAAGGAGCGCGCCCATGGAGTAGATGTAGCCTCGGTCACCGGTGAGAATCCCATTGTTGATCATGCGGGCGATCAGGGTGGGGATTCCCAGCTCCACCAGGGCAAAGCTGCAGACGCCCAGAAGGTTAAGCAGCAGATAGCGTTTGTAGCGGCACATATAGTGCAGAATTAGTCTCATAAGTCCCCCTTTGCAAACGTGAAAAATACCCTCAGCAAATGGACTGAGGGAAAATATGCGGCCGAAAGCCGTGTTAGACTAATGTATCATAGAAAGGCCTGCTTGGCAAGGGGCAAAGGGCTTGAGATTTAGCCGGTATCAGCTGCCCAAGCTTTGGAATCCCTTGGTTGAGTCCGGAACGTTTCTGTGCTATAGTGAAACTGACAGAAGATCACCGAGAGGAGGAAATGTATATGGCAGAGATTTTGTATCAGGGGCACGGAAGCTTTCGGCTCACCACGTCCCAGGGAGCGGTTATCTACTTAGATCCATTTGCGGGAGAGGGCTATGACCGGCCGGCGGATCTGGTGCTGGTATCCCATGAACACCACGATCACAACGAGGTAGGACTGGTGCAGCTGAAGGACCAGGGGAGGGTCCTTAGGGCAGGGGATTTTCTGAAGGACGGGATTTATCAGGAGATCAAGGCATGCGGGGTGAAGATACGGGGAACCCAGGCCTACAATCAGAATCATCCCAAGGACCAGTGTGTGGGCTTTCTCATTGAGATGGACGGAAAAAAGCTTTACTTTGCCTGCGACACATCCCTCACCGAGGCTATGGAGAAGGAGCTGCCCGCAGAGCACCTGGACTACGCCTTTCTGCCCATTGACGGCGTCTACAATATGGGGCCTGAGGAGGCCTCACGGTGCGCGGCTCTGATCGGGGCGGCTCACTCAGTTCCGGTTCATATGATGCCGGGAGCCCTTTTTGACCGTGCCGCAGCGGAGAAGTTTCAGGCAGAGGGCAGGGTGATTAAGGAGCCAGGGGAGACCATTTGCTGGTAAGGAGAACCGGGCGGTCTCATTGTCCCGCCCCCTCCAGGTCATCTAGGGCAAGCTGCAGGATTCCGGTTACCGCCCCTTTGAGTGATAACGGACAAAAAAAGCTGCCGCCCGGAAAGCGTTCCTTCCGAGCAGCAGCTCTTATTTCGTAAGGGCTTTTTATTTCTGCATAATATGAATGGCAAAT
>DWYS01000028.1 GCA_019118585.1 Candidatus Enterocloster faecavium | reverse complement strand
CCAGCCCGCTGATCAGCGTCTGCTCCGCGCTGTCACAGTAGGCTTCCGGCACCTTCCACCGCGCCTGCGCCCGCCGGACAAAATCCACAAACGCCTCCTGCAGCTGCTTCGGGTTCAGCCGCTGCTTGCAGTAGTATTCATCCAGGACAACCACCTGTCGGAATCCCTTTGTGAACCCCGTAAGGGTAAAAGAATGAGCCGACTTCGTGCCTCCGAAATCGACCCCAATGGTTGCGTATATGATTTTGTGATCCTGCAGCCAGTCCTCTGTGATCAGGTAATCCTGCACATGATCCGCGAACTGCTGGTAGATCAGGCCGTCCGCAGCTACCCAAAGGCCCAGGATAAAACGCTTGTAGAATACGCTGCCAACCGGCCAGGTACGCTTATACCGCTCTTTGACTGACGTCGGCAGCGTCCAGTTGTCGTCCATCATGAAATGCAGGTGGTACACACGCTTTTCCGCAGCCTTGTCCAGGAATTCCTCTTTGATGTAATTGTGCGGATTCCCGGGGTTGCAGTTCATCCAGATTTTCGCGCCCGGCACCGAACACCGTCCGATCATCTGGTCTATGAAATTCTGCGGGAACAGCGCCGCTTCATCGGCATAGGCGCCGGCAGCCGTCAGGCCCTGCAGGGCGTCCTGGCTGGCCTCTGTATTGGCGCCGTACAGATAATAAGTGTTGCTGCTGATCTCCAGCCTGGCATCTGTCCCGGACCGAATATATTCGTAAGGCCATCCCCAGGCCTCCAGGATCTGCAGCATGGGACGGACGACATTTTTCTTCAGTGCGCCCATCGTCTTTCCGGCCAGGATAAAGGACTGACCGGAGAACATCTCCTGCGACCAGGTGAGAAACCCGATGATCATGGCAATGGTTTTGCCGGACCGGATCGCGCCGTCAGCAATCACAAAATCATTCTGGCTCACCTTCACAGCCGGCCGCCACCAGTGGATCAGCCGCCGCTGCTGTTTGGAAAACGGCTTAAATTCAAACCTCGCCGGTCTCTTCTGCTTCTTCAGCATCTGTCTCATCCTCCTCAAATAGATCTTCCAGGTCGGGATCGGCAGGATTCATAGCCTTCAGGAAGGAGGCAATATTTTCGTTCTCTTCACTGTCATTTCCGACCTCCTGATCCCTGGCTCGCTTCGCCCGCTCCGTCCGGATCCGCTGCTCTTCCAGATCCTCCTCTGACTTATCGGTCTGCCCCACCGTTGCCATAATGGCGTTGTAAGCTTTGACGTTGCCGTTCATGGCCTCTTTGATCATGGCCATGCAGATGATCTCTTCATAGGTGCTTTCACCGCCATCCGCACGCAACACATCCGATAAGCCTTCTACTTCCGCCTGCATGGTCATAATTCGGTTCATGGTCTCCCGCATCCTGGACGTCCGGCGGCGGGATTTTCCGGAGGCAATACCGCCGGCAGACTGGATTTCTCTCTGTTCGCTCACTGTTCGGCGGTTAAAAGGGATTAAGTTTTCATTGTTGGCCATCACCTCACCTTCCCATCTGGTTCTATTTTATGGCATGAAGAAAGCACCCCGGAGGGTGCCTCTTGCTTTCTAAATCATAATTTTGATTTTTCATTAAGATAAATATTCAGCACTTCAGGTCCGCTCTTTCCAACCATTTTTCCTATGGACCACAAAAAATCCTGAAGATCCGACAATTTCTTGAATTCATCATCTTTTAAATTTTCTTTCACATATTGTTCGACTTTCTCATAGATGTCGTGATCTGTCATAACATTTCCTCCCTTTGATAAGATGAGGCATCCTTCGCTGGTAAAAGAACGCCTCTTGAGTCAACTAGTTACCTTTCTTGACCGGTTCCGGACCAGGACCAATCCAAATCCGGAAGGCTCTTTTACCATAAGTTTTGGCGTATATTCTTTCTCCATCTCTCGTGGTAATCCATGCACGAAAAATGTACATAGACATCCCTCCTTTTCAATATTTCACTTGCCAAGGAGTTTCCACGATGTTATAATTCAGTTGTCGAGAAAGAATTATAAACCAGCTAATCGTGGTAACACCTTTAGCAAATGACCAAGTACCTTCGGGTGCTTGGTTTTTTCTATGTAAACCATATAGGATTACATCGAATGCATTTTTCTGAATTGAAACCTTGCTGCTTTTTCTGAAACTCCGCAAGAAGCGATAATTTGTGGTATCGTGAGATGCATTGCTTTATCATACGGAATCAGTAGTTCGCCACCGAACGCATCGGCCTGCCATTCCGGATTCTTGTATGCCGGAATCTCCCCTCCTCCTGTTCGTGCGAATCCAATCTGATTCTTCGCGTGGAATAGGAGATGAAACAATTCATGTGCAGCAGTAAGTCGGTCTCTTCCTTTTCCTTCCATCGCTCCATCATAGATATCCTCTCGCAACCAAATTTCTTTTTGCTCTGGAAATGTCAAGCCATGGCATTCTCCCATTTCTTGTTTAGGTTTAACACATAAACTAAATCCTGGTTGAATAATTGGCAATGTCTGCTCTAAGAATCGCATAATATCAAAATATAGCCCTTCGTCACCTTGAATTTTACGAACAAGATTGGCTGCCATTCTAATTTCCCTTCGGGAAGTTGGTTTTGCTAAATATATCATGACTTATCTGCCACCTCCTACTTGTCCTTAAAAATTTTCTCAATAGCCTTCTTGTCGGCTTCTGTCAATGACTTGAAAGATCTGGCAAATGCGAGAGCCATTTCTCTTTCTTCTTTCTCAATACCAGAAAGATCAATTTTTATATTGTCCTTGTTTTCATACGCATAATTCTGCAATTCTTTCTTCTCACTTGGATCAAGAAAATATTTTTCTGCCAAAACATCTATCCATTGATCTGGTACTTCTCTCTTTCCATTTTCCACCGCAGATAAATATGCAACGGTTACCCCCAACTTAGCCGCCATGTCTTTCAAAAACTCACTGTGGTCAATTCGTATTTTTCTTAACGCTTTCCCAAAGTTTGTAAGCATAGCGATTCCTCCTTTCGCATATAATATAACACGCTTTGCATATTTAGTCAACATTTTGTTGAATTATTTTTCTTTCAGAAAATCTAGGTACCGAAAAAGACACCCGGGGAGCGGATGTCTTTCAAGGGGTGTTATTCTTTTTTCGGCCGCCGCAACTGCAACGCCGGCGGCCTGTATATTTTAGGGAGGATCATCAATGAGTTCTTTCTCATCGCTTTCCAGTTTAAATTATAGCAACTTTTTTGGTTAATTGGGTTAATCTTTCAAAATCTCACTGATTCTCTGCGTCACCCTGCCCCTGCTATACCCCAACGTTTCCGCAATTTCACGGTGCGTTTTCCCCTGCAGGAAGCACATCTCAAAGATCTGCCGGTCCACGCTGTCCGGGATCTCAGCAATAAACTCTTCAATCTCCGTAGCCAGACGGCTGACCTCTTCCTGCCGCAGTCTCTTGATCCGCAGCCGGCGGTCGATCTCATCCGCTTCCTTCGGCTCATCAATATAAACCGGGTAATGCGTCTCTATGTACGGCCAGTCATGGCTGGAGCCAGTAACCTTACCCATCACCGTCGGGATGTTCTTTGCCCGCTCCTGCAGGCGCTCTATTCCCTGGTCAATCAGCACCAGTTCCTTCTTCAGTGCCCGGTACTGTTTCAGCGTTTTCCTGTCCACCGGCATCACCTCCCATCATCCTGCGTATCAGTCATATAATCGCTTATTAAGACGTTGGTACATTATATTTCCATCTTTTTGGCCAAATACGTTAAATTCCCTTCTTACCCGGAATGTTTTCTCCCACCCAGCTTCTTCTAATTTCCTTATTTTGGCGGCGTTCCCCTTGATTGGCACCATTATTCCGATCGAAATCGCCACATCGTTTTCTCCGATTCCGTAGCTCCCGATTTTCCAATCAGGGTCTATGCTTGCCAAAAAAGAATTTTCCCTGTCTATATCTGCTTGATTCTTATACATTTAACCTTTTACCTCCGTGCCCTCCCAGGAATGCGTGCAGCATCCTGTCCTTCCATTCCGGCCGCTGGGCTTCGGTCGCCTCCGGCTGGTATGGCTCTGGAAGAGGACGCCAGGCAATTATCTCATCTATCGGAACCGAAATATCTTTTTGCGGATTAATATACGCCTCTGACAGCTCATATCCATCCTCTTTGCACATATATCTCCATATCCCATCTACGCACACAATCTCGCAGATTTCTGTATATTCCGGATGTCTTGTCCTTTCTTCCTCCGGAACCCAGTCATTATCATAATCCGCTATCCATTCGTGATGCTTAATCTTTGCCTGCAATCTTTTCCCGGTGGGCGGAGCCTCCCTCTCAACCGGGATCCAGCCGTCATTCATGTGCTTGCGGATGATTTGTTTCGTCGCTTCCAGCGGGACAAAATATACTCCGCGTCCAAATATTTCAACTATGTGCTTATTCTCCTCAATTTCTCCCAGAATCTTCTCTAATTTCTCGCTCATCCTTTTACCTCCTCCAGCTCCGCCGCTTCCTTCTCGCTGATCTCCCGCCGGCTGCCGTCCCCGCAGTCGATCAGCCAGCCCCTCTCCGTCTTTTCCAGCACATGGCACATCCGGTAGGCCCGGTGTGCGCCGACCTGGCGCCAGCGCTTGTAGCGCGCTCCGATTTTTAACATTCTCTGCTTCTCCTTTCTGCCCCGCCGCCCACGGGGCCGGATCAAACTACAGTTACACGCATGTTATATATGGGTCTATGGGTTACATGGGCGGCTATTTATCTTGCTCAACAAATGCCGTGTTTCCAAACCCGGTCCAGGCAGTCCGTATGAAAGAAAAACTCGGATCCCCTCCGGGTTTTCACATACTCGACATTATCCAGGCAACCATCAGAATGTATGTATTCCCCACAGCCCTGACAACGGACCTTTTTCTCCTGTGTTTTATTTTTCCTATGCCGGCCGGTGCTTTCCCCTACGGCCAAAATCCTTTTTCTAAGATTTATCTCCACCTTTGTTCTCCTCTCTGATCGCTCGGATCCTTGCTTTCAGGCTCTCCATCACCCACTCCTGCACATTCTCTTTTCTCTCCAAGGCTTGTACGACATCCTCATCCCGGGTACCGCTGCAGATCAACAGGTGTATGATCACTTTTTCCTTCTGTCCCTGACGGTGCAGCCTGGCATTGGCCTGGGTGTACAGCTCATAGTTCCAGGTAAGCCCGAACCAGATTACATGGTTTCCGCCCTGCTGCAGATTCAATCCGTAAGCACAGCTGGCGGGATGCGCCAGCAGGATGTCGATCTTCCCCGCATTCCAATCATCCTCATCCCGGGGGCCTTTTAATTCCCGGACCTTGAGTTTTGACTTTTCCAGGGCTTTCAAGATCCTGATTTTATCGTGCTGAAAATTATAAAACACCAGTGCCGGCTTTCCCTGAAGAGATTCGACCAGCTCCAGGAATGCCTCGATCTTGCAGCCATGCACCTCGTGGATCCCTTTGGCCTCATCGTATACCGCTCCGTTGGCAAGCTGCAGGAGCTTATTGCTCAGGGCTGCGGCGCTTGTTACGCTGATCTCCTCCCCTTCCTCCGGGAGATCCAGGATCATCTCCCGCTCCATATCCTGGTAGGCTTTCTCCGCTTTAGAGTCCAGCACTACGGGGATCTGATGGTAAGTGATATCCGGAAGCTGCAGGTAATCCTCCGCTTTCATGGAAATGCAGATGTCTGAAATCTTATCCAGGATCGCCTGCTCCGTGCCGGGCTTTGCTGTGTAGCTGTAGATCATCCCGTCGGCGCCCCGCTTATCCGGCTGGAAATACCGTTCCCGGAATCCGGTATAGCGCTTCCCCAAACGTTCCCCGCCGTCAAGCAGGTAGACCTGCGCCCAAAGATCTTCCAGACCGTTCGGGGAAGGCGTCCCGGTCAGCTCCACCAGGCGGTCCACTTTCGGCATCACCGCGGCCATGGCCTTGAAGCGTTTGGCGGAATGGTTCTTAAAGCTGCTGCTCTCATCGATTACCACCATGTCAAACGGCCAGCTGTTCCGGTAATAGTCCACCAGCCAGCACACATTTTCGCGGTTGATGATGTACAGGTCCGCCGGGGTGTTCAACGCCCGGACCCTCCTTGCCTGGCTTCCAAGGACTGGGGACACCCGGAGGATCTTCGTGTGGTCCCATTTCTCTTTTTCCCGGGTCCACGTTCCCTCTGCCACTTTTTTCGGGGCAATCACAAGGACTTTACGAACCAGGAACCTGTCGCATTTCAGCTCCCGGACAGCCGTCAGGGTTGTCACTGTTTTTCCAAGCCCCATATCCAGGAACAGCGCCAGCTTTTTCGTGGTGAGGATCCGGTCAATGCAATGTTTTTGATAGGCGTGTGGTTGAAACTCCATCCCATCCACCCCTCTATAAATCAAACCGGCAGTCCAAAGCCTTGCTGACAGCCTCATATCCGAAGTCCTGGAAAAACTGGCTCAACCCGTTGATCCCCCGTACAACCCGCACCTGCTGTCCCAGGCTCTCAAGCCTCCGGATCTGTACTGCCTGAATAGCGCTCAGGCATCCTGTTTCCGTCTTCAGCTCCACGAACACGGGCGGCTTCTCCGGAAACACGACGATGCGGTCGGGAACCCCATCATTCCCGGGGCTTACCCACTTATAGGCCCGGCCGCCCAGCTTTCTTACCTCATCTCGCAGGATTTTCTCAAGTTCTCGCTCTCGCATTTTACTACCTCCCTCACACACACGCGTATAGACCCCCTGTATTAGGTACGCATAGGTACACGTAGGTGCTATATTTATATCTATTTTTTAATTCATATAGAAAGTTTGTAGTTCTTGTAGTTTATAATGCTTTTTATTGGATTTATGCGGTTTCAAGCCGCTACATAGACTGTAGGTCCCCTGTAGTCAATGTAGATGGCCAAAACTGCGAACTACATTAAAAATCTATTTTTCTACAATCCCCTGTAGTTCCTTTTCAAAGCATCTTTGAGACCCATACAGGCTGAATTTTCTCGGTGTATTGATCCGTGTCCACCCCTTCAATCCGGTCAGGATGTTGTTGATCTCCATGCTGTCCCTCCGCCCCATGAACCGCGGCTCCCCGCCGAAACACTCTGTCCAGATTTCAACGGCGCAGGTCCTTGTCCGCTCCACCAGGCGCTCTCCTTCCGGAAGCTTATAGTTCCCGCTAAGGAACATCCTCCGCTCGCTGAGTTTCATGTGCTCCCAGTTCTCGGGGATCTTCTTTTCCAGGAAATCCAGGATCAGCCCTTCCTTCCCGGAAGTCTCCCGGTGTTCTTCCTGCATGGCTTCTGCCAGTGCCT
>DWYS01000027.1 GCA_019118585.1 Candidatus Enterocloster faecavium | reverse complement strand
TCAATATCTTGTATTTTTATGTTAATCAGTAAAAAATACCCATAAAAGTGGGAAAAATCTGTTTGATTTTATCGAAAAATGCGGCTATAATGGTAGTCAGCCACTTGAAAGGCGGCATTTTGGGAATACGGAAGAAATAAGGGATAAAGAGTTATGACGGCGGAAATAAAAGGTTTTGTGGAGTATCTGGAAAAGGTAAAAGAGGCCTCCAATAATACGGTGATTTCATACCACAGGGATTTGAATCAGATGGCTTCCTTTTTGGAGAGCAAGGGGATTACAGAAGTGGGAAAGGTGACGAAAACGAGCCTGAATTCCTACATTCTGGAGCTGGAAAAAGAAGGAAAAGCCGCGGCCACCATTTCCAGGGAGATGGCTTCCATCAAGGCCTTTTTTCATTATGCCTTCCGCCAGGGAATGATTCGCAGGGACCCCTCTGAATTTATGAAGGCGCCCAAGGTGGAGAAGAAGGCACCGGTGATCCTGACGCTGGATGAGGTGAATGCTCTTCTGGAACAGCCTGGCGGAGACAGTCCCAAGGAAAAGCGGGATAAGGCCATGCTGGAGCTTTTATATGCCACAGGGATCCGGGTTTCGGAGCTGATCGGACTGAAACTGGAGGACCTGAACCTGAAGGTGGGATATATTGTCTGCCGGGACCGGAATAAGGAACGGATGGTGCCTTTTGGCAAGCATGTAAAAGAAGCATTGACCGATTATCTGGAGAGGGCCAGGGGAGAGCTGTTAAAGGGGGGAGAGTCCCCGTGGCTTTTTACCAACTGCAGCGGCAAGCCTATGAGCCGCCAGGGCTTCTGGAAATTGATCAAATACTATGGAGAGAAGGCCGGCATTAAGAGCGATATCACGCCTCATACGCTGCGCCATTCCTTTGCGGCCCATCTGGTTTTAAGCGGCGCCGACATCCGGGCGGTCCAGGCCATGCTGGGCCATTCCGACGCGGCTACCACACAGATTTATGCCAGCTACCGGGAGAAGCTGGTCCGGTAAAGTTGGAGATTTTGAAGTTTTAAGCTGCCTTTTTCTGGAGGAGAAGGCAGCTTTTTTCAGGGAACCAAGGGTTTGTTTCAGAAGGGACAGAAAGCGTTACAATATCGTAAGAAAATCGCTATTGACGTATTTTACCAAACTGTTTACTCTTAGGGTAAGAGGACCAGGATGAAGCGTGTGACAGGGAGGACTTGCCGGAGAGAAAGGGGAATGCGTATGAGCGGACGGATGCACAGATGGCGACTGCGAAAGGTGTTTGGGGCCGTTGCCCTGGCGGCGGTTTTCTTTATGCTGCAGGGATATGCGGGGAGGACGGTCCAGGCGGCGGATGTCAGGCGGATCAGCCGCATTTCTCTGAAATTTGAGACGGATATACAGCCGGGGATGAATTTCGGCGATGAGACCATTGAGATTTCTGCTTCCAGTGAACGGTACTATGTGGATGATTACCAGATCATGAATTCAGGCTTTATCTGGGAAAACCGGATGACGCCCAGGATCCAGGTGACGGTCATGCCGGCGGACGGATGGTATTTCGGTTCCATAGGCCGGGATGAGATCACTTTAAAGGGCGGCGGGGCGGTTTACGCTAAGTCCCGGTGGGGAGCGGGGGATGCGCTGCTGATCGAGCTGACCCTTGAACCCTTAAACCGCTATATGGAGCCTTTAAGCGGCCTGAGACTGGAGCCGGATGGGGCGGCTTACTGGGATCCCGTTTCCAATGCAGGCAGCTATGAGCTGAGAGTTTACCGGGACGGACGCGTGTTCGGCAACGCCGTGACCGTGCGGTCGGAGCGGTACAGCTGCTGGGAGAAACTGATCACGCCGGGGAACTATGCGGTGGAAGTCCGGCCGGTGAACCAGGCAGATCCGGAAATAAAGGGGGACTGGGTCCGCTCAGGAGAACTCCAGGTAGATCCCGCTATGGCAGCGGGATTCCAGGGGCGTCCGGTGACGGAGGCGGACGGTCAGGTGATCCAGGCTGTCTGGAGACAGGAAGCAGACGGACGCTGGTGGTATGACCGGGGAGACGGAACCTATCCGGCAGACTGCTGGGAGGAGATCCAGGGAAAGTGGTATTGTTTCGACTCGGAAGGGTACATGAAAACCGGGTGGTTTCTCTGGGAGGACCGGTGGTATTACTGTACGGAGAAAGGTTATATGCTGAGCAACTGCATCACGGAGGACGGCTATTGGCTGGGGGCGGATGGAGCGATGATCGTACAGTAGTTTTCCCGCCGCCCCGAACCGTTACATAAATTTTTACAGAGGTGATAACAGTGTTGAAAGAGGAAGAAGCGTTTTTAAAGGCCCTGGATGTGGCCTATTCCTATCAACTGGCGAAAAAAATGGAGAAGCCTAGGACCAATCCGGTTCTGGGCTTTCGTACGGCCGGTTCGGAGGCGGAGTTTGAGACAGGCGAGATGCTGGCCCGTGAGATGAGAAACATCGGCCTTTCGGATGTGGTCAAGGACCAGGTAGAAGTGGATGTGTGGGACTTCCATCACGCGGTCCTCTCGTTTCAGGACCGGCAGGGAAGAGAGCGCAGATTACAGCTGGGAGCTTATCAGACTCAGTTTGATACCAGGGGACCGAAAACCTATTCTGTGGTTTACGCGGGAAAGGGGACGGCACGGGATTATGAGGGGCTGGATGTCAGGGGCAAGCTGGTGCTGGTGGACATCAATCAGAGGGATGAGTGGTGGATTAATTTTCCGGTTTATCAGGCAAAGCGGAAAGGAGCGGCTGCTCTGATCGCAGTTCAGGACCAGGGGTACGGAGAGGTGGACGATGAGGCGCTTAATGCCCAGGATATTGCGGGACCGGCAGATGCGCCTGCATTTTCTATCTCCAGAGCGGATGCACAGGTGCTGAAGGAGGAGATGGAAGAGGGGGAAATTTCCGTTTCCTTTGATGCCAGCTCCCGGGTGAGGGAGAAAGGACAGTCCTATAATATTGTGGGCCGGATTCCCGGAAGAAATACCAGCAAGAGTATTCTGCTGTCAGCCCATTATGATTCCTATTTTTCCGGATTCCAGGACGATAACACAGCAGTGTCCATGATGTTTGGAATCGCCAGGGCGTTGGTAAAGAGCGGATATGAGCCAAAATATAATCTGATCTTCTGCGCCATGGCGGCGGAGGAATGGGGAGTGATCAATTCCAAGTACGATTGGTCTACCGGAGCTTATGAAGAGATTTTTACCGCCAGACCCCAGTGGAGGGGACAGGTGATCGCAGATTTGAATTTTGAGCTGCCTGCCTTTGCACATGGGAAAAAGGACGGAGTGCGCTGCACCTACGAATATGAAGCTTTTTTGAAAGACTTCGCCTCCGGTATTTCACCGGATGAGACGGTTTATCCGGAAGGAATTGAGGTCTTGTGTCCCATTGAGACCTGGTCCGATGATTTTTCCATGGCCATCGGAGGAATCCCGTCCATGGTGAATGACTTTGCTTCAGGAGAATTTATGGAAACCCACTATCACTCTCAATTTGACAATGAGGAATTCTACGATGAGGGGGTCTACCGTTTCCACCATGAATTTTACGGCCGCCTGGTCCTGGCTTTGGACCGCCTGGTAGTGGTTCCCCTGGATTTTTCCAGACTCTTCCGGGCTGTGGGGGACAGCGAAGATGGCCGTCTGTGGAAGAGGGCAAATGCAGATGGAAGGGAACTTCTGGCAGAGGCTGCAAAAGGGGAGGCATTGGGACGGGACCTCTATAACCGGATCTGCGAGATTAATCTCCGGTACGGGAAAATGCTGGAGGAAGGCCGGCAGGAGGAGGCGGACCGCCTCTTTGCGGCCTGTGAGCCTCTTCAGGAGAAGCTGCTCTATGCTTTTTACAAAGAGCAGGATTATTTTGTGCGGCTGAACTGGCATGATGAGGTGCTGTTTCCCCAGCAGGCAGTGAAACGCAATCTGGAGGCCGTTTACCAGGCCCTGGACTGCCTGAAGGAAGGCAAAGTACGGCAGTGCCTGGAGCATGTTTACAGCATCGACAACAACCGCTATGCATTTGAGTTTGACCGGGAGGTATTTGATTACTTTACCCGGTATGTGCTGGAGCAGCCGGCAGACCGTCTGAAATGGGGAGCAGGCCGGATCGTGCACCACGAAAATCTGTTCCGCCTGGTGGAAGAACTGAAGCGCCGGGCTGAGGGCGGGGAAGACCGCAAAAATGAGGCGCAAATCCAGGAGCTGAGCGCTGTGGCCCAAAATCAGGCTGCATGTTACCGGGACGATTTGCGCTACATGACAGAAGCAACAAAAAAAATCGGGCTGCTTTTAGAGGAGTGCCGCGAAACAGCCCGGAGTGAGGAGATAGGGGCCGATGGAAAGTGACAGATTATACCGGGTCCGCCGGGAGGACCTGCCCAGATTGGAGGAACTTTTAACCCAGTGTTTTGCCAGGGACCCGCTGTACTGCAAGCTGATCCCGGATGAAGAGACGAGAAAGCGCCTGCTTCCGGAGCTGTTCCAGTGTGATCTGACGGAGTTTTATGAAACCTGTGAGATTTTCTCCGACAGCCCGGATATGAATTCCCTTCTGGTGGTTTCTGACGGTACGGAGAGCTTTGACCCGCTGAAACGGTATCTGACCGAAGCCTGGGCACAGATCCAGACGGACCAGTACCTGATTCGGGAGGACCTTTCCCTGAAAACCTTGTGGAATTTCGTTTTGGGAAGGGATTACCTGAATTCCAGGTGGACCAGCCAGCTTCATCAGACCAGGCGGATCCACATTATTTATCTGGCGGTCCTTCCGGCTATGCAGCATCATGGCCTGACGCATATCCTGATGAGCCAGGTGATCCAATATGCCCAGGAACACGGACTGATGCTTTCTCTGGAAACGCACAACCCCCACAATGTACCCATGTACGAGCACTACGGTTTTAAGATTTTCGGGGTGCTGGAGAAGCATTTTGGGCTGAAGCAGTATTGTATGGTGAGGGAAATCTGAGGAAAAAATTTAGATAGAAATCAGAAAGGACTTCATGACGCCAAAAGCTATGAAGCCCTTTTTTACTTTATAGGAAAGAGGGTGCTGATTTTAGAAGGTAAAAGTTAAAATAGAAACGAAGACGGAAAATTAGCCCGCCAAAAGAAGAATCGCCGCAGTTGATCATTTCTTCAAAATGGTTTTTAAAAATTTTCTGTAAAATATTCATAAGACTGTTATGCAGGAAAATAGCACAAAAAGCCCCACTCCTTCCCCCTGAATGGGGGATAGGATGGTGAAGAGTCAAAGTTATTTTTATGCAATCTCCGGTGCGAAGAGCAGTTGACAGACTGGAGGCCGGATGATGGCCTCTCGTTCAAAAACGTCGTTGAAGACTTGGATAAAGCATTTGGCCGCCTCGGATAGGGGGAAATATTTGGAATAGTAAACTCCCCTGCTGCGGGTGGTAATGGGGTTTTCAATGGAGAAGTAGGCCATGGGCTTAATTAGACCGATGCGCAGGGGCGTGCGTACCGGGGTGAAGACCATGCCCATGCCGGTGGAGGCCAGCCGCAGGGCGGTTTCATTTTTAGGGAGCTCTACTACAATGTTGGGGTTAATGTGGTACTTGTGAAACAGGTTTCGGGCTATCATCCCCATGCCCTGCTCTGGAACCAGCACGATAAAGTCGCAGTTTTTGATGCGGGCGGGGTTTAAGTAGTAGGGCGTAATGGGAGAGTTGTTGGCCAGATTCAGGTTCCGCACCAGGGGATGCTCCACCGGTACGGCTAACAGCAGGGAGTCGTTGTAGATAAAGTCATAGTTAAAGTTGGGCGTTGCGCCGCTATAGGAGGCGTACACCAGATCCACATGGCCGGCCTCTAGTTCCTGAAAAAGCGTTAGGTTGTTCCCTTCTCTGATCTTAAATTCAATCTCCGGATAGCGGAAGCAAAACTCTGGCAGCACATAAGGCAGGGTTTGGCTGCAGAACTCCGTATTCATTCCTACGGTTACAGTGCCTCTGGCGGCGCTGGAGATAGTGCTTAACTCCAGCTGCATCTTGTGTTCAATATCTAAAATCTGACGGGCGTTCTCGATAAATTTTCTTCCCGCAGGCGTGATAGAAATAGGCATCGTGGTTCGGTCAAAGAGCTTGGCCCCCATCTTTTTTTCCAATCGATTGATAAATTTTGTAAGAGCTGGCTGGGTGATGCAAAGCTCCTGGGCGGCTTTTGAAATATTCAAATGCCGGGCTACGGTGATCACATATTCGTAAGTGATAGATTCCATATAATACCCCCCTATAACATTAAGGTTATTAAAAATATGCCACAATTATTATTAGACATAATAACTTTCATTTATTATACTATAAAAAAGCCAAATTTACAAAAATAATAGAAAAATATTACAAAGTTTTTGTTATTTATAAACGCTGTTTAGTTATGGAAAATCGCCACTGTCTTTAATGGACGGGGGATTGATGCATAGAAAGAAAGAGAGGGAACGCGAATGAAAAAGAAAAAAATCTTGGCTATGTTTCTGGCAATCGCCATGGCAGCCTCCATGGCGGCGTGTGGTGGCTCTTCAGAGCCAGCGTCGGGAGGCGCAAGCGAGAGCGGGGAAACCGCAGCACCAGGGGAGGAGAAGCTCAGCAGTCGTGATACCCTGAATATGGCGAGCAAGTCGGAGCCTACATCCCTGGATCCAGCCCAGACAAAGGATCTGGTAACTTGGATGTTTATGTATAACGTGTCTGATCCGTTGCTGTATTTTAATTGGGAGACTCAGGAGTACGAGGGGGCCGTGGCAACCGACTGGGAAATCAGTGACGATGGCCTTGAGTATACCTTTACCATTCGGGATGGAATCAAATTCCACAACGGTGATACGATGACAGTAGACGATGTGGTATTTTCACTGAATCGGGCAATTGCCTCTGCCTTTACAGCCCAGACCAATACCTGTATCGACCATTTTGAAAAAGCAGGGGACAATCAGGTAAAGGCGGTTCTGAAATACGCTTACGCTCCTTTCCTTGAGATCATGACCAATCCGGCCTACGCCATTGTAAGCCAGAGAGCGGTAGAAGAATGTGAAGCCGCCGGACGCGACTTCGGACGCGAGCCTGTAGGTTGCGGTGCTTACAAGCTCAAGAGCTGGCAGAGTGGCAACAAGCTGGAATTTGAGCGTTTCGATGATTACTACCGGGGACAGCCCAAGATGAAGTACATCAACTGGACCATCATTACCGATGCATCCGCAGGCGCTATGGCCCTGGAGTCCGGTGAGATCGATTACTATTATGGACTGGCAAAATCCGATATCCCCCATCTGATGGAGCTTCCAAACCTGCAGTATAAGTTGGACGATAGAGGATTCGGCCTGTATGATATTACCTTCAATACTACTGATGGTCCCTTTACCGATGTCAACCTGAGAAAAGCAGTGGCCTACGCCATCAACCGGGAGGAAATCCTCCAGGGCGGCGCAGATGGATATGGAACAGTAGATAACTGCTGGTGCGCTACCGGATGTACCGGATATCTGCCGGATTTCGAGTGGTATGAGCAAGATCTGGACAAGGCTAGGGAGTGCCTGGCGGCAGCAGGATATCCCGATGGCATCGATATCGTATTTACCCAGGACAGCTCCGATACCTATATGGCTCCTGCGGAGGTAATGCAGGCTCAGCTGGCCCAGGTGGGAATCAACGTAACATTTGAGAAACTCCAACGTTCCGTATGGATTGACACCGTATCTGGAAACCGCGATTTTGTAGCTTCCCTGCGTATGACCAACCATGTAGTTAACGATGCAGAGTACCTTCTTCGCCGCCGTCTGACCACCGATATGTTGGGCGGAGGAAATAACTACTCCGGATACCAGAATCCTGAGTTTGATGCTTTGGTGGAACAGTCCGCTACGGAGACGGATCCTGAGAAGAGAAACGAGATCTTCCGTCAGTGCTACGAGATGATCAAGGAAGATGTGCCCGTAATCCCGCTGTATACCGGAACTAATCCCATTATAATCAACAGTAAAGTCCGTGGCTGGACCTTCCATCCATTGGAGAGAAACGTTTGGGCAAATGCTTATCTGGTAGAATAATACGGAATATGACAGCAAAATAACATCCGACGGTTTGCCGGGCGTCAGCCGGACGCCCGGCTTTCTGTTTCACTGAAACTGGAAGGGTAGGCCGTCAGAGCATGTAGAAAGGAGTCTTATGCTAAAATACATAGGAAAAAGGCTGCTGATGATGATCCCGGTTATTATCGGTGTGGTCTTTATTATTTATGCGATTATGGAGCTGACTCCCGGAGACCCGGTGATGATGATTCTGGGAGAGGGAGCGCCTATTGAGGCCCAGGAGGCCCTGCGCGAGGAGATGGGGTTAAATGATCCTTTCTTTGTTCGTTTTGTACGCTATATTGTGGATGCCCTTCACGGAGACCTAGGTGAGAGCTATACTTCCGGCCTTCCGGTGTTCCAGGAAATCTTAACCCGTATGCCCTATACTTTAAGCCTTGCCACCCTCAGCATCTGCGTGGCGGTGATTATCGGGCTTCCAATCGGTATCTTATCGGCGGTGAAGCGCTACTCCCTGACAGATAACTTAACGCTGGCTATTTCCTTAACGGTTACTTCTATGCCCGCTTTTTTCCTGGCCATGCTTCTGATGATGATCTTCTGCATCAAATTGGGCTGGCTGCCGATGATGGGCTTATCTTCTCCGAAGCACTACATTCTGCCGGTGATTGCCTCGGCTTCTTCCACGACCGCATCCCTTATGCGTATGACAAGAACAACGATGCTGGAGGTAATCCGTCAGGACTACATCCGGACCGCCAGGGCCAAGGGAGCGACGGAGCGCCGCGTGATTTACGGCCATGCCCTGCGAAATGCCCTGCTTCCGGTTGTAACGATCATAGGTGTAAACTTTGGTTTCGCTTTGGGAGGCTCCATCGTGCTGGAGCAGGTGTTTACCATCCCTGGCTTAGGGCAGTTGATGATCAATGCCATCCGCGAGAAGGATACCCCGGTGGTAATGGGAGCCGTTATGGCAACCGCTATCTTCGCCAGCTTGGTCAATCTGCTGGTGGATATTATTTATACTTACATTGATCCCAGGCTTGCGTCTGAATTTACATCCGTGAAAAGGCAGGTGAAAAAAGCATGAGCGCATCTACGACTACAGTAAAAAGTTCCTACAGCGTTTCCAGAAAGAAGAGCCAGTGGAAAACCATATGGATCCGCTTTAAGAAAAATAAGATGGCCCTGGGCGGCTTGATCGTATTTTTGCTCATGGCCGCGATTGTTTTGAGCGCTGATTTGTGGCTGGATTATGAGCAGGGGGCCATGACCATGGACATTGCCAACGCTTACCAGTCTCCCAGTGCCCAGCATATTTTCGGAACCGATCAGTATGGCCGGGATTATTTTACCCGTGTGGTTTACGGTGGACGTATTTCTATGTTCGTGGGAATCGCTACGGTTATGGTTTCCTTGATCTTTGGAGGGCTGATCGGAGCTACAGCCGCTTACTACGGCGGAAAGGTAGATGAGGTGCTCATGCGCTTAATGGATGTGCTGATGGCCATTCCCAGCACCCTTCTTGCGATTACCATCATTTCCGCTCTGGGCAGCAGCCTCTTTAATTTGATTGTGGCCATGGGCGTTTCCCAGATCGCCCGTATGGCCCGTATTGTCCGCTCATCGGTGATGAGCGTAAAGGGCCAGGAATACATCGAAGCCTGTCGGGCCTGCGGCACCAGCGACGCCCGCATTATCCTGCGGCATATTATCCCCAACGCCTTGGGACCAGTGCTGGTGCAGGTCACCCAGACCGTAGCCCGTTCTGTTATCACCGTAGCGTCCTTGAGCTTTGTCGGACTGGGTGTTTCCGAGCCTACTCCCGAATGGGGCGGCATGCTGTCCTTTGCTAAGACTCAGATGCGCTACTATCCCTACCTGTCCCTGTTCCCCGGATTTGCGGTTGTGATGTCCGTTATGTCCCTGACATTGGCAGGCGATGGCCTGCGGGACGCTATGGATCCCAGACTGAGAAACTAACTACAGGGAAGAAGGAGGAAGAGAAATGTCAGAGAGATTGCTTGAAATCAAGAATCTTCATGTGATGTATAAGACAGATGAAGACGATGTATACGCATTAAACGGCATCAACCTGCATCTGGATAAAGGAGAAACCCTGGGCTTAGTTGGGGAGACAGGAGCAGGAAAGACCACCATTGCCCTCAGCATTTTAAAGCTTCTGCCGGAACAGACAGGGTTTATTACAGACGGGGAGATTCACTTTGATGGAAAAGATATTGTCCACATGAAAGAGGCCGAGATGCGGGCCCTAAGGGGCAATGATATTTCCATGATCTTTGCGGATCCCATGAGCGCCTTGAACCCGCTGCACACCGTGGGCAACCAGATTGCGGAGGTGATCGAACTCCACAACCATGGCATGAAGCATGAGGACGTGGAGAAGAAGGTAGACGAGATGATGGAACTGGTTGGTATACCGGCGGAACGCAAGACAGAGTACCCCCACCAGTTCTCGGGAGGCATGCGCCAGCGAATCGTTATTGCCATCGCCCTGTCCTGCAACCCGCGCCTTTTGCTGGCTGATGAACCTACCACAGCGCTGGATGTAACCATCCAGGCCCAGGTGTTAAAGATGATGGACGATCTGAAGCAGCGGCTGAACACGGCGATGATCATGATCACCCACGACCTGGGAGTTGTGGCCCAGATCTGCAGCAGCGTGGCCATCATCTATGCAGGTGAAATCGTGGAGTATGGAAAGATTGAGGATATCTACGAGGGGGACAAGCACCACCCCTATACGGTGGGGCTTTTCGGCTCCATACCGGATATTACCAGCACGGCCAAGCGGCTGACTCCTATCGACGGGCTGATGCCGGATCCCACAAAGCCCCTTCCGGGCTGCCGCTTCGCGGACCGGTGCCCCCACGCTATGGAGATTTGCCATAAGAAATCCCCAGAGGTGGCGGATCTGAACGGGCACAAGATAAAATGCTTCCTCTATTCGCAGGAGGGAAAGACCAAGGAGGAGGGACAGTAAATGGGTACGCCTTTAATTAAGACAGTTGATTTGGTAAAATATTTTAGTACGAAGCGGGGCCCTCTTCATGCCGTTGACCATGTGAATCTCTCCATCGAGAAGGGACAGACCCTGGGCGTGGTAGGAGAGAGCGGCTGCGGAAAGTCTACTTTAGGAAGAACCATCCTGCGCCTGATCGAGCCCACCTCTGGACAGGTGCTCTACAACGGGGAGGACATCGTAAAGTATTCGGCAAAGCAGATGAAGGAGATGCGAAAGAAGATGCAGATCATCTTCCAGGATCCCTTTACCTCCTTAAACCCCAGAATGTCGGTCAGCGAGATTATCGCGGAGCCCATGATTACCACTAAGTACTGCACCGATAAGAAAGAGCGGCTGGACCGTGTTTTCCGGCTGATGGAGACGGTGGGACTGGCGGAGCGTTTTATCAACTCTTATCCCCACGAGCTGGACGGCGGACGGCGGCAAAGAATCGGAATCGCTCGGGCCCTTTCCGTGGCGCCGGAGTTTATCGTCTGCGATGAGCCGGTATCTGCTCTGGATGTGTCCATCCAGGCCCAGATTTTAAACCTGATGATGGATCTGCAGGACAATATGGGGCTGACCTACATGTTTGTAACCCATAATTTAAGCGTAATCAAGCATATCAGCAGCAATATCGCGGTAATGTATCTGGGGCAGTGCGTGGAGCTCGCCCCCACCCAGGAGCTTTTCGACCATCCGGAGCATCCCTATACCCAGGCACTGCTGAATGCTATCCCTATCGCTTCCCTGAAGTACCGCAAGAAGCTTGAGATTATCAAGGGCGAGGTGACCTCCCCTATCAATCCCAAGCCGGGATGCCGGTTTGCTGACCGCTGTCCTTACGCCACGGCCAAATGCCGGGAGGACGGCCTGAAGTTGCAGGAGATTTCCAAGGGACACTTCGTAGCTTGCCGTCTGCATGAGAAATAAGCGCAGCTGCCTGGGATCAGGAATCATTCCGGGCAAAAGAAAGGAGATATATGGAACCCTATCCGCTGATTGAGATTGATGGGGAAACTCCCTATGAGCGCGGCCTTCAGTATGGAAAACAGGCTGCGGAACGTGTGGAGACCTGCATCGAATATTATAAAAAATCATTTGCTAAACAGGGCTTTGCCTGGGAGAAGGCTATGGAGTACGCTATGGGCTTTCTGCCGGAGATTGAGCGGATGATGCCGGAGATGCTGGAGGAAGCTAAGGGACTTGCCGCAGGAGCCGGAAGACAATTGGGAGAAATTATGGCGGTAAACTGCCGCTATGAGATCAGCAAGCTTCCAAAACCGGAAGAGTGCACCACGGCGGCTATTCTTCCGGAGGCCTCCAAAGGTGGAAAGACCTATGCGGTGAAAAACTGGGATTTCCATCAGGCAGTTATGAACCATATCGTTCTGCTTCGGATTCGCACGAAGGAATATTCGATGGTGGGATGGGCGGAAGCCGGGCAGATGCCCAGAGAGGGCTTTAATTCCGCCGGAGTGGCGATTGTCAACAACGGCCTCCAGTCCATTTACGATCACTACGGCCCAGGCCTTCCGGTGACTTTCCTGCGACGTCGCGTGCTGGCAAGCAAAAGCTTTGAGGAGGCTGCAGACCTGGTGCGAAATTTCAGGCGCTGCGTTTCCAACAATATTATGCTGGTGGGAAAGAAGGGACAGGTGCTGGACTTTGAGGTACAGCCAGACAAGATGGATCAGGTTTATTCCGAGGGAGGAATCCTGACCCACGCCAATCACTTTGTGGTGGATCCGGATGCGGATGCCTTCCCTAAGCGGGCTAAGGTAAGAGATAAACGGCTGCTGGAGCTTTTAGCCGCAAAGAGGGGAGATATTACCATTCCCTTTATCATGGAATGCATGAAGGATCATAAATACTGGCCAAAAGCAATCTGCAGCCATCCTACTTTTGAGGGAGATGAGCGGACATATATTGCCGATGGCATTACAGTAGCTTCTATGATTGTGGATTTTGAAGAAAATATGGCATATATCTGTTCGGGACCACCATGTGAAGGGGAATATATTCCATATTATTTATAAACACACGAAAGGAGTCAAATATGTTACATTATCCCTTTATTAAAATATCAGGCGATACATATTTTGAGATTGGAAAGGATTATGGGCGTCAGGCTAGAGAATTAATTGCCCATTCTATCAGTGATTATAAACAGGTTTTTGCTTTAAGCTCAGACCGTTCCTGGGAGGAAATGCAGAAATTTGCACTGTCATTTGTAGATATTACACGCCGGGAAATTCCGGAAGTAATGGAAGAGGTGGAAGGAATTGCAGAAGGATCTGGATTTTCTCTGGCAGATATTATGATTGTAAACTGCCGTTATGAGATTACAAAATTTCCTAAGAAGAACGAGTGCACCACTGCAGCGGTACTTCCTGAAGCGGCGAAGGATGGGAAAATGTATCTGATTAAAAACTGGGATTACCGGGCAGGAATTATGGATCATATTATGATTCTGCATATTACACAGCCGGATGGAACGCGGATTGTGGGTCTTACAGAAGCTGGACAGGTGATAAGGAGTGGTTATAATAGTCATGGCATCGCTATGGTAAGCAATAACCTTCAGTCAATTTACGATGCCTGGGATGTAGGAATCCCTACGACTTTTGCAAGACGAGAAGCTCTGAAGTTTGATAAGCTGGATAAGGTAAAAGATTTTATCTGCGAATTTCCAAGAGCCGTTTCTTGTAATATGATGGCTGCAGGATATCATGAAAAGCAGGCTATTGATTTTGAAGTATATCCGAAAGGGACGGATCTAATCTATCCGGAGAAAGGAATCGTGACCCATGCCAATCATTTTATTGTACAGCCTCAAATTCATGCCTTGCAGCGCTCACCGAGAGATGAAAGGCTGAGAGAACTTCTAATGGAAAAGTATGGAGAGATAGATGTAGATTACATTAAGTGCTGTATGGCGGACCATAAAAACTATCCGCAGTCTCTGTGCCGTCATCCTCCGATTCCTACACAGCCCCTGTTTATGAGAAGCATTACGGTTTCTAATGAGATAGTAGATTTTGAGGCGGGAGTTGTGCATATTTGTGCCGGACCGCCCTGCACAGGAGATTATAGAACATATGTATTATAGTATACCGTGTACTTATATTCGGGGAGGAACCAGCCGGGCATTGTTCTTTCACGAGAAGGATTTGCCGGAAGAACGGACACTGTGGCCAGAGTTGTTTAAGAGGGCTCTGGGAGTAAGGAGGACTGCGGCGGGGCTTTCCGCCATGGGCCAAGATTTCCCTACCCATAAAGTTGCAGTGATTTCGCCGCATCAGGGGCCGGACGCAGATGTGGATTATAATTTTTTTCAGGTGGATGGGGAAAACGACTATGTGGACAACCGGGGAAACTGCGGAAATATGTCTTCTGCAGTAGGACCGTTTGCAATTAATGAGGGGCTTGTAGAGGCAGTAGAACCGGAAACCATTATCCGTATCTATAATACGAATACACAGCGGATTATTACAAGTCGAGTCCAGGTAAGGGATGGAAAAAGCTGTGAGGAAGGGGATGCGGTAATTCATGGTGTCCCGGGCAGCGGCTCTCCGATTTGGCTTACTTTTGAAAATCCAGGAGGCGGGTTGACAGGAAAATTGTTTCCCACAGGAAACCGGACGGACTACTTCGAAATTCCAGGATATGGAGTATTTCCAGTTACATTAATTGACTGTGCTAATCCAGTGGTGATCTTTCGCGCAGAAGATGCAGGGTTGAAGGGGACAGAGTTGAAAGAACTGAATCGTAAAGCAGATTTTGTTCGGTTGGTTCGACGGATACGAGGTATGGCTGCACAGGCTTTTGGGCTAGTGGAATGCTGGGAAGATGCAGACACATCATCTACATATATGCCTTTTGTCGGAATCGTTTCAGAGCCTCAGAATTATCAGGATTTAGATGGAAACGCAGTTCGGGCAGAAGAAATGGATCTCTGCTGCAGGTCTTTTATAACATCTCTTCATCGAGCATATCCGATTGCGGCAGCAATTGCTACTGCTGCCGCAGCACGTATTCCTGGTACGGTGGCTTTCGATTTAGCCAGGCCACTTAGCACCCCAGAACAGACGGGAATTATTCTGGGCCATGCAGGGGGATGTACGGAAGTTCAGATTGAGGTGCAGGAAGATGCAGTAATCCGAGGTACGGTTTTAAGAACTGCCAATACGCTCATGAAGGGAATCCTTCAGGTAAAAATGGAATAGTATTTTAGAAAATGCGGAAAAGCTGAGAGTTGTGATGGAGGTTTTTCCGCATTTTTCAATCTAATAGCGTAACATATCGTTGATTTTCTATAACCTCAATTCATATATTCAATTCCAAACTATTATACGGCCATAATGAAAAAAATCCCCGAAACAGTTGAAATCCCCCTGTAAATAAGTTATGATTGAAAGAAGCTGTACTTTGTACTTATATTATAACTCAAAAGAATAATAAACGAGGGAGATTATGAAAATGGAATATAATGTAACCCTGATTCCGGGGGATGGAATTGGTCCGGAAATCGTGAGAGAGGCTGTGAAGGTGCTGAACAAGGTGGCAGAGGTTTACGGCCACAGCTTTCAGTACAAAAAGATCCTGATGGGAGGCTGCTCCATTGATGAATATGGGGTTCCCTTAACGGATGAAGCTCTTGAAACGGCTAAAAGCGCCGATGCGGTCCTTCTGGGAGCTGTAGGGGGAAACGTGGGCAATTCCCGCTGGTACGACATTGCCCCCAATCTCCGTCCGGAGGCAGGGCTGCTGAAGATCCGCAAAGAACTGGGATTGTTTGCGAATATGCGTCCGGCTTATCTTTACAAAGAGCTGGCAGGGGCCTGTCCGCTGAAGGATGAGATTATCGGTGATGGATTTGACCTTCTGATCATGCGTGAGCTGACCGGAGGAATCTATTTCGGAAAGCGCTGGACGGAGGAGGTGGACGGGGTGACCACCGCCACAGATACCCTGACCTACAGCGAGAATGAGATTCGCCGGGTAGCGGTCCGGGCTTTTGACATCGCCATGAAGCGCAGAAAGAAGGTAACCAGCGTGGACAAGGCGAATGTGCTGGATTCTTCCCGCCTCTGGAGAAAGGTAGTGGAGGAGGTAGCCAGAGATTATCCCGAGGTGGAGCTTTCTCATATGCTGGTAGACAACTGCGCCATGCAGCTTGTGATGGATCCGGGGCAGTTTGATGTGGTCTTGACAGAGAACATGTTCGGCGACATTCTCTCCGATGAGGCCAGCATGATTACAGGTTCCATCGGGATGCTCTCTTCCGCCAGCTTAAATGAATCCAAGTTCGGCCTTTATGAGCCAAGCCATGGTTCAGCCCCGGATATTGCGGGGAAGGATCTGGCAAATCCCATTGCCACCATTCTCTCGGCGGCGATGATGCTGCGCTATTCCTTTGACCTGGACCAGGAGGCCGATGCAGTAGAGGCTGCCGTGCAGCAGGTATTGAGAGAAGGATACCGCACAGTGGATATTATGTCTGAGGGATGCACCCGCATCGGGACGACGGAAATGGGAGATAAGATTGCGGAGCGGATTGTGAAGCAGATGTAAGAGAAGTGGGAAAAATACGGAGGCCCAAACAGCGCAGGAGCAGGTCGGGGCCATTTTGAACAAATAGACAGGAGGAATTGAAATGAAGAGTGATGCAGTTAAAACCGGTATGCAGCAGGCACCGCACAGGTCCCTTTTTAATGCTCTGGGAATGACACAGGAGGAGATGAAGAAGCCCCTGGTAGGAATCGTCAGTTCCTATAATGAGATTGTGCCGGGTCATATGAACCTGGATAAAATTGTGGAAGCCGTTAAGCTGGGCGTAGCCATGGCTGGAGGAACTCCGGTGGTATTTCCTGCGATTGCAGTCTGCGACGGCATTGCCATGGGACATATCGGTATGAAATATTCCCTGGTAACCAGAGATCTGATCGCCGACTCTACGGAATGCATGGCGATTGCGCATCAGTTTGATGCCCTGGTGATGGTGCCCAACTGCGACAAAAATGTGCCGGGGCTGTTGATGGCAGCAGCCAGAATCAATGTTCCGACTGTATTTGTAAGCGGCGGCCCTATGCTGGCCGGTCATGTGAAAGGACATAAGACCAGCCTTTCCAGTATGTTTGAGGCTGTGGGCTCCTACGCAGCCGGCACCATGTCCTTGGAGGATGTGGAGGAGTTTGAGGCAAAGGCATGTCCCACCTGCGGTTCCTGCTCCGGCATGTATACCGCCAACAGCATGAACTGCCTGACCGAGGTCCTGGGAATGGGACTCAAGGGCAACGGAACGATTCCTGCCGTATACTCCGAGCGCATCAAGCTGGCAAAGCATGCGGGCATGCAGGTAATGGAGATGTACCGAAAAAATATCCGCCCCAGAGATATTATGACAAAGGAAGCCTTTATCAATGCCCTGACCATGGATATGGCCCTGGGCTGTTCCACCAACAGCATGCTTCATCTTCCCGCGATTGCCCATGAGGCAGGGGTGGAGCTGAATGTGGATATTGCCAATGAAATCAGTGCCAGAACCCCCAATCTCTGTCACCTGGCACCGGCTGGTCCCACTTATATTGAAGACCTGAACGAGGCCGGCGGAATCTATGCGGTGATGAACGAGATCAGCAAGAAGGGACTGTTGAATCTGGACTGCATGACCGTCACCGGAAAGACGGTGGGCGAGAATATCAAGAACTGTGTCAACTTAAACCCGGAGGTGATCCGGCCCATCGACAATCCTTACAGCCAAACCGGCGGAATCGCCATCCTCAGAGGAAACCTGGCTCCCGATTCTGCTGTGGTAAAGCGCGCTGCCGTAGCGCCTGAGATGTTAAAGCACGAAGGGCCGGCCAGAGTCTTTAACTGCGAGGAAGACGCCATCGCTGCGATCAAGGGCGGAAAGATTGTGGCAGGAGATGTGGTGGTGATCCGCTACGAGGGACCAAAAGGAGGTCCCGGCATGAGAGAGATGTTAAATCCCACTTCCGCTATTGCTGGTATGGGACTGGGCTCTACCGTAGCGCTGATCACCGACGGAAGATTTTCCGGAGCATCCAGAGGCGCTTCCATCGGCCATGTTTCACCGGAAGCACAGGTGGGCGGACCCATTGCCCTGGTGGAAGAGGGAGATCTCATTTCCATCGATATTGACAATCACAAGCTGGAGCTGAAAGTCTCCGATGAAGAGCTGGCAGCCAGAAAGGCCAAATGGCAGGCGCCCACTCCTCAGGTGACCACCGGCTATCTGGCACGGTACGCTTCCCTGGTGACCAGCGCAGACCGGGGCGCAGTGCTGGAAGTGAAGTAGAGGACGGAAGTATTTAAGAAAAAGGAGTGCATACTACATGTCAAAAATAACAGGAGCAGAAATTGTGATCCAGTGCCTGAGAGAGCAGGGCGTTGATACGGTGTTCGGCTATCCGGGCGGTGCGATTTTAAATATATACGATGCCCTTTATAAGCATCAGGATGAAATTACCCATATTCTGACTTCCCACGAGCAGGGGGCCGCTCACGCGGCGGACGGTTACGCCAGGTCCACCGGAAAGGTGGGCGTGTGCCTGGCCACTTCCGGCCCCGGCGCTACCAACCTGGTAACGGGAATCGCCACAGCCTACATGGACTCCGTGCCGGTGGTTGCCATCACCTGCAACGTGGGGACCAAGCTTCTGGGGAAGGACAGCTTCCAGGAGATTGACATTACGGGTGTTACCATGCCCATTACCAAGTACAACTTTATCGTCAAGGATGTGAACAGGCTGGCCCAGGTGATGCGCAGAGCGTTTACCATCGCCCAGACCGGACGGCCGGGCCCTGTTCTGATCGATATTACCAAGGATGTGACAGAAGCTCAGTGTGACTATGAGTACCAGGCTCCTGCTGAGATCGTGCGCCAGACGGATACCATCACCGAGGAGGATATGGACCGGGCACTGGAGATGATCCGCAATGCCAGAAAGCCCTTTATCTTTGTGGGAGGCGGAGCGGTGATCGCCGGAGCCTCCGATGAGCTGAAGGCATTTGCCCACAAGATTCAGGCACCGGTGGCGGACAGCCTGATGGGAAAAGGAGCCTTTGACGGCAAGGACGAGCTGTACACCGGTATGGTTGGAATGCATGGAACCAAGACCTCCAACTTCGGCATCACCGAGTGCGACCTGCTGATTGTAGTGGGAGCCCGTTTCTCCGACCGTGTGATTGGCAATGCTTCCAAGTTTGCCAAGAACGCCAGGATTATCCAGATCGATGTGGACCGGGCGGAGATTAACAAGAATATCCGGGTAGCCGCCAGCATTGTGGGGGATGCCAAGACGATTCTGCGCAAGCTGAATGCCCGCCTGGACCCGGTCAATCATGATGAGTGGATTGCCCATATTGAACGGATGAAGGATATGTATCCTCTGCGCTATGACAAGCGCCTTCTCACAGGGCCTTATATCATCCAGACGATTGATGAGCTGACACCGGACGATGCCATCATTGTCACCGAGGTGGGACAGCACCAGATGTGGGCGGCCCAGTATTACAACTTCCGCAGCCCCAGAACCTTTATCACCTCCGGCGGCCTGGGCACCATGGGATTCGGACTTGGTGCATCCATCGGCACGAAGTTGGGAAATCCGGACCGGGTGGTGGTAAACATTGCGGGAGACGGCTGTTTCCGCATGAACATGAACGAGATCGCCACAGCGGCCCGCTACAAGATCCACATCATTGAGGTGATCATCAACAACCATGTGCTGGGAATGGTGCGCCAGTGGCAGACACTGTTCTATGGAAAACGCTACTCTCAGACGGTTTTAAATGACAATGTGGATTATGTAAAGCTCAGCGAGGCCATGGGAGCAACTGCTTACCGTGTGACGCAAAAAGAAGAATTCGCGAAAATTTTCCAGGAAGCGATGGGGAAAGAGGGACCGGTCGTGATCGACTGCCAGATCGGATGTGATGACAAAGTATTCCCCATGGTGTCCCCCGGAGCGCCAATTGCAGATGCATTTGACGATACAGACTTGAAAATTCAGTAAAAATGGGGTATGATTGGATTTAATACCTGAAAACACATGCCTGCGATAATCTGTTAAAGCATGAAACTGTTCATTTATGGAACTGCACTGGATTTTCAAGAAAGCTTACGGGCTTCTCTATATTGGAACAGAAGCGGTGACAGGAGAGCTTCCCTTCATGCAGGTCTTTTAAGATAGGTATTGCCTGCATAGGAGGGAAGCTTTCTGCATATGTAGTAATGCAGAAGGAGTGTTGTGCCCAGACAGATGCATGGTCAAGAAAAAGGAGGAGAGCAAGATGAGCAGAGTTTACAACTTTTCAGCAGGTCCGGCTACGCTGCCGGAGGAGGTCCTGCAGGAAGCAGCCCAGGAGATGCTGGATTACAAGGGGACGGGAATGTCCGTTATGGAGATGAGCCATCGGTCAAAGGCCTTCCAGTCTATTATTGATACGGCGGAAGCGGATTTGAGGGACTTGCTGGGGATTCCGGAAAACTACAAGGTACTGTTTTTGCAGGGCGGTGCCTCTCAGCAGTTTGCCATGGTTCCCATGAACCTGATGAAACACAGGGTGGCGGATTACATTGTGACCGGCCAGTGGGCTAAGAAGGCATTCTCCGAGGCGAAGCTTTATGGAACGGCCAATGCAGTGGCCTCCAGTGCTGACAAGACCTTCAGTTACATACCGGACTGTTCCGACCTTCCCATTGATGAGGATGCGGACTATGTATATATCTGCGAGAATAATACCATCTACGGAACCAAGTTCTGGAAGCTGCCCAACACCAAGGGGAAAATCTTGGTGGCGGACCAGTCCTCCTGCTTCCTCTCCGAGCCTGTGGATGTGACGAAATACGGCCTGATTTTTGCGGGAGCACAGAAGAATGTGGGACCTGCAGGAACTGTGATCGTCATTATCCGGGAGGACCTGATCCGTGAGGATGTGCTGGAGGGAACGCCTACCATGCTGCGCTACAAGACTCACGCGGATGCTGGTTCCCTGTACAATACACCTCCTACCTATGGCATTTATATCTGCGGAAAGGTATTCCAGTGGCTGAAGAGAAGAGGCGGCCTTGCAGCCATGAAGGAGTACAACGAAAAGAAGGCAAAAATCCTCTACGATTTTCTGGACCAGAGCAAGCTGTTTAAGGGAACGGTGGTGAAGGAAGACCGGTCTTTGATGAACGTTCCCTTTGTCACCGGAAACGAAGAACTGGATGCCCAGTTTGTGAAGGAGGCTAAGGAGGCAGGATTTGAGAACCTGAAGGGCCACCGGACCGTAGGCGGCATGCGGGCCAGCATCTACAACGCCATGCCGATGGAAGGCGTGGAGAAGCTGGTTGCCTTTATGGATGCGTTTGAAAAGAAAAACGGGAAATAGGAGGAAATTATGAAAAAAATTCACTGCTTAAATCCGATTGCAAAGTGCGGTCTGGACCGCCTGCCGGAGGACTATCAGATTACGGACAATGTAAATGAAGCAGACGGCATTCTGGTGCGCAGCGCTTCCATGCATGAGATGGAGCTGCCGGAGAGCCTTCTGGCGGTGGCCAGAGCAGGGGCCGGTGTGAATAATATTCCTCTGGAAGCCTGTGCAAAAGCGGGGGTAGTTGTATTTAATACACCCGGAGCCAATGCCAACGGCGTGAAGGAGCTGGTGCTGGCCGGACTGTTTTTGGCCTCCCGTGATGTGGTCGGAGGAATTGAATGGTGCCGGGAGAATGCGGAGAACCCCGATATTGCCAAGGCCGCGGAGAAGAGCAAAAAAGCCTTTGCCGGCCACGAGATCCGGGGAAAGAAGCTGGGCGTGATCGGCCTGGGAGCGATTGGCGCTGAGGTAGCCAACGCTGCCGCAGCTCTGGGGATGGAGGTCTATGGATATGACCCCTTTATCTCGGTCAATGCAGCCTGGATGCTGAACCGGGATGTGAAGCACATTACCAGCGTGGATACCATCTACCAGGAATGTGATTATATTACCATCCATGTACCTGCGACCCCGGATACCAAGGGCATGATTGATCAGGAAAAGCTGGATGAGATGAAGGACGGGGTTATCATCCTGAACTTTGCAAGAGATGTGCTGGTGAACGAGGCAGATCTGGCAAAGGCTCTGGACAGCGGCAAGGTGGCACGGTATGTGACCGACTTCCCCAACCCCGGCTCCGTGCATATGAAGAATACCATCGTAATTCCCCATCTGGGGGCTTCTACCGAGGAGTCGGAGGACAACTGCGCCAAGATGGCGGTGAAAGAGCTGACGGATTATCTGGAGAACGGCAATATCAAGAACTCCGTCAATTATCCCAACTGTGACATGGGAATCTGTCAGGCACAGAGCCGCATCGCGGTCCTTCATCTGAATATTCCCAATATGATCGGACAGGTAACCGGAACCCTGGCGGAGCAGGGAGTCAATATTTCTGATATGACCAACAAGAGCCGGGAACAGTTCGCCTACACCCTGCTGGATCTGGAGACCAGGCCTACGGCAGAAACCATCGAGAAGCTGAAAGGGATTAAGGGGATTTTAAGAGTAAGAGAAGTGAAATAACAGGAGGGAACAAGATGGCTATTGTAAAACCATTTTTCTGTTACCGACCCAACGGGGCCGCCGCCAGTCAGGTGGCGGCCCTGCCTTATGATGTGTACAGCAGGGAAGAAGCCAGAGAGGCGGTAAAAGGGAATCCGCTGTCTTTTTTGAATATTGACCGTCCGGATGTGCATTTCCCGGACAGCGTGTCCTCCCAGGACGAGCGGGTTTACGACAAGGCAAAAGAACTTTTGATGGAGAGGATCCGGGATGGGACCTTTGTATATGACGGGACACCCTGTTATTATATTTACCGCCTGACTATGGACGGCAGGGACCAGACCGGCGTGGCGGCCTGCTGCAGCGTGGATGATTATCAGAATGGCGTAATCCGCAGACATGAAAACACACGGGAGGAGAAGGAGCAGGACCGGATCTGCCATGTAGACCGGCTGGGCGCTCATACGGGTCCCATTTTTCTGGCTTACCGGAAAAACAGGGAGCTTCAGCAGATGGTGGATGAATGGAGCAGGGATCACGAGCCCATCTATTCCTTTGCGTCCATGGACCAGGTCCGCCACTGTGTGTGGAGGGTGGACGAGCCAGAGAAGGTGGCTGCCATGGAGAAGGCTTTTGAACGGATTCCGGCTGCTTATATTGCAGATGGGCATCACAGGGCAGCCTCGGCGGTGAAGGTGGGACTAAAGCGCAGACAGGAGAACCCAGGCTATACCGGTCGTGAGCCGTTCAACTATTTCCTTTCGGTCCTTTTCCCGGAGGACCAGCTGAAAATCCTGCCCTACAACCGGGTGGTGTCCGATTTAAACGGCAGGAGCACAAAAGAGTTTCTGGAGGAGATTGCCGGACATTTTCAGGTGGAGCCTTTGGGCAGACAGCCATTTGCTCCCGGGGAGAAGGGAACATTTGGAATGATTCTGGAGGGGCAGTGGTATAAACTGAAGGCGAAACCGGAAATTTTGAGCAGCGACCCGGTGAAGGGACTGGATGTGTCGGTGCTTCAGGACTGGCTTCTGGGTCCGGTTCTGGGAATCCAGGACCCCAGAACCGATAAGCGCATCGATTTTATCGGGGGGATCCGGGGCCTTGGGGAGCTAATAAGGCGGACCAGCCAGGATATGAAGGCGGGATTTTCCATGTATCCAACTTCCATTGAGGAGCTTCTGGCGGTGGCCGATGCAGGACTCCTCATGCCGCCCAAGTCTACCTGGTTTGAACCGAAGCTGCTCAGCGGACTGTTTATTCATCCGTTGGATGAGCTTCCGTAAAAACTTGTTCCTGCCCGGTGATTTCGGTATTTTCCGGAATCACCGGGTCTTTTATGCCGTAGATCCGGGCCCATTCCTTAGTCCCCTCCACTTTTTTTACTTCTGAACGGTTCATGGAGAGAAAACGGGTCAGCTCAAAACAGTCAATCCATATTTCATTGTTCCCCTCCTTCTGGGATTCATCGAAAATCAGCTGGAGGCCAAAGTGAAGATGGGGCTCTTCAATGTTGTTGGTGTTTTCCGTAGCACTGTATCCGGTGCGTCCTAGGTATCCGATGACGTCCCCGGCGCTCACGATGCTTCCTTCCTTCAGATTGGACTGATAGGGATAGTTCTGGCGCAGGTGGGCGTAGTAGTAATAGCGCTTTTTGTCAAAGCTGCGCAGCCCCAGCCGCCAGCCCCCGTACTGGTTCCAGCCAATGGCCTCCACATAGCAGGATTCCACCGCGATAATAGGGGTTCCCACCTGCCCCATCATGTCATGGCCCAGATGCTGGCGTTTAAAGCCGTAGCTGCGTGCCGTTCCAAAATCATCGTAGTCGCTGTATGGGAAGGATTTGGCAATGGGGGAAAAGGCTTTCAGGCCGTATTTTTTTACCCAGACGGTTTTGGGGTCTTCCGGCGTCCCGCCGTCTACACCGGAGGGCAGATAGGCACCAGGGGCCTGCTCTTTTGGGATCTGTGCCTCATATTCTCCTACCAGTCCGTCCAGAACGGCGCCATATGCCTGGCGGTAGTAGGAAAAATATTTCATATCCTTTGTCAGTTCCGCCATGGTGGTTTCTCCTGAAAGAAGGGCTTCGGCAGCTTTTTCCAGGTCCGGGGCTTTGTATTTGGAGAAATCTCCGCCGTACCTGGCTCCCAGATAGGCCAGAAGGTCCACCCAGTTTAAATGGATTTCGCTCTGACAGGTATCTACATCGTACCGGAAGGCCTGGTTCATGGCCTGGCAGGTAACGTCAAAGTCCACCCATTTGATGTAGTCCGGCTGGGAGGGTGTGGCGGTGCTTTCTTTTCCGAAAAAACGTCCGGCAGCGGCCTTTGCCCATACGGCGGCAGTCTGTCCCGAAGCTGTGTGAGAGAGAAAAAAGGAGATGCACAGAAGGCAGAGAACGGAGAGCTCTGCCAGGATGCACCGCCGGGCGTTTGTCTGTTTTCGGAAACTCCGCTTAGGCGTCTGCTCAGGCAGCCTGGGAGAGGGAAAAGAGAAAAAATGTTTAAAAAACATGAGTTCACGACCTTTTGACCCTGTTATCTCCATATGAATGTATGCGGGAAAAGGGAACTGTATGCAGGACTGGGGGAATTGCATATTTTCCCGTTTTTTTGTATGATGGAAGAAGAATATTCAGAATGGAGACAGAGGCGGATGAGATTAAAAAATGTGCTGATTGTGGTAAAGGACGTTGAAAAATCCAGGCAGTTTTATCATGACTTGTTTGGGCTGGAAACCGTTTTGGACAGCGGAGGGAATCTGATCCTGACGGAAGGCCTGGTACTGCAGGATGAGAAACTCTGGAGAGAAGCTTTAGGCAGGGAAGTTGTTTCCGGGAGTCATTCCTGCGAGCTGTACTTTGAGGAGAGCCGGATGGAAGGATTTGTTGAGAAACTGGAGAGGCTCTATCCTTCTGTCCGATATGTGACGCCCCTGACAGCTTACAGCTGGGGAAAGAAGGTGGTCCGATTTTACGATTTGGACGGGAATCTGATCGAGGTGGGAACACCTTCCCAGGAGATGTGAGAAAGGAGCGGCGGTCCAGGGCGGAGCATTGCCTGGGATGACGCCTGGCAGCGCGGCTCCCCCTTGTCTCCGCCCCCGCAACATGATATACTACTTTAAGGCGCGAAGCGCCTTCGCCCGAAGGGCATAAGTTGCGGTGTCCCCGGAGGGGATACTTTAAGGCGCAAAGCGCCTTCGCCCGAAGGGCATAAGTCACGGTGTCCCCGGAGGGGATACTTTAAGGCGCAAAGCGCCTCCGCCCGAAGGGCATAAGTTACGGTGTCCCCGGAGGGGATACTTTAAGGCGCGAAGCGCCTTCGCAAGAACGGTGAGAAAAATAAGGAGGGGATTTTTGATGGACAATTTTGAGTTTTATGCGCCGACCAGGATGATTTTTGGAAAAGATACCCATCTCCAGGTAGGTAAGATCATTAAGGAATATGGTTTTAAAAAGGTGCTGGTGCATTTCGGCGGAAACAGCGCGAAAAAATCCGGACTTCTGGATACGGTACTCCAGGCTCTGGACCAGGAGGGGATTGCCTATGTAACCCTGGGAGGTGTTCAGGCGAATCCTACCCTTTCCATGGCAAGACAGGGAATTGAGCTGTGCAAAAAGGAAGGGGTGGAGATGGTTCTGGCCGTAGGCGGCGGCAGCGTAATCGATTCTTCCAAGTGTATCGCTGACGGAGTGGGAAATCCGGATGTGGATGTGTGGAAATTCTTTACCAAGGAGGCTGTTCCGAAAAAGGCACTTCCGGTAGGAACTATCCTTACCCTCTCCGCTTCCGGCAGTGAAATGAGCAATTCCTGCGTGATTACAAATGAAGAAGGGGGATTGAAACGAGGATTTAACAGCGTAACCCACCGCCCGCTGTTCTCCATCTGTAATCCGGAGCTGACCTATACGGTGAGTAAATTCCAGACAGGCTGCGGAACCGTTGACATTATGATGCATACGATGGAACGCTATTTTGGACTGGGAGAGGGAACCCTTGTGACGGACCGGATTGCGGAGGGCCTGCTCAAGAGCGTGATCGAGGCAGGAAAAATAGCAGACCAGGAGCCCTGCAATTATGAGGCCAGAGCCAATCTGATGTGGGCCGGAAGCCTGTCCCACAATGATTTGACCCACGCAGGCCGCTCTTTCTTTATGCAGGTGCATCAGCTGGAGCATGAGCTGTCCGGGATGTATCCCAGGATTGCCCATGGAGCTGGTCTGTCTGCCCTGTGGCCTTCCTGGGCCCGCTATGTATGCCCCAGTGCGGTGGAACGTTTCGCACAGTTTGCAGTTCGGGTATGGAATGTGGAGATGGACTTTGAGAATCCCATGAAAACCGCTTTGGCTGGAATCCAGGCTACGGAGGATTTCTTTGCCAGTCTTGATATGCCGGTGAACCTGCGGCAGCTGGAGGTTTCTCCTGATGCTCTGGATGAGCTGGCGGAGAAATGTACGTTCTTTGGAAAACGCACTCTGCCGGGGTTGAAAGTGCTGGGAAAGGAAGATATTTTGGCCATCTATCGGGCTGCTATGGGAAAAGGATAAATAATTAACAGCATAAAAAGGGACCTGGTACTGTCCGCAGAGGGCGAAACCAGGTCCTTTTCTGATGAATTAAAGTTCAATAATCTCCTCATCATCCGGTACCAGTAGATTGCCGGAATAATATGCTTTTCCTTCAGCTGTGTAGAGCTCCTTGCGCTGTGCCAGCTGCTTATCCTCTGTATGCCAGAGAACCAGGTTTGGAATCTGCAGCTCTGTGGCCAGCTCGCAGGCTTCCTTTACGGTGCTGTGATGCTTCTCATAGGGCTGAAAGCGTTCCCGGTCCCGGTACAGGCAGAACGCCTCGTGAAGGAGCCATTGGCTCCCCTCTACATAGGAGCGGCAGCCGGGATTGTAGGGTTCGTCCCCTGCGCAGGTGAGCTTTTTTCCATTATTCAGAATGGTGGTAAAGCCGAACTGTTTTGCTTTGGTGGAGAGAATGTCGAAAAA
>DWYS01000026.1 GCA_019118585.1 Candidatus Enterocloster faecavium | reverse complement strand
TTGCTGAAGTTTGTGCTGAATTACTCATATTGCAGTCCTCCATTAATAGTATTTTTACAATATAGGCGGCAGTATCACAGCCGCCGCCTATACAATGTGAAAATCTTGCCAAGTTTAATTATATCTTGAATTATTTTCAATTTCAAGGTGTTTAAAGGAAAAGCTTCCCCCTTTTGACAAAGTTTTTACCTATGGGCTACATAGCAAAAAACTTATCATGAATCACCTGAACCGCCTTCGCGGCGTCCTTGCGGTCCACCAAAACGGAGATCTTGATCTCGCTGGTGGAGATCATATTGATATTGATCCCCGCATCATAAAGGGCTTCAAACAGCTTGGCCGCCACGCCGGGACTTCCAATCATGCCGGCGCCCACTACGGAAACCTTGGCCACATCCGCATTTGTCTCCATCGCCCGAAACCCGATGCTCTCCTGGTGGTCTTTTAACAGGCCTGCTGCCCGCTCCAGGTCTCCCTCCGCTACGGTAAAGCAGATGTCCTTGCGCTCCGCCTGTCCAATGCCCTGTAAGATGATATCCACATTAATGTTGTTTGCCGCCAGCAGGGAAAACACCTTAAAAGAAGTTCCCGTCTCGTCCGGCACGCCGAGCAGTGCGATTCTGGCAATGTTTTTGTCCTTGGCCACACTGCTGATATAAGATTTCTCCACGCCTTTTGCCACCTCCTTGATCTTGGTTCCCGGATGTCCCGTAAAACTGGAAAGGACTTCCAGCTTCACATTATATTTTTTCGCCATCTCCACGGAACGGTTGTGAAGAACCTGGGCGCCCAGAGTCGCCAGATCCAGCATCTCATTGTAAGTGATCTCATCCAGCTTCCTGGCCCCCTTCACCTCTCTGGGGTCTGCGGTGTAAACACCGTCCACATCCGTATAGATCTGGCACAGATCCGCGTGGAGTGCCGCTGCCAGGGCTACCGCCGAAGTATCGGAGCCGCCTCTTCCCAGGGTAGTAATGTCCCCCAGGCGGTTAATTCCCTGGAAACCGGTCACAATGACGATCCTCCTCCGGTCTAATTCCGCCTCCACCCGCTCCGTATCCAGCCTCTTGATCCTGGCATTCATAGATACGGTGTTGGTCAGGATCCCGGACTGCCACCCGGTCAGGGAAACCACCGGATATCCCATCGCTTCAATGGCCATGGCGCACAAAGAAACAGAAATCTGTTCTCCGGTGGAAAGCAGCATATCCATCTCTCTGGGGGAGGGGTTGGGATTAATTTCCTTTGCCTTCTCGATCAGCTCATCGGTAGTATCTCCCTGAGCGGACAGCACGGCCACCACCCGATGCCCTTTGGCATAGGTGTCCGTAATAATCTTTGCCACATGGCGCAGACGGTCGGCATCTGCCACCGATGTGCCTCCGAATTTCTGTACAATCAGGCTCATAGTATTATCCTCTCGCATTTATAGCTGCCGTTGAGGCCATCCGGCCTGTACGGTTATCATTATTTTACTACCTGTCAAGGATTTGTCAATCTTTTTCGCCTGCAGCCCCATGGCTGCGATACACTTTATTCAGCGTAAATCCTCTTCCTCTCACCTCGTTGATCTGGCTGACCACGATAAAGGCTTCCGGGTCTGTATCCAGGATCAGCTGGTTCACCTTTGGCAGGTCCCGGCTGGAAATCACCGCCAGGACCATCTCCTGCTCCTGGTGGAGATATCCGCTTTCCATATGAAGCAATGTGGTGCCGCAGTCGATGCGCTCCCCCAGCAGCCGGTTGATTTTTTCATACTCCCTGGAGACGATCTTTACCTGGATCTTGGCGGTTCCCATCACCAGCACCTTGTCCAGCACCAGGGTGTAGACCATGATCAGCAGAATGCCGTAAAGGATGGAATACAGGTCCGCTGCCGCCACCTGAAGGGCCAGGATGATGCAGTCGAAGAGATAGATCACAAAGGACACGTTGAAATTCCACTTTTTCTTTCCGATCAGTGCCGGTATGTCCATGCCGCCGGTGGAAGCTCCGGCCCTCATCACCACGCCGATGCCCGCTCCGATGAGAAGTCCCGCATAGAGCACCGCCACCAGCTTCTCCTCCATAACAAATCCGGGAACCCCCGTCCACTCCAGTATACTCAGCATCAGGGGATAGATCACCGTGCTGGCCGCCGTGGAGAGGGCAAATTCCTTCCCCAGCACCCAGGCTCCCCACAGGAACATGGTGACATTAAAGCACCACACAAAGGCGCTTACGGGGATCCCCGCCGTCCGGTTGAAAAACAGGGCCAGACCCGTAGTTCCTCCCGTGATCAGATCATTTGGCACGATAAACAGGTTTACCGCCATGGCATACATCAAATTTCCCAGGACGATCATGAGCGCCCTGCCTGCCAGGCTCCTCCATATTGTTTTTTCCCTCATTTCAAATCCGCTCCTTTCCCGCTTTATCAGAATAAAATCCGCAAAAAAAGGACGGCCCATCTGAGCCGTCCCTCTGTCTGATCCTGAATTGTATTGCCTGCGGAAGCATCCTTCCGCTTCCTGCCCTTTCCATCTGATTTCGCGCTTTCTGTTTTCTGTTATTGTCCGCCGGATGCGAAGCGGGTTTTTCGTCCTTTCCTGTCATGCCCGCCCGAATCCTGCGCATGAACTTATGGTAGCACGTTCTGATTCCGGTGTCAATTTGAAAATTCTGCCGTGCTTTCACCCCTGCCCCAGAAACAGCGGGTTGGTCCAGGCTTTTCTTCCCTGCCGGTCCACGCACTCCACCCGCACATAGGTCTCGTCCCCCTTCAGCACATGGCTTCCTTTCGTCAGAGGATTCGTATGCGCCAGCAGGGTTTCGCTCCTTCCGACCGGACCGCCTGCGATAAAATGAATCCGCTCCGCCTCAGAGCACTCCACAAATACCGCTCCGTCCTCCAGGCCCCACTGGAAAATTTCCGGTCCGGCGGAGAAATAATAATCTCCCGCCAGCAGATGATCCACAATCGCTTCATGGGTCAGCTCCCCGGAGCGGACCATCACATATCCCCCGAAACTGTCAAACAGCCTGGGCGTATTATGGTTGTCGTCCGATGCGAAGCCATAGACTCTGTCGCCGTTCCGCAGCATGGCGTCCCAGAATACACTGTCAAACCCTTCCCCGCATTCTACTTCCGTCCCGTAATTAAATACCTCGACGGCCCAGACATTCTTGAGTCCTACCACATCCTTCATCTCCACCCGCGACCAGGCCGGATGGTTATAGGTGGTAAAACAGCCTCTGGAATTCAGCTCATCCACTACGGCCTGGGCAGCCTGGACCCCGTCCCACTCCTCTGAGTAGACCGGGGGAGTCAGCTTTTCTCCATGGCGAAAAACCCTCTCTCCCGCCGCTTTCTGCATGGCTTCGTTTCCAAGGATCCCGTGAATATGGTGTGTTTTGATCCTGGTCTCTTCCCGGTTTCTCAGGATCACGGAGGCCTCCACCCCGGGGAGAATGATAAAATCCTCCCGGTCCAGTTCTTCCCTCAAATCGGTAAAATAGTCATGCTCGCTGAAGCACATAAAATGGTAGCCGTACTTCCGGTAAAACTCCGCCGCCTCCCTGGGGCTCAGCCTTCCATCCGAGTTGGTGGTATGGGAGTGAAGATTTCCCTTATACCAGTTTTCATTCCGGGCAAACATTTCCTTTCTCATACTTTTCCTCCTTTATCTTTTTTCAGGCTTTCCTCCGTTTTCAGCAGACAGAGAAAGCCCTGTTCTTGCTTTTCAGCCAGGTACATCTTATAATAAATACCGTAACCGTCCGGGACGGTTCATCTGTATCATCGAATCACGCTTACAGGAAGGATACGACCATGGCAGACTTTTCAAACATTATCTCCCATTTACAAACCTATTACCCCTTCTGGGACAGGCTGAATGAGCGGGAAAAAGAGGCCTTTACCTCCTGTTCCTCTTTAAGGAACTGTCCAAAAGGCACTTTCATCCACAGCGAGCGCGATGAATGCCTGGGCATCCTTTTGGTGCTGTCCGGGCAGGTCCGGGTTTATATCCAGTCTGATGAAGGGCGGGAAGCCACCCTGTTCCGTCTTGGAAGAGGAGATATCTGCACCCTGTCCGCCTCCTGCATGATTGACGAGATCACCTTTGACATCCTGATGGAGGCCGCCGAGGACAGCCAGCTTTTCGTCACCCCGGTCTGCGGCATGCGCCGGATCATGAAAGATAATATCTACGCGGAGAATTTTATCTACAAGCGCTCCACTGAGGAACTTTCTGAGGTGATCTGGTCCATGAGCCAGATGCTGTTTCAGAGCTTTGACAAGCGTCTGGCCGCCTGGCTGGAGGACGAGCGGCGCTCCACCGGCTCCCCGGTGATCGCCACCACCCACGACCAGATTGCGAAGAACCTTGGCAGCGCCAGGGAGGTGGTCTCCCGGATGCTGAAATACTTTGAGCGGGAAGGGTATGTATCCCTGTCCCGGGGGGCTGTGACCATCATCAACCCCAGGGGGCTGGCCGCTCTCATTGACTGAAGCCCCGCCTTATGCTGATTTGTTTGCCGGACCTTTTTGCAATATAATTTACGCCTCCATAAACAGCTCGATCATCCTTTTTGCCCCCTGGGAGAGGAACTTATTTTTGTGATAGATAACGGAATACTTCCGCTCCATGGAGAGCTCCCGGACCTGAAACGTTCCCAGCTCTCCTTTTTTTATGCTCTCCTCCACCAAAGACCAGGGCAGCACCGACAGTCCGATCCCCGCCTCCACTGCCCGGATGATCGCCTGGTTGCTGGCACTCTGCCACAGGATCTTGACATCCAGTTCGCGGGCAGCGGCCAGGCCGTCAAATATTTCCCGGCCGGCACTGCCCTTTTCCCTTAAAATAAAATTTTCCTGTCTGAGGCTGGCAAACTCCACATCCTCCCTCCCCTCAAAGGCATGGCCTTTGGGGCAGATCAGGACCAGCCGGTCCCCTGCAAAGCTCTCGCTGACAATGTAGGGGCTGTGGGCTGCCCCCTCGATTACGCCGAAATCAATCTCATTTTCCAGGACACAGCGCTCGATCCGCTCGGAGTTGCCGATGAGGGCCTCCACCTGGAGCTGAGGAAACAGCTCCCCCATGGCGCTGACGCACCGTGGCAGCAGATAGGTGCCGATGGTGATGCTGGTCCCCACCTTCAGGGTGCCCTGCCCGTCCCAATCCCTTACCGCTGCCTCCATCTCGTCCATAAGGGACACAATATGGCGGCCGTACTGGAGAACCCGCTGTCCCTGTTCCGTCAGGAACACCTTTTTGGAGATCCGGTCAAAGAGCTGCACCCCGTAGTGCTCCTCCATCTCCCGGATGGCCTGGCTCACCGAGGGCTGGGACATAAACATCCGCTCCGCCGCCTTCGTCATGCTGCCGGTATCGCATACTGCCAGAAAAATGCGCAGATGCCGGATGGTCATATCCCTTCCTCCCCTCTCCGCTTTGGTCGGTTCCGCCGGTGGAACGATCCATAGGTAAATTTATATGTATCATATAAAATTATACTATTTTACATATAGGTATTCAAGGCGTATTCTTATTACGAGCAAATAATTCTCATGAAAAGGCAGGTAATTCCAAGATGAAACCATCGCTGCGCAGACTTTTTCTGACCAACCTTTACTTGAGCGCCTTCACCTTCGGAGGAGGCTACGTCATCATCACGCTGATGAAAAAGGAATTTGTGGACCGCTTCCACTGGATTGACGAACAGGAAATGCTGGATTTGGTAGCCATCGCCCAGTCCTGTCCCGGCCCCATTGCCGTCAACGGAGCCATTGTGGTAGGCTTTCAGATGGCCGGCATACCGGGACTTTTGATCTCCGTCCTGGCCACGGTGCTACCCCCCTTTGTCATCCTCTCCCTCATCTCCCTGTGCTACACTGCCTTCCGCAGCAATCTCTATGTGGGCTGGATGTTAAACGGCATGCAGTCCGGGGTAGCTGCCGTCATCGCCCAGGTAGTCGTCCAGATGACAAGCGGACTGGTGAAAAGCCGACAATGGCTGTCCATCCTGGTGCTCTGCGCCGCTTTCCTGGCAAGCTACGCGCTGGAGGTCAACGCTGCCCTGATCATCCTGGCAGCAGCCGTTTTCGGTCTCTTAACCAGAAAAATGCACCACAACCCGGGCCAGACCTCAAAACAGACCAAGGAGGATGCATCATGAATCTCTATTTTCAGCTATTTATCAGTTTTCTTCAGATCGGGGCTCTGAGCTTTGGAGGAGGCTACGCGGCCATGCCCCTGATCCAGCAGCAGGTGGTAACCCTCCACGGTTGGCTCTCCCTGTCGGAATTTACGGATCTGATCACCATTTCTCAGATGACCCCCGGCCCCATTGCCATCAATTCCGCCACCTTTGTGGGAACCAGGGTCGGCGGATTTTTCGGGGCCCTCTGCGCCACCATCGGCTGCATCCTGCCCTCCTGCCTGCTGGTCTCTCTCCTTGCCTGGGCCTACTTAAAATACCGGGATCTCTCCATCATCCAGGATGTGCTCTCCTCCCTGCGCCCGGCAGTCATCGCCATGATCGCCTCGGCAGGATTCTCCATCCTGGTCTCCATCCTGTGGCCCCAGGGCATGAGCTCCCTGTCCGCTCTGGTCCAGAATGCAAACCTCCGTGGATTCTTGATCTTCCTGGGAGCCCTGGTTCTTTTGATCCGCCTGCGCATGAATCCCATCCATGTCATGGTGCTGTCCGGCGCGGCGGAGGTCCTCTGCCAGACGGCCCTCCGGCTGATCGAAGGCTGATCTGCCCCTAGACCATAGTCCCGTTTTCCTTCAGCCACTGCCGCCGTTCCTTATAGTCCGGCAGGACGCTCTCCACAATGGCCCAAAAGCGGGCGGAGTGATTCATCTCCTTTCGGTGGGCCAGCTCATGGACCACCACATAGTCCAAGATCTCCGGAGGCATGAGGATCAGCTTCCAGTGAAAATTTAAGTTTCCCCTGGCGCTGCAGCTTCCCCACCTGGTCCTGGCGCTGCTGAGGCGGAGGGTCCCGTAGGTTACATGCATGATCCCCGCAAAATAGGCGGCCCGCTCCATGAGCCTCTCCTTTGCCCTCTTACGGTAAATGCGCTCCAGGGCGGGATCCTCCTCGTAATCCCGCCTGGGGCGCATCTGCGTCTTCTCTCTTCTCTGTTCCATCATCAGCCATTTTTCCACAATCCACCGGCTGTGTTCCCGGATAAAAGCTCTGGCTGTTTTGTCAGGCGTGCGGCGGGGAAAGCGTGCGTAGATCCGGCCATCGGGCTTTACCTCTAACCCCATGGTCTTTCTGGCAGAATAGACTGCCTGAACCCGGAGGCTTCCCTCCCGTTCCCCGGCTCTCCACTGAATTTCTACTTGTCCGATCAAGGCGCTGCTCCTTTCTCTTCTGCGTGAAAACGCCGGCTCAGGGCCTACAGCACATCGGAAAAATGAGGCCGCAGCCGCTTGAACATTTTTAGTCCGATCAGCAGGATCACCGCCGTTACCGCCCAATAGTAAAGGGTCATGGTAGGCCGCTCCCAGAACCAGTTTCCGGTAAGCATGCTGTCCCGGTATCCTGCCACGATATAGTAAAATGGATTCAGCTTCAGCACCGTGGCCACCCAGGGCGCTCTGCTGGTAAACATGGCCTCGTCATACATGATCGGCGTCAGCCAGATGCCAAACTGCAGGCAGATTCCCACAATATTGGCCATGTCCTTAAAAAATACGTTCACCGCGCTGGTAAAATACCCGATGGCCAGGGCCAGGATCGCCGCCGCCAGGGAGTAGTACAGGATCTGGATCCAAGTAATGAGCACCGGCTGTCCCATG
The DNA here is from genome assembly GCA_019118585.1 of Candidatus Enterocloster faecavium. GTDB lineage: Bacteria > Bacillota > Clostridia > Lachnospirales > Lachnospiraceae > Enterocloster > Enterocloster faecavium. The sequence continues at coordinate 908 of DWYS01000026.1, read as the reverse complement.
ACCAGATAGAGCGCCAGCATGATCAGAATAAAAAATCCGTGGACCATCAGACAGGAGGTCAGCTTGATCATCGGCAGGATCTCCACCTGGAACACCACCTTTTTCACCAGATAGCTGTACTCCTGCAGACAGCCGGTGATGGCGTTCAGCGCCTCGCTGTAGAAGAACCAGGGGACCAGGCCTGGCACCAGCCACACCACATAGCTGGCGTTCGGCACCGGCGGGACGGATTTCATGCCGTACTCTCCAAAAATAAACCAGTAGATCAAGACCGTTACCAGGGGCTGGAGGAACATCCACACGATTCCGAAGTAGGAGCCCACGAAACGTTTTCTAAAATCCGCCTTGGAAAGGTCCAAAATCATCTTCCGCTTGCGGACGATCTCTTTTCCAAGAGAAATCACATAACCCATAGCTCTTGTATTCCTCGTTTCTAAGACTTAAAAGCGGAAGGTTTCCTTAAATCCGCCCCACTTTTTGTCCTTCTCGGAGATGATCAATTCCATTCCTTCCTCAATGGGCCAGTCAACGCCGATTTCCGGGTCGTCCCACTTTAAGCCGCCCTCGTCCCCCGGATGATAGAAGTCCGTACACTTGTAGGCAAACTCCGCCTCATCGGACAGCACCAAAAATCCGTGGGCGAAGCCCTCGGGAATGTAAAACTGCTTCTTGTTCTCCGCGGAGAGGATCACCCCGAACCATTTGCCGTAGGTGGCGGACTTCTCCCGCAGGTCCACCGCCACATCGAACACGGTGCCTCTCACCGCCCGCACCAGCTTGCCCTGGGGATACTGCTTCTGATAATGAAGGCCCCGCAGCACGCCCTTTACGGACATGGACTGGTTGTCCTGGACGAATACCATATCCAGTCCGGCCTCCTTGAAATCATTCTGATTGTAAGTTTCCAT
>DWYS01000025.1 GCA_019118585.1 Candidatus Enterocloster faecavium | reverse complement strand
CCGCCTCCAAGTACAATGACGCGCTGTCCCATCCGGATATCTTCCCCCATGGAGACCTTCTGCAGGAAATCCGCATTCAGCAACACACCGGGAAGCTGGCTGCCCTCCATGGGAAGGAGTACGCCCTTGTGGGTCCCGATTGCCATAAGCACGGCGTCAAATTCCTTCAGGAGCTCTCCGGGCTTCTCTACCCGGCAGCCGGTCTCCACACGGACCCCGGCATCCTGCAAATAGCCTGCTTCCCTGTCTACCACCTCTCTGGGAAGCCGGTAGGAAGGGATCCCGTACTGGAGCTGTCCGCCCAGTTTCGGCATCGCCTCTTTCAATACCGTCTCATGGCCCTGCTTGGCCAGATAGTAGGCGGCCGTCATTCCGGCGGGACCTCCTCCCACCACACAGACTTTCTTTCCGGTCTTCGGCAGATGTTTGCTGTTGGCCTTCCACATCTGATTGTTGGCATGCTCTGCAGCATAGCGCTTGATATTGCGGATCGAGACCGGTTCGTTGACCTCCCCTCTCCGGCATTTTCCCTCGCAGGCATGGGCGCAGACATGGCCCAGGCACTCCGGGAAGGGAATCTTTTCATGGACCACCGCAGTGGCTTCCTCAAATTTGCCCTCCTTTACGAAGCGTACGTACCGGGGCACATCCGCGTGGGCCGGACAGGCAGCCTGGCAGGGGATCAGGGAATCCTTCTTTTCGACAGGTGTGTAATGGAGCATATCCCGGATGGTCCCGGTGGGGCAAACCTCCGCGCAGGCTCCGCAGAACCGGCAGTCTGCATCCTTCAGCAGCCGGTCATGGAGCGTACCCACATAGATCTCCATATCTTTTTTATTGTACTGGAGAACGCCTACCCCTCTCAGGTCGCTGCAGGCGCGCACGCACCGCCCGCAGAGGACACAACGGTTCATGTCGTGAATCAGCAGAGGATTCTGATCATTCATGGCGATCCCCTTGATCCGCGTATTCATCCTGGCGGCGGATACTCCCATATACTGGATCAGGGTCTGCAGCTCACACTGCCCGTATTTTGGACAGGTGGAGCAGTCCTCCGGGTGGGCCGCCAGGATCAGTTCCATGGCAAGTCTTCTCAGATGGCGGATTTCAGGACTGTCCGTGCGGATTTCCATTCCTTCTTCCGCTTCCAGCCTGCAGGAAGGACAGACGCCCTGACGCCCTTTTACCTCTACAATGCACAGACGGCAGGAGCCAATGTCCGGCAGGTCCGGGTGATGGCACAGATGGGGAATATAAATCCCGTTGGTTAAGGCCACCTCCAGGACATTTTCTCCCTCCTTGGCGCGGATCCTTCTGCCGTCAATGATAATGGTAACCTCCATGTTCTTCTCCTTCTTTCCGATATCAGATGGTTTTAAAGGTTTTGTTGACGTACTTCATTTTCTTTTCCCGGACAATGGCCATCTTTTCCGGATCTCCGAAAAATCCTCCCTGGGTCTGGGCGATCTCTTCCAGATGCTTGGCCCGTCCTGCTACGGTGGTGCGGTCCTTTAACAGGCCGTTTTCCTGGATGACAAACTTCCACTTTCCATCTTCTGTCTGGACCAGATTGCCGCCGGCTCCGCAGACCTGACATTCTACCGGATAGTAGAGGCCGTCCCACTGCACTTCTCCCAGCACAAGGGCATTGGAATGACAGTTGGGGCACCATCCCATATCCTCCTCGCCCAGCCATTTCCTGTCCTCTGCAGGAGTCCTGACAGCTTCCATGATGTGTGCGCCCATCAGTCTGGCCCGCTCCATCAGCTCATCGTTCAGCAGGCACTGTCCGTTGCCGGGAACCCGGGTAGCCAGGAGCATATCCACCACCTTCATATCGGTGGTAAACATGGTTGCCTGCAGTCCTTCCAGAGCCATGGACTGCCAGGCCCTGGTGGAACCTCCCACGGAGATCAGCCCTGCTACGCGGTCCTTGTGCTCGATCGCCCCGATGGACTCCAGGAAAGAAGTCTCATAGCTCAAGCTCCTGTGGGCGAAGGTCAGATATACGGAGGCAGGCATCAGATCATAGGTGGGGACGGAGAAAATCACCGCATCCTGATTGAGCATCACATCCATGATCTTTTTCTTGTCGTCCTTCTCGTCCAGAACGCAGCCGGCGTTCTTTCCCTGGGACATGGCCTTGGTGCAGCTGGTACAGCCGGTGCAGTCGATGATGTGATAATCCCGAAGGTTGATCATGGTAACCTCCGCTCCCTCCTTCTCGCACTGCATCAGAGCCTCTTTTAAAAGGATCTCGCTGTTTCCGTTCTTTCTTCCTGCTGTAATACCCATTACTTTGTAACTCATAATTGACATTCTCTCCTTACGTATTTACTGATTCTGATAAGTTATGATAAAATAAAGATAAACTCAGGCATATCAGTTTATCAGCGCCTTTGCTTGATATAATTTTAACAATAATTGCAGAGGCTGCCTATCATTAACTTCCATAAATTCGTTGGTTAAGCAATATTTCATGTTGCTTTTGTTGCGTATTTGATTTAGAGGGGATTGCATCATGGACCGAACTGATTTAAGAATTGTAAAGACACATCTGCAGATTGACCAGGCCCTTCTGGACTGTCTGAAAGATTATCCGTTTCAGAAAATTACGGTTGACATGCTTTGCAAAAAAGCGCTCATCAACCGTTCTACCTTTTATAAATACTATTTGGATAAGTATGACCTGCTGGACAAGTTCCTGGATAAGATCCTGGAGGAATTCCGCCGGAACATTCAGGTGGATTTTGTCAATGCCGCTCCTTCCAGGATCCATGATCTCTGCTACATACAAAGCTATGAATCTGCTCTGAAATTCATAGGCTCAAAGAAAAACGACTACGAGATTTTGTGGAATGCGGTCATAGACCGCCAGATTTTTAATGAGATGACCCGCATTGTCCATGACAAAATAATGGATACGTTAAGGCCCATGGCCCGCCAGACTCCTGTCATAGAAAAGTATTCCGCCCTTTATGCCCACCTCTTCGCATCCAATATGATGTCGCTGGTGCTCTGGTGGTTCGAATATTATGACCAGATTTCCATGGAAGAGGTGGAGGAGATCATGGCGGACAATATGCGGCTGGGACTTTTTAAAACCTTCCGCAAAAAGATGGAATCCTAGGACTCCAGAAAAACATACCCTCCCCGGACGGTATGGATATAATCACCGCCATCCTCTCCTGTTTTGATCTTTTTGCGCAGGTTGGAGATGGTATTTGTCACAACCTTGAGGGTGTCCTCGCTGCTGCGGCCCCACACCGCGCAAAAGAGTTCTTCCTTTGAGAGGACTCTCCCGGAGTGGACAGCAAGAAATAAGAGCAGATTAAATTCGATTCTCGTCAGGGGAACCGGACGGCCATTTTTCAGAACCTGCTGTGTTTTCCCGTTAATGGTCAGGTGGCGGAAGGTCAGTTCATACTGAGAGCTGAAGAAAAACTGTTCCGCATCAATATGCTCCCTTTTTAAGATCTGCAGAATTTTTTCTTCCAGCTCCTGTTTCGGCTCTTTGGATTTAATGATGATCATGGCAAGTTTTCCTGTTCCGGTCAGTCCACATCCATATTGCGGAGCAGATTGACCATTTCGATGGCGCTGAGTGCGCAGTCATATCCCTTGTTTCCGGCTTTGGTGCCGGCCCGTTCAATGGCCTGTTCTATATTTTCCGTGGTGAGAACGCCGAACAGGACCGGGATCTTGCTCTGCAGTGAGACGGCGGCGATCCCCTTGGACACCTCGGCGCAGACATAGTCATAATGGCTGGTCGCGCCGCGGATGACAGCTCCCAGACAGATGACGGCATCGTATTTGCCGCTGCCGGCCATCTTCGAGGCAGCCAGCGGAATTTCAAAGGCTCCCGGCACCCAGGCCACATGAATCCCGTCCTCGTCCGCTTCATGGCGCAGCAGCCCGTCCAGCGCTCCGCTCAGCAGCTTGGAGGTGATAAATTCGTTAAACCGGGAAACCACAATCCCGATTTTCATTCCTCTTGCAATCAGTTTTCCTTCCAGTGTTTTCATCAGTCTCTGTCCTTCCTCTCCTTAATATTTTAAAAGATGTCCCATTCTCTGCTGTTTGGTTTTCAGATAGAACAGGTCGTAGGGGGTAGCCGGCATCTGAAGGGGCAGCCGTCCGGTAACCGGGATCCCGTATTTTGCAAGCTGGTCCACCTTATCCGGATTGTTGGTCAAAAGCCGCAGGCTTCGGACGCCCAAATCCTTTAAGATCTGCGCACCGAGATAATATTCCCGCAGGTCCCCGTGAAAGCCCAGGGCAAGATTGGCATCCAGGGTGTCCATGCCCTGCTCCTGCAGCTCATAAGCCCTCAGCTTGTTGATCAGGCCGATTCCCCGTCCTTCCTGGCGCATATAGAGAAGGACTCCTCTTCCCTCCTTCTCGATCCGGGCCAAGGCGGCGGAAAGCTGCTGGCCGCAGTCACACCGAAGGGAGCCGAATACATCTCCGGTCAGGCATTCCGAGTGAACGCGGCACAGGATATTTTCCCCATCTTTCACCTGTCCTTTTACCAGAGCAATGTGGTGTTCTCCATTCAGACGGCTGACGTATCCATAGATTTTGAAATTCCCGTATTTGGTCGGAAGATTGGCCTCTGTCACCCGCTCGATCAGCTGCTCATGGCATTTGCGGTACTCCCGGAGCGCTGCGATGGTAATGAATTTGAGATGAAACTTTTCCGCCAGTTCTGCCAACTGCGGAGTGCGCATCATCCTGCCGTCCTCCCTCATGATTTCGCAGCAGAGTCCGCACTCTTTCAGTCCTGCCAGCCGGCACAGGTCCACGGTGGCCTCCGTATGGCCGCCCCGCTCCAAAACCCCGTTTTTTCTGGCCAGCAGTGGAAACATATGTCCAGGTCTGCGAAAGTCTTCTGGCCGGGCTTCATCTGAGACACAGGCCAGGGCGGTGACGGAGCGCTCTGCAGCAGAGATGCCCGTTGAAGTGGAAACATGGTCAATGGATACGGTAAAGGCGGTTTCGTGATTGTCCGTGTTGTTTTTCACCATGGGAGGAAGCTGCAGCTTTTGGGCCAATCCTTCCGACATAGGCATGCAGATAAGTCCTTTGCCGTAAGTTGCCATAAAATTGATATGTTCCGTGGTGGCAAACTGGGCCGCGCAGATGAAATCTCCCTCATTTTCCCGGTCCTGGTCATCGGTTACCAAAATAAGTTTGCCCTGCTTTAAATCCTCCAGGGCTTCTTTGACGGTATTGAACTTCATGTCTGGTCCTCCTTGTCAAAATCCGCAGCGCTGCAGCAGCTGCCTGGTAATTCTCTCCCCCTTCTGCTCCGTCCGGGGCTGAAGGAGTTTTTCCACATACTTTCCGATCACATCGGTTTCCAGATTGACCAGGTCCCCCTTTTGCCTGGTGGGAAGAATGGTGTTTGCTATGGTGTGGGGAATGGTGGAAACAGAAAAGGTTCCCTCACCTGTCTGCGCTACGGTCAGACTGATCCCGTCCACTGCAATGGAACCTTTTTCCACCACATAGCGCAGCAGCGATGGTCCTGCCTGGATGGTATACCACAGGGCCCAGTCATCAGAGCGGATCTGGACGATGGAACCAACGCCGTCAATGTGGCCGGCTACCAGATGCCCGCCGAAGCGTCCGTCTGCCGCCATAGCCCGCTCCAGATTCACGGAACTTCCGGAACGAAGCCGTGAAAAATTGGAGCGGTTCAATGTCTCATGCATCACCTTGGCGGAAAATCCCTGGGAAAACAGCCGCTCCACCGTCAGGCAGACGCCGTTGACTGCTATGCTGTCCCCGATCTTGGTGCCTTCTAAAACTTTTTCCGCGCAGATGGTCAGCTCTGCAGAGCTTGTTGTTCGGTGAATCTGCCGGACGGTTCCGATTTCTTCAATGATTCCGGTAAACAGACTGGAACACCTCGCTTTCGATCAGAAAATCTTCTCCCAGCCTTTGGATGCGGCTGTTCCCTAGCCGGAATGCCTCATCCGGGAGAGAAACCCCTGTTCCTCCAACCGGGGTATGGGCAGCGGTCCCCCCGAAAAGCTTTGGAGCGATGTAGGCAGAAACCCGGCGGACGATGCCGCTTTCTAAGGCAGCCCAGTTCAGGGTTCCGCCTCCCTCCAGCAAAATGCTGTCGATTTGCTCCTGTCCCAGCTTTTCCATCAGCTCTGTCAGATCCACATGTCCGGCTTTTTCTCTGAGACAGAGGATGCGGCAGCCGGACTTCCGGTAGATTTGCTGCCGCTCCGGCTTCAGACAGCAGGTCGCCAGGATGGTGGGGATTTCCCGGGCAGTGCGGATTACCTGGGACTGAGGCGGAGTCCGCAGATGTGTATCACAGATGATGCGGACCGGATTTTTCCCGCCGGGCAGCCGGCAGTTCAACATCGGGTCATCGGCCAGCACCGTTCCCACTCCCACCATGATCGCGCTGAATTGGTGGCGCTGTTCATGGACATGGGCTCTCGCCTCTTTGCCGGTAATCCATTTGGAGGCGCCGGTGAAGGCCGCGGTCTTCCCGTCCATGGTCATGGCATATTTCATTACAACGAAAGGGCGTTTTGTCCGGATGTAATAGAAAAACACTTCATTGAGACGATCGCATTCTTCCTTCAGAACCCCTTCTGTCACCTCTATCCCATGGGAGCGCAGACATTTGATCCCTTTTCCGGAAACCAGGGGATTGGGGTCTTCGGAGCCAACCACAACCCGGCTGATTCCCGCCTGCCGGACCGCGTCCACGCAGGGCGGCTGTTTCCCGTAGTGGCAGCAGGGCTCCAAGGTTACATAGAGAGTAGCCCCTTTTGGGTCCTCCCTGCAGGCATTCAGGGCATTTCGCTCTGCGTGGAGCTGGCCATATCGTTGATGCCAGCCTTCCCCGATGATTTGTCCGTTCTTCACGATCACGGCGCCTACCATCGGGTTCGGGGCGGTCCATCCCATGCCTTTTTTGGCAAGCTGAAGTGCCCGCGCCATGTAATCACAATCGTTCATTTCATTCCTCCCAAACAAAAAAAGCTCTGAACCAGGTGTTCAGAGCAAGACAAAACCGGTATGCACCGCCGGAAACGCTCAAAAAATGATTCCATAAGCGTTTCTCATGATTGCAAAAAGCTCCGGAATGCAATAAACATCCCAGAGCTTTGTCTGCCCGCGGAGTATCCGTGAGCAAGTTTTCTTTTTGAATCTTCTTTCATCCAGACTATACTGTCGGCTTCGGAGTTTCACCGAATCATGCCTTGCGGCTCGTGGGCTGTACCACCGGTAGGGAATTTCACCATGCCCTGAAGATTTTTTGTATTTGGTTATGGTGGCATTCTACCACTCCTGGCTCAGAATTACAAGAGTTCCTGCAAAACAGGGACGAAACCGGGAAATACGGGTTTCTCTCCTTTCGGTCACGATCTGAACCGCTTGCCTTCCCCTGGCTGCATCCGAAAAAGGAACCATAAAACCGCCGCCGCAGCTCTATGGCTCCTCCTTTACAGAATCAAGTTGACAAACAGACCTGTTAAAAATGAAAACAACATCACAAAGGCCAGGTAGAAGATAAAATGCCGGATTCCCAGGCAGATTTTCAGAGCCCCCAGATTGGTGATCTTGGTAGCGGGTCCCGTGATCATAAAAGCAGCGGCGCTGCCCATGCTCATTCCATCCATCAGCCAGGCCTGGAGCAATGGGATGGTTCCTCCGCCGCAGGCATAGAGCGGGACCCCGATGGTGGCTGCCATCAGCACTCCAAATCCCTCGTTGGCGGAGCCGAAGAGCTCTGCAAAAGAATCGGAGGGCACATAGCGCTGAAACAGGGCGGAAAGAAGAACTCCCAGCAAGAACCAGCCTCCGGTAGCACGGATATTCCGCCCCAGATTTTTCAAAAAGCGCAGCAGAATGTCAGGGTCCGTATCACGGTTCTGACGCTGTTCAAATCCCTGGAAATCAAAAAAGGGCTTTTTCTGAAAAAACACCGCAATGAGAACACCTGCCCCAATACCGCACAGGGTACAGGAGACAAGCCGTACCATCATGGCCGCCGTTCCCAGGGAAGCGCTGTAGACCATCAGCTGGGGATTCAGCAGGATGGAGCTCATCATAAATGCTCCCAGCCAGTCCTCCCGCATCCCCTTTTTCGCAAAAGAAGCGGCGATGGGAATGGTCCCATACATGCAGAGGGGAGAAAGGATTCCCAGCGCGCTGGCAGGAATCACGCCCAGGATCCCCCACTTTTTCCCGCTCATGGAGCCGAACAGATGGTGGATTTTATCCTTTGCGAATACGGAGATCAGGGAGCCTATGGCCATTCCCGCAACCCAGTACCAGAAGATCTGGCGCAGCTGAATGTCAAAGTAGTACCATATGTAGATCAGTTCCCGGCGCAGAAGAACCATCGCGCTCTCTCCTTTCTCATGCGAAAAATATTAGTTCAGCCGATTCGATAACCATGCTGCAGAAAACGGTAAATGTAGCGCCACATATCCTCTTCCACCAGAAAAAGGACCTGTTCAAAGCCTTCCTGCGGTCTGAAGGAAATGCAGCTTTCGGTATGTGATATCCATATTTTTAAATTTTGATCGTCCTTCAATCCAGTTTCATCCTCAACACCTCCTGGCGGCAAGGCCAGCTGTCCAGTTTCACAAAAATTTCTGTTGAACCGTCACTGAAATTTATTATAGGACCGCCCTCCCTCCTTGTCTAATACCTGATTTTTATGCTTTTTTATATCTTTTACGTATGGATTCTTTTGAAAGATTTGCGCATCAAAAATACGCCGGACGCAGACGGCATCCGACGAGTCTCTTCTGTCAAATATCAAAAATTGGCAGGGAATTATTTCATTCTGGCCCGAAGCATATTGATTTCCTGGATAAACAGAGAGGTGGCAGGTGAAAATAAATGATTTTTCTTCCATACCAAAACGCTGCGGATCGTATGCTCCGGATGGATCGGTATAAAGCGGAGATTCGGGCTGCTGTGGATTGCCAGAGCGCCGTCCAGACAGAAGGCGCTTCCCAAGCCAGCCTCCACAAGCAGCACCGCATTGGACAGAAGCGTATAGTTGAGGGGAATGCGCAAATCTTTCTCCTCCTTATTCAGCCAATTCAGGATATCTGCGCGGACCCTCTCACGCAAAGGCAGAATCAGCGGATATTCCGCAATCTCATCCGGAGTGATGTATTCCTGACCGGACAGGGGGTGGTCATCGCGCATCAGTATGCCCCAGGTCTCCTTCTGGGAAAGTCGGATAAAATCGTATTTCGATGTGTCTACCGGCTCCAGCAGCAGCCCCACATCGATCAATCCCTTGTCCATGCGGTCCTTGATATCGTCCGCCATTTCATTATACAGATTAAATCTGACCAGCGGATACTGGTCGGAGAACTGTTTGATGAGTTTAGCGAACAGCCTGCTGCCGATCGACTCGGTAGCACCGATGGAAATAATCCCGCTGACGTCCGTATTCTTTTCCGCAAATGCCTGCTCCAGCCGGTCCGCCAATTCTACGATTTCTTCTGCCCGCTGGCGGAAAAATATGCCGTCATCCGTCAAGGTCAAACCGTTTTTCCCACGGAGCATCAGCGTGGTACCTAATTCTTTTTCCAAGTCCATCATCTGCCGGCTCAAAGTTGGCTGTGTAATATGCAAAAGCTCAGCTGCTCTGGTGATATTTTCCTCCTGGGCCGTAGCAAGAAAATATCGAAGTGTCCGAAGTTCCACGCCAAATCCTCCTTTGTTTTTCATCCATCATACCACAATCCGCACATACTGTGCAACTGTTTGCCGCGGCCGGATGAAGTAAACGAATTGTCAGTTGACATGAAAGAGAGTGTTCCTAAAGCGAAATGGTTCCAGACTTATTTTCTCAATCATACAACTGAGGGGTCGTTTTTTCAA
>DWYS01000024.1 GCA_019118585.1 Candidatus Enterocloster faecavium | reverse complement strand
CAATAAGATTGACGAGGACCAGCTTGCTGGAAAACAGACGGGAAGCAGCCGTTATACGGCCGCCCAGGAAAATTACATCTACATCGCTTTTATCCTGGTGTTTGTGGGATTGTTTTTTAAAACGTATCTGCCCTTTGACGTGGCAGCTCTGGCAGTGACGGCGGTCATTGTGCTGATGTACTTAAATGTTATTGATTTGAACGACTTGAAAAATTTCCTGAATTTGGATGCTCTGTTCATGCTGGTGGGCGTTATGCCTCTGGGAACCGCCATGCAGAATACAGGAGCCGGCGATCTGGTAGCTGACTTTATCGTCAGCCTGCTGGGTTCCAACCCGACACCGTTGATGGTGCTGATTGCTTTCTACATCGCAGCCGCCTTCCTGACTCAGTTTATGAGCAACACAGCCACCGCCACGATTTTCTCTACTCTGGCTATCGTGACTGCCATGTCCAGAGGCGTGGATCCCAGACCTTTTGCTATCGCCATCTACGCCGGCGCAACTGCGGCTATGCTGAGCCCCACCAGTTCTCCCTCTATTGCCATCGCATTCGGAGCAGGGCATTACAAAATTGCAGATGTACTGAAGGCATGTCTGCCCCTGTGGGTGATTTACGGAGTGGCTACAATCTTTATGGCGACGTTCTGGTATCCGATTTGATGGAGGAGCCAGAAAGAAATATATAATCTATTTGCCGGGAAAGGAATGGTAAATCTATGAAAATTACAAAGTTGACTGCTTATTCTGTACATACCAATCAGTTCAGAAATTTCAATTTTGTCCGTGTGGACACTGATGAGGGCATTCACGGCGTCGGTGAGCTCTTCTGCGTGGGAGCGGACAAAAGTGTACTGGAAATGGTGAACTATGTCTCTGAGTGGGTGCTGGGACAAGATCCTTTGAACAGGGAGCGAATTCAGAAGAGGATTCTTTTCTACTCCAGATTCCCTGGAGGAGCTATTCTCAACACAGTGGCCAGCGCCATTGACCTGGCTCTTTGGGATATTGCCGGCAAGGCGGCCAACCTTCCGGTTTACAAGATGCTGGGGGCAGTCAGGGACAGGGTTCCGGTGTACTGCCATGCCTACGGCAGAACCAGCAAAGAGACGCTGGAAGCTCTCTACCCTAAGATGGAGAAATATGGGTATAAAGCCTGCAAAGTGCTGGTGTCCTCCTTAGGCTACGACCCTAACGGACAGGCGGAGAGGGATATCGCGTCCATGTTTGAGGGGGTGCGGACTGCTCTGGGAGATGATTTTGAGATTGGTATCGATATGTCCAGCAAGATCTATGAGCCGATCCAGGCAAAACGCTGCATCCATGCCATTGAACCTTACCGTCCTTTCTTCGCGGAAGAGCCCATCCGCCCAGAGAATATGGAGAACTGGGCGGAGATTGGAGTAGGAAGAAATGTGCCTATTGCTACCGGCGAGCAGATTTTTACCACTTGGGATTATGACCGACTTTTAAAACTCCATGCAGTAGACATTCTGCAGCCTGATATTCTTCTGGCCGGCGGATTTACCGGAATGCTCAAGATTGCCGCCATGGCTGAACCCAGCTTTAGGAATCTGAGTCCCCATAATCCTCTCAGCTCACTCGCGAACTGTATAAATGTGCATTTCTGTATGAGCGTGTACAATACCACCTACTTGGAGAACGAACCCAGGGAAGAGGGGATGGACAAGGATTTGTTTACTTCTGTTCTTCGTGTAAGGGACGGCTTTATCGCTCCAAACGATGAGCCAGGCTGGGGCATGGACCTGAACTATGAATACATGAAATCCCTGAATGCCATCACCTGGTCCAGGGTGGATCTCTCTAAACCGTCCGCTTACACCATGAGCGGTGCGCCTCATATCATGTAAGGGAAGAGACAGGCACGTCCGCCTGGATAGTTGCCCGAAGAAATAAAAGTGAGTCTCCAGTTATTCCGGCAGAATACCGGAGTCCTGGGGACTCTCTGCATATTGGAGATTGGAAAGTCAATCCACAGTGTTTCGGAACCGCTCATAGTAAAAGATATACTGCTGCATCACCCCGGCACAGCCCCGGTATTGTCCGAAAAAGTCCTGGACGATGGCCGGATACAGGCGGGATTTGGGGAGGGCAGCATACCTGCGGGGGTGTCTGGGATAGTATTCCCGCATGAGGATCTTCTGGATCCAGGTGTCCACAGGGAAGGCGTCAATGTGGTGCAGGCCGAAAAGGCAGATGCAGTTTGCCACCTTGACGCCGATGCCGTAAAAGCCGGTTAAGTAGCTCATGGCTTCCCCGTAGCTCATGCGGGTCAGCTTATCTAAGTCCAGGGCTTTGGAGACAGCGTCCTCACAGAGGCGTTTTATGTATTTGGCCCGGTATCCCAGCTTCAGCTCTAAAAGCTGCTCCACGGAAGCCTGATTGAGCTGGTCCGGAGTGGGAAAGGCAAACGCCCGGCCTTCTGTGCCGGAAATGGGAGATCCGTAGCGGGCGGACAGACGCTCCACTGCCTCCCGGATCATGGGGATGGTCTTCTGCTGGGAGATGACGAAAGTGATAATCATTTCCCAGGGGTCCTGGCGCAGGATGCGGATCCCCTGCCCGGCTTTGGCGGCCGCCTGCAGATAGGGATCCTTCGGGGATACGGCCGCCTGGATAAGACCGTAGTCCGCGTTCAGGTCAAAATATTCCTCCCAGAAAGGAAATTCCTCCTCCCCGCAGGAAAAACAGAAGAAATCGCCCTCCTGCGAGACAGTGAGAACGCGCCCTCTGCTGATAACGGTAAATTGTCCCGGCTCGTTCTCCGTCATGCGGAAACACTGGCCGGATGCGGCGATCTGCCGCAGGTCAAAATAAGAATAAGTTTGTCTGATCATGGGAGATATTATAGCGGAAGACTGGACTTTGGTCAATACAGAAACGGCGTTCTGATGATGACGAATGTCCGTGTAATAAAGACATAAGAGATGGGAAGGGATGTGAGGGACAAAAGAAAGAACAAGGGGGCAGAGGACGCGCCTGCCTGGGCGGCGGAAGGCTGCCGCCGCGGCCCTTACTGCCCGGCGGCGTCTCCCTTCTCCTGGTGGGGGATCCGGGTGCGGAGAAAGCGCTTCTTCACCTCGCTCCAGCTGAAGGGGATCAGGGGATAGATATAGCTTTTGCCGGCGATGGTTTTGTTGAAGATGATAAAGCAGGCGGAGAGGATCACCCCGGCGAGGAAGCCCCAGAGGTTGAAGAGGGCGGTGAGAATGAGGATGATTACCCGCATGAATTTCAGGGCGTAGCCCAGCTCATAGCTGGCCTGGGAGTAATTTGCCACAGTGACGAAAGCCATGTAGAGCATGGTTTCACTGTTGAACCATCCGGACTTGACTGAGTATTCTCCCAGCACGATGCCGGCGATCACGCTTAAAGGCGTGGTCAGCATGCTGGGGGTGTTTACTGCTGCCAGACGGAGGCCGTCGATGGCAAATTCCAGGATCAGAAGCTGCCAGATTAAAGGCACATGGGACGGATCAGACAGCTGGATAAACTCCAGCCAGGACGGAATGTACTCCGGGTTCTGCATGAACAGGAGCCAGACCGGCGTCAAAAGCAGGGTCAGCAGGGAGATCACCATCCGGGAAAGCCGCAGGTAGGTGCCGGTGATCGGCGGAAAATAATAGTCGTCCGCCTCCTCGATAATGTCAAAAACGGAGGAGGGGAGGATCATAGCGGAGGGAGAGTTGTCCACCAGGATCACGATATTACCTTCCAGGATGGAGGCCGCCGCCGTGTCCGGCCGCTCGGAAAAGCGGAATTTGGGAAAGGGATTGTACCACTTGTGGGGGTAAATGCACTCGGCCAGGCTTTCCTGGTTCATGGTCAGGGCGTCCACATGGAGATTAAGGATCCGCTTCTTGATGGTGTTTAACAGGTCTGTGTCCACCCGGCCGTTCATATAGCAGATGGCAATGTCCGTGTGGGAACTCTCTCCGGCGGTCATGATCTCCATGGCCAGTTTCGGATCCCGGATCCGGCGGCGGATGAGGGCGGTGTTGAAGATCAGGGTTTCCACAAAGCCGTCCCGGGAACCCCGCAGCACCTTGTCCTTGTCCGGCTCGCTGACGCCTCTGGCCGGGTAGGTGCGGCAGTCGATCATCAGACAGTCCCCGTATCCGTCTATGAGGAGGCAGGACATGCCGGTGAGGAGAGAAGTGACCATGGTGTTTACGTCCGCGGTCAGATCCACCTCCCCGTAGGGGAGATATTTTTTGGAAAAAGCATGGGCATCTGCAGGCATATCCGCTTCCTGCACAGAAGAAAAGATCTGGAGCAGCTTCAAAAGGACCTCGTCCTTGGTGAGGCCGTCCACAAAATAGAGACAGGCGGTTCTGCCGCCCACAGAGATGGTGCGGTAGACAATGTCAAAATTGGTATCCGCCTTCAGGATCTCCTGAAGGCGCTTCATATTATCAGAAAGATTGGAT
>DWYS01000023.1 GCA_019118585.1 Candidatus Enterocloster faecavium | reverse complement strand
ACATGATGGAGGTCTTTGCGCAGAATCTCTTGAAGTTCATGGGCAGCTTCGTGGACCAGAGCACCGTCAGGTTGGGCTCCGGAGCCGTTCCGAGGTTCTGCAGGGTGTGCAGGTAGCGGTAGGACATCTTGGTCACCATGTGGCGGCCGTCGATGCCAACGCCTCCGATGGATTCCGTCACCCAGGTGGGGTCTCCGGAGAAAAGCTCGTTGTACTCCGGGGTTCTGGCGAATTTCACCAGGCGCAGCTTCATAATAAAGTGGTCTACAAACTCCTGGATCTGGGATTCGGTATATTTCCCGTCCCTCAGGTCCCGCTCCGCATAAATGTCTAGGAAGGTGGAAGTACGTCCCAGGGACATGGCTGCTCCGTTCTGCTCCTTGACAGCAGCCAGGTAGCCGAAGTAGGTCCACTGGATGGCCTCCTTTACATCCGTGGCCGGCTGGGAGATATCAAAGCCGTAGATGCGGCCCAGCTCCTTTAATTCCTCCAGAGCCCGAATCTGCTCGGACAGCTCCTCACGCTCCCGGATCACGTCGGAGTACATGATGGTGCGGGTGGTATTTTTCTGTTCTTTTTTATCCTCAATCAGACGGTCCACGCCGTAAAGGGCCACCCGGCGGTAGTCGCCGATAATCCGGCCCCGGCCGTAGGCATCCGGAAGTCCGGTGATGATATGGCTGGAACGGCAGGCACGCATCTCAGGGGTGTAGGCGTCAAACACACCGGCGTTGTGGGTTTTTCTGTGCTTGGTGAAAAACTCCACGATCTGAGGGTCTACCTCATAGCCATTGTCCTGGCAGGCCTTGACAGCCATGCGGATGCCGCCGTAGGGCTGAAGGGACCGCTTAAAGGGCTTGTCTGTCTGAAAGCCGACGATGGTTTCCTTTTCCTTATCCAGATAGCCGGGACCATGGGAAGTGATGGTGGAAATGATTTTGGTGTCCATGTCCAGAACACCGCCTGCCTCCCGTTCTTTTTTGGAGAGGTCCATGACCTGATCCCAGAGGGCCTTTGTATGTTCCGTTGGGCCTTCCAAAAACTGGTCGTCACCGTCGTAAGGGGTGTAATTCTTCTGGATGAAGTCGCGGACATTGATCTCCCGCTCCCACACGCCGCCGTTGAATGTGTTCCATTCGCTTCTCATTTGGGATTACCTCCTGATTCTTTATTTGTGGTCAATGGTTCAAACTATATTTGAAACGGTGTGAAGAAGTACCGTTTTCTTTTGGATCTATACAGGGTGGCCGTTCAGGACGGACAGAACTGTTATCTATAATATACGGAATAGAGGAAAAATAATCTGTTGCTTTTGCAACATTTAAAGGTTAATGCACATTGTATACAAAAAAGTACAGAAATGTCGGGCTTGTCAAAAGTCCGGAAAGGGTTTATGATATTAATGCGTTCAGTAAGATGCAACAAACTACCATATTGAGGAGGTAAGATCATGGCAATTGATAAGGACATGCTCATCGGCGAGCTGATTCACGTAGACGAGAATATTCCTGCAATTCTGATGCGGGCAGGCATGCACTGCCTGGGCTGCCCTGCTTCTCAGGCAGAGAGCCTGGAAGAGGCATGCATGGTTCATGGAATCGACTGCGATGCGCTGGTAGGACAGATTAACGAGTATCTGGCTGCCAGATAGATGCAGGTTTGAGGCAGAAATAGCTCATAATCAGGCAGTACGAGAGCCCCGGGACGGAATTTGCGCGTCCTGGGGCTCTTTTTGTTATGGTTAGATTTTTTGAAGGTCCTGCAGGGCCTTATCCTGGATCATCCTCTCATAGTGCTCCCGGAAATAGGCTTCCCCTGCCTTTTCATTGGAAATCTTGGTCCCATATTCTGCCAGGATGTTGCATGCCCTGGAAAATTCCATCTTGCCCTCTCCGCTGCAGCGGACTACCAGATAATACTGGCGCGTGCCGGGTTTCTTGTAGAGGGTGTTAGGACCGTTGTAAATCTGCCCTACGGCCGCAGCTCCTTCGCAGAGACGGTCCAGGCTGTCAAAACGGAAGATGCGCACCAGCTCTTTTCCTCCATCGGAGGGCTGTTCCTCCTGAGAAGGCATGGATTGAAAGCTCTCTCCCTCCTGTTCCGGCTGGGAAAGAACCCCGGCTCCCTCTAACAACTGGCCAGCCAGCTGGCTCAACAGGGACTGGCCTGCCTCCTCGGCGGCAGGGGTAAACTTTGAAAAACGGGTATCCAGTTCCTCAGGATCTTCGATCTTGGTAATTACCAGCATGATGCTCTCGCTGGACAGCGGGATCGCTTCCACCATCAGGGGAATATCCTCGGCTTCAAAACCAACCTCATTGGAAGCCTTCTGGATCATCTCGCGGAAAAGCTTGCGGGCTTTCTCCGTTCCATAAGCCAGTTCTACCAGATTCAGGTTGCGCACGCTTAGATCAAAGCTGGTAAGGGTGCAGCGGATCTGGTTCTCGTTGATTCGCTCTATCTTCATTAATAATCACTTCCTGTTCTGTTTTAAAGTGAAGGTGTAAGGGTCACAAATTAGATAGACTTCTACATTTTAAATATACTACAGAACACAGGAAAATATCAATGTCTAAAGCTGAATTTTTTGTGAAAAATAAAGGGAAAAATTGTAACCGTTCAAGACCCTCACTTTCTCAACAAAATAGGCGTACTCGCAAAGCTCCCCGCAGGCTGTCATTAAACGTTCTTTAACCGCTCCTCCACCATCTCACACAGCCGGGGGATCTGGGACTCAAATTCCACCCCATACCATCTGGCGGATTTAGAGGCGGCTGTGGCCTCGATGCAGATGACCACGAAATCTGCAGCCAGGGCCAGGGCATCGCCTAAATCCATGCCCCGCATCAGGCCGCCCAGGACCGTGGAGGAGTACAGATCCCCGGTGCCGTGAAAGCTCTGGGGACAGCGGCGGGTAAAGTAGGAAAATTCCTTTCCGCTCCGGTCCAGGTAGGCCACGCCCAGCTGGCCGGGCTGATAGCTGACTCCGGTGAGAACGGCGGTCTTGCATCCCAGCTCCAGAAGCTTTTCCATCAGGGAGCGGATATAGTCAGGGCCGTATTCCGTCCGGTAGGGTATGCCGGTGAGAAGGCAGGCCTCGGTGATATTGGGCAGGATGATATCCGCTTTGGCGCAGACCTTGGCCATCTCAGATGGGAAAGCGTTATCAAAAGCCGCATAGAGCTTTCCGTTATCCGCCATAGCCGGGTCCACCAGGATCAGGTTGTCCCCGGTCCCGAAGCGGTCAAAGAACTGGCAGACCTGATGGCACTGGTCGCCGGAAGCCAGATATCCGGTGTAGATGCCGTCAAAGGTGATACCCTCCTTTTCCCAGGCATCGGAGATGGGCTCGATCTGGTCCGTTAAATCCTTGCAGGTAAAGGTTTTAAACATGGTGTGGGTGGATAATACAGCCGTAGGCAGGATGCCGCACTCCACACCCATGGCGGAGAGAATAGGGAGAGCTACCGTAATGGAGCAGCGTCCTACGCAGGAAATGTCCTGCAGTGTGATGATTCGTTTCATGTTATCTAATCCTCCTGAATTTGTCCAAATGGAAATGCATTTCTTTATCGATGACAAGAGTATAGCAGGGTATGGACTGATTGAAAATGTCCAGAAATGCAAAAAATGACCAGTCCAGTTTGAACGATAGACAGACACTATGGACATTCTGTTGAATATTGACCGGGTGGGGGATAAATGATAATCTGATGTTAACTGGAGATGGCGGAAAAGAAGGGAGGAAGCAGCTGCGGGAACTATTTTATTTGGAAAATACCGTCTGGAACGGGTCATTGGAACCGGACGGACCGGAACGGTCTGGCTGGCGGTTCATCTGGGTCTGGAAGAATACCGGGCCATCAAGTGTATTTCCAGGCGGGCGGCGGACTATGAAGCAGTCCGGCGGGAAGCGCTGACGATGAAGAAGCTGAAGCATCCGGCTATTCCCATTGTATATGATCTGGAGGAAGACCAGGAGTATCTTTATCTGGTGGAAGAATACCTTCAGGGAACATCTCTCTATACCCTGATCCACAGACAGGGTGTCTTTAGCCAGGCAGAGGCAGTCCGGTTCGGGATCCAGCTCTGCCAGCTGGTACAATTCCTGCATTCCGCAGGGGAAACCCCGATTTTACATTTGGATTTACAGCCGAACAATCTGATGATCTGCGGAGGGACTGTGAAGATTATAGATTTTGGGCAGGCCGCATTTGAAGACGCAAAGGAGGGGGAAGGAGAAGCGCGCTGTGCCGTCCGCGGATTCGCCTCACCGGAGCAGTATATAAGCGGACAGGATCTGGATGTGAGAGCGGATATCTATGCCATAGGAGCGATCCTGAGCTTTATGGTCTGCAAGTCACCTGTTCTCCGGGAGGCGGACGGGAGGATCAGCAGAGAGCTCTGTCAGGTGATCAGCCGCTGCATGGAGCCGGACCGGGAGAAACGTTTTTCATCTGCCCGCCAGGTAGAGCGCAGCCTGTGGCCGGTTCTGAATTCCGGCCGGCCGGACAGCTGTGAAGATCGTATGGAAGACAAACCGCTGACAGTCGCGGTTGCAGGAAGCCGCGCAGGTGCAGGCGCTACGCACCTGGCCTTGGCGCTGAACGGGTTCCTTTCCCGAAGAGGACTGGATGCTCTTTATATAGAGCAGAATCAAAGCGGACATATGCGGTGTCTGGCTGAAATGAAAGGGATCCGGCCGGACGAGAGGGGGCTCTATCAGCTGGGAGGATGCAGAA
Source organism: Candidatus Enterocloster faecavium (assembly GCA_019118585.1). GTDB lineage: Bacteria > Bacillota > Clostridia > Lachnospirales > Lachnospiraceae > Enterocloster > Enterocloster faecavium. The sequence continues at coordinate 7,154 of DWYS01000023.1, read as the reverse complement.
TCCGTCCCTGGTACGGGGAAACGGTATCTCTTCAGCCGGTGAAAGCTTCTATAACGATCTGCGACTATGGATGTGAATGGAGGCAGATGTATGGGAGAGGGAATGACATTTTGCTGATGGCGGCAGGGCAGTCGCCCTGGGAATGGTGGGATCTGGAACGGATGATGGAAGCTTTGAGGCCGGAAATTCGATGCGGAATGGGCAGCTTCCTGGTTTTCAGAGAACGGGGAGGCCGTCCGCCTGTCCTGAGGCCAGACAGGAGAACGTACAGGGAACTGGCCATTTTCCGGCAGCCCTGTTATCCGGACCCGATGGCACCGGATCTGGCGGGGGAGGGATTTCTGGAGGAGCTTTGGCGGGCTGTGAGCCGGAAAGCAGGGATCAAATCAGCTGAAGGGGGAAGAAGATGGCATTGGGGCAAAGGAGGAAAAAGCATGTCCCGGGTGCTTGGGGACCGGAGCGGAAAGGCGGACGGGTAATCGGCATTATGGGTCTGGGAAGGAAGACCGGAGCTACCCATTTTACCCTGTGGGCCGCTTCCTACCTGTCGGGAGTGCGCCAGAGAAGAACGGCAGTCATTGAGTGGAACTGCCACGGGGACCTGGGACGCATGGAGGATATCTGGTTTGCGGAAAAGCGAAGACGGGAACGGAAATTTCAGGCTTTGGGAATGAACTTTTATAAGGAAGGAGGAGCAGAAACGCTGGCTTTATGCCTGGGGGAATGCTGCGACGAGATACTGATCGATTTTGGAGAGAAAACCAGGGAGAAGGAAAATGAATGGCTGCGCTGTGATATACGGATCGCTACAGCGGCTTTCAGCGAGTGGCAGCTTGCAGATGCAGGAAAAATGATGGAGATTGGGGATGAGCTGGGGCGGGATTGGATCTGCCTTGCCGCTTTTGGCAGTGAGGAGGCGCGAAGGGAGGCTCAGCGAAGGCTGGGTATTTCCGTCATCCGGATTCCCTTCCAGGCAGACCCATTTGACATTGACCGAAGGGCAATGGAATGGTTCGAGAAAATTTTGTAGAGAAATGTGACGAATGAAGTGAAAAAACAGCAAATTTTTTGTAGAACATTGACAGAGGGGGAATTTGGTGATAAGATATTTCTCACAAGAGATGAAGGCAGAAAAGGAGGGGAGAAGCTGCGGTCCCCCTGCTGCCTGTTATATCAAGAAAAGAATCCAACATTTCTACATCTGGTTAAAAAATGTCTGCAAGGAAATTCTTAACACCCTGATCGGAAAACAGGGCGTCAATTAGGAGGCGGAATCATCTGCCGCTGGATGCGGCCCCGCTGACTGGTGCATTCCTACGTTCGGTAGGAAAATCCCGATTTTACATTTGGACATAGTAGTTTGGAGAATCTGCTGACCGCTTTGCCATTGGTGCGGTCCTCTTGTCGATGCAGAAATCCATTTTTGATTTCAGGAAGAAGGGCCGCTGCCTAATCCATCTCTTGCGCCTGTTTCTGAGAACTGCCGCCGCCATGTACGGAAAAAGGCAGCCTGCAGATGAGTCCGGGATGAACAGACCGGAAGGAGAGCCGGGAAGGAGCTGGAACTGCCCTGTGCTGGAACATGTCAGGGAGCCGGAGGGAAATGGAAGAGAAGGCTCAAACTTTCAGTGTCTGGGACTCTGTTTTCAGCGGACAGACTTCTGCAGAAAGCAGAAGCAGAGAAAAGCAGAATGGGAAGACCGGCGCAGAGGACGAGGAGTTTATGATATGTCACAAATGCCTTCTTGAGCTCCTGAGAGGGTCGGCGGTTCCCTGGAGGCACAAAGGAGGAGCTTTTTCGTATGAGAAAAAGTAGGACTTACGCGGAGACAAAACAGTTACAGAAAACGTATCTGGACGGCTTAAAACGATACCATGACAGAGGCATTACCATACTGATCGACGGGGAGGAATGTCCGGAGTCAGACTGGGGAAGAATCTTTGAGCTTGGAGAGGACGGCGGTTTCTACATGGGGGACTATGTAGGGGCGGACCAGGGCTGCCTGAAGGAGATACGTTTTGACAAGGTTTATTTGGACCAGCCATTGGAAAAAAGAGAACGGAATATTCCCAGCCGGCGTGGGAAAAGAAAGTAAAATATGAACAGTTGGCGCGATTAAGGGAGACCATTTTGGCCTGAAAACGGAAACCGCTGGCGCTCCTGCAGAAAGTTTGAAAGAAAAAGCCGGGAAAGAATCCCCCTCCTTATGGGAAAACTGTTTGGAGGGGGATCTTTTTGGGGTATAAGCAGCGGGGGAGTTCACATGAAATTCAGAATTCTATCTGCACGGCAGACTGGAGTTGTGGTATACTTAGGAGTATCGAAACACCCCAGAACAATATCGGAGGATACCATATGAGGGAATCAAGAAGAGGTCTGGGATGCGCAGCAGGGCTGATCGCGGGAATACTGATTCTGGCAGCAGCTATCCCTGGAGGGCTGAAGCTCTATGAGCGGTACCGCCCTACCTACGAGATGGCGGACAAGACAGAGGTATTTCAGATTAGAGGGAATCAGGCTGCGATCCTGTTAAATGGAGAGCTCCAGGACAGCAAGGGAATCTATGCTGAAGGTCAGGTTTACCTTCCGGTGTCCTGGGTAAATCAGTATGTCAATGAGCGCTTTTACTGGGATTCAGGAGAGGAGCTTTTAGTTTATACGCTGCCGGAGGAGATTGTGTATGCGGATGCCCGGACAGAAGGAGAGTCGGGACATCTGCTGCAGGTGTATGATGGGGAGGCGTACCTTTCCCTGGGATTGATTTCCAATTATTCGGATATCCGCGTTCAGGCATTCGACACCAGCGAAATTAAACGTGTATTTATCGATACTACCTGGGATCCGCTGGACCAGGCGGTGCTTCGCCGGGGCGGCATGGTCCGGGTGAGGGGCGGCATAAAAAGTCCGGTTATCTGCGAGGCTGTGAAGGGAGATACGGTGACGGTGCTGGAGGCTATGGACCACTGGTCCAAAGTCCGCACTGCGGATGGATATGTAGGATATATTGAGAACCGCAGGCTAAAGGAGGAACAGCCCCTGGAGCTGTCCAGCAGCTTTTCGGCTCCGGTTTATAAAAATATTTCCATGGAACAGCCGGTGGTACTGGCATTTCACCAGGTTTTCACCCAGGATGCAAACCAGAAAATGGAAAGCCTTCTGGAGGAGACAGAAGGAATCAATGTGATCGTTCCTACCTGGTTCGTGATCCAGGATACGGAGGGCAATTACAGCTCCATTGCGAGCAAAGATTATGTGGACAAGGCTCATGAAATGGGTATCCAGGTCTGGGCCATGCTGAACAATGTGAGTACGGCGGAAAGCGTGGCTGTCAATACGGCAGAGCTGATGTCTTCCACCTCCACCAGGGAGAAACTGATTGAGAGTCTGATGGACGATGCGCAGGAATATGGCTTTGACGGCATCAATCTGGATTTCGAGAGCCTGCGCTCTGAGGCCGGCCCTCATTATGTACAGTTTATCCGGGAGCTGTCCGTTGCCTGCCGGAAGGCTGGACTGGTGCTGTCTGTAGACAATTATGTGCCTTCCGCCTATACGCAATTCTACAACCGGAAGGAGCAGGGGATCGTGGCGGACTATGTAATTATTATGGGTTATGATGAGCACTATGCGGGAGGAGAGGCCGGCCCCGTATCCTCCATTTCCTTTGTGGAGAACGGGATCGCGGATACTTTAAAACAAGTGCCGAAGGAAAAAGTGATCAATGCCATTCCTTTCTATACGCGGCTTTGGACCACGGAGGGGGGCAGTCAGACCTCTCAGGTATTTGATATGGAGGAAGAGGAGATTTGGATTTCCGAGAATCACCTGGACCCGGAGTGGAAGGAGGAGCTGGGGCTTTATTATGCGGAGCGCCAGGGAGAAAATGGGCTGGAGCAGCTTTGGATGGAGGAGGAACGCTCCATCGGGGAGAAGATGGATTTAGTCCGCCAGTATGGTCTGGCTGGTGTTGCCTGCTGGAAGCTGGGCTTTGAGAAACCGGAGATTTGGGAGATCATTTCCGGAAAAATACAATGAAAATACAGAACCGAGGGAATTAGAAATGAGATGGAATTTCAAAAGCATGAGAAAAGGCGCGGCAGCGGCAGCTGTCATCGTTGTGGCAGCGGCGGCAGCGACAGGATGCGGGGTTAAGACCGTCAGCCAGGAGACGGAGACTGCTCCTCCTGCGGAGACAACGCAGGAGGAAACCGAGCCAGTCAGGCCTTCCGAACCGGAGACAGGGACCATCTCCCCTCTTCCCTCCCAGGAGGAAGAGGAGGAGGAAAAGAAGGGCAAGCGGATCATTCTCATGACCGATATCCATTATCTGTCCCCGTCCCTGACGGATGGAGGAGAGGCGTTTACCAGAATGGTGGAGCATGGCGACGGCAAGCTGGTCAACTATGTGGAGGAGATTACGGACGCAGCATTGGACGAGGTGGTGAATCAGGAGCCGGATGTGCTGATCCTGTCGGGAGACCTGACCCTGGAGGGGGAGAAGGAGAGCCACAGGGGATTAGCCAAAAAGCTGCGCCGGGTGGAGGATGCGGGAATTCCGGTGGCAGTGATTCCGGGAAATCACGACATCAACAATCCGAGCGCTGCCGGCTACGAGGGGGACGGCATTTACCCGGCGGAGAATATCACGGCTGAGGATTTTGAGAAGATCTATTGGGAGTTCGGATATGAGGAGTCATACAGCCGTGATTCATTTTCTTTAAGTTACACCTATGACCTGGATGACCAGTACCGCCTGATGATGCTGGATACCTGCCAGTACGACCCGGTAAACCGTGTGGGGGGCATGATCGATACGGAAACCTACGATTGGATCGAACAGCAGCTGGAGGAAGCTTTTGAGGATGGGAAAACGCTTCTGCCGGTGGCTCACCACAATCTGCTGGACCAGAGCCAGATCTATGTGGGGGACTGTACCATCGAACACAGCAGCCGCCTGATTGATCTGCTGGAGGATTATGATACGGACTTGTTTATGAGCGGTCATCTTCATGTACAGCACTGGATGCAGCACGATGACATTGGCATCTATGAAGTGGTGACCAGCTCCCTGTCCACGCCTCCCTGCCAGTATGGTGTGCTGGATTTGGAGAAAGACGGAAGCTTCCGCTACTGGACCCAGAGCGTGGATATGGAGAGCTGGGCCAGAAAGAACGGTCTGCAGGATGAGAACCTGTTAAACTTCAAGACCTACAGCCCTCCTACACTGAACCGGATTTTCTATAATCAGGCTTACGATGCCATGAAGGATTCCAGAGAGGAGGAGAAGGGCAGCTTGTATGTAAAGCTGACCGAGGAGCAGAAAGACGCCATGTCCCAGGTGTACGCGGACTTAAATGCGGCCTGTTACGGGGGCAGGGCAGTGGATGTTGTGGATGAGGCAGTGAAGTCCGAGGGCTTTGCCATGTGGGAGGAATGCTGTTATCCGCCGCTCCTGTTCCAGTATCTGGAGTACATTGTCAGCGATGCGGTGAGGGATTACAATACCCTGGAGTCCTATTAGAAAGTTTAAGAGGCCTTCTGCATATACATAGAGGGAGAAATGATGGCTGGAGGCCGTGCCATTGAAACATCCTGTGTGGCAGACGCTTATGGGGCTGTGCCTGCTGGTGATAACGGCCCTGCTGTCCTGGCGGGCCGGGGATTTGGAGCCGGCCCGCCAGGCGGGGGCAGAGGCCAGGGGGGAGGAACGCTTTCTGGTTGCTATTGACCCAGGACATGGCGGGAGGGACCCTGGCAAGGTAGGAGCAGACGGACAGCTGGAAAAGGACATTAACCTGGAAATCGCGCTGAAGCTTAAAGGATATCTGGAGGCATCGGATGTGGAAGTGATCCTGACCAGAGAGAAGGATCAGGGACTCTACCAGGAGGAGGACAGCCATAAGAAGATGGCGGATATGGAAGAACGATGCCGCCTGATCAATGAGTCAAAGCCCGATGCGGTGGTGAGCATCCATCAGAACAGCTACCACGAGGATTCTGTTTCCGGCGGGCAGGTTTTTTACTATGGAAAGTCGGAAAAAGGGAAAAAACTGGCGGGAATCCTCCAGAAGCGCATTGATCATGTGACGGAGAATGAACATAAGAGGCTGGAAAAGGCCAATGACAGCTATTATCTGCTGCTTCATGTGAAATCTCCCATTGTCATTGTGGAATGCGGTTTCCTGAGCAATCCGCAGGAGGCCCGGAATCTTACCGATCCGGTCTATCAGGACCGTCTGGCTTGGACAATTCATATAGGAATTATGGAATTTTTAAATACGGGCAACGTGAAGAAATCCGGATAAACAAAAGGCCGGATGCCTTGAAAATCAAGGAGGAAAGGTCATTTCATTAACAGAAGAAGAGGCATACGATATCTTAAAGAAGGCATGAGAAGGCTGTCTACAGGCAATAAGACACAAAGAAAAGAGCGGAAACACTGTAAAATCAAGGTTTCCGCCCGATTAAAAAGAGCGCGAGACGGGATTCGAACCAGAGGATCCTGAAAAAAGCTAGTAAAATCAAGGAGGAACGCACGTTGTCTTCCTTGTGTCTTCAAACTGTCTTCAACGCTTGGCGAACCCCATACGCCCCCAACATTAAACAAAATCGCCTAATATAACTATGCAAAAATGAAGATAGGTCAGTCAAGAGTTGCCGTAGGCAACGGCAGCTTGCTCTTGACAGACCGGCCTAGCGGCTGATTGCACCCCCCATTATAGGACGGGCCTGGAATGGAGCGCTTTATCCCATTCCGGGCTTGATTACCCTTTATCTATAGTGGCAATAATTTCATAGGCAACCGAGAATTATTAATTGAAGGAAATTTCAGAATATTATGCTAGAATTAATAAAAACGTAATCCAAGAGACTTTACAGAATGAACAGATAATGTATAATTTGAGTTAAGAATACCTATGGAGGAAAAGTGTATGAAATCATTCAAAAAGGACTTTGAACAGAGCAGAAAATTTTTGATTATGTTCGCTTTCGGACTACTCTTATTTGGCGCCATCAATCACCCAACCATGACAGCCTACGCCTCCGAAGCAGCCGCCCCCGGAGTATCAACCACCCAACAATCAATTCAGCAGTCCGACCGCTGGGAAGGCACAGGCGATACCTGGCGAGTACGCAACGCCAACGGAAATGG
>DWYS01000022.1 GCA_019118585.1 Candidatus Enterocloster faecavium | reverse complement strand
TATACCCTTTTGACGGGTTAATTGAGTGATGTTATGGCTGCATGGATCAATTTTCAGATTCATGGTACTGTTATCAATTCAGATACTGTTCCGTGAATAATTTAGGTTAATTATGAACTTTACCGTGTTTTTTATCACGTTGCCACTACCCTCAGCTTCTCTGAAGCTTCCAAACAGCTGTTTATCTCACAGTCGGCCGTCAGCCAGTCCATCAAAGTGCTGGAAAAAAAGCTGGACCAGCCTCTTTTTATCCGCAGCACCAAGAAGGTTCAGCTGACTCCTGAGGGGGAGATCCTCTTAAAGCATGTGGAGCCCGCCATGAATCTGATCCGCAAGGGGGAGGCTCAGCTTCTGGAAGCCCATTCCCTGAAAGGCGGGCAGCTTCGCATCGGGGCCAGCGACACCATCTGCCGGTATTATCTGGTACCCTATCTTCAGCGGTTTCATCAGGAATTTCCCAACGTCCACATCAAGGTTACCAACCACACCTCCATCGACTGTGCCAGGTCTTTGGAAAGCGGGGAGGTGGATTTTATCGTCGTAAACTTTCCCAACTCCGCTCTTACCGGCGATTTAAACACCAGGGTCATCAACGAGTTTCATGATGTGTTTGTCGCCAATCCGGAGGCTTTCCCTCTCATGGGACGCCGTCTGACTTTGGCTCAGCTTCTGAAATGGCCCATCATGATGCTGGACCGCAGAAGCACCACCAGCGAATTCCTTCACCATGTATTCCAGCAGCACCAACTGGATCTGGCTCCGGAAATCGAACTTTCCAGCAACGACCTGTTGATCGATCTGGCCCGAATCGGTCTCGGCATCGCCTTTGTGCCGGACTTCTGTATTCCCAAGGACTGTCCGGACCTCTTCATTCTGGAGCTGGAGGAGCGTCTTCCCGCCCGCCAGATGATGGTAGTCAGCAGCGACTACACTCCCATCTCCCAGGCAGCCCGGCATTTCATGGACATGCTGTAGATTCCGCGCCGGCTCTGTCCTGCTCCCAGAACGCCCTCACCGCCTCACCTACATTCCGGCTGTCCACAATGGTATAACGGTCCCACTCCCTTGGAAAAAGGGACAGGTAATCCTCCCGCAGAAAGCGGTCATCCAGCAACGCGATGATCCCTCTGTCCGCTGCCGTGCGGATTACCCGGCCTGCAGCCTGAAGGACCTTATTCATGCCGGGATACTGGTAGGCATAGGCGAATCCCTTTCCGTCCGGCATCTCAAAATACTCTCTTAAAATCTCCTGCTCCGGATTCATCTGGGGAAGTCCTGTTCCTACGATGATCGCACCGATGAGCTTTTCTTCCGTCAAATCGATTCCTTCGGAAAAAATCCCGCCCAGCACACAGAAGGCGGCCATGGACGAATCTCTCTCCACCTCAAAGGCTGCCAGAAACTGTTCCCGCTCTTCCTCGCTCATATTCGTTCCCTGGACCATGCGGAAAAACTCCGGATTCTCCCCCTTCTCCTCCTGTTCCTGAAATACCTGCTCTACTGCTTCCAGATACTGGTAGGACGGAAAAAAGACCATATAATTTCCCTTTTTCCCGGACACGATCTCCCGGATATACCCGGCCACCTTCCCGTACTCACGGCTGTTTCTCCGCTTGTAGGCGCTGCTGACATCACGGGCTGTCAAAATCAGCTTATTTTCCCTTGGAAAAGGAGAATCTGCATAGACTGCCAGGGTCTCCTGATCTCCCGCCAGCAGTTCCTTGTAATACCGAATGGGAAGGAGGGTGGCGGAGAAAAACAGGGCCGAGCGCCCCTGCTCCAGACATTCCTGGATGCTGGAGGCCGGATTGATGCACATCAGCTTGACCATAAAGCTTCCATCGCCCAAAAGCCTGCAGTAGATCCGCCAGCTGTCATCCATCCGCTCATGAATGTAGAGAAAATCCCTGACCCGAAAATAAAGGTCCAGCACCAAATCCCGGTCCGCAAATTCCAGATGCCGATTCAGATAGGCGTCCAGCTCTTCGCTGGCGGCAGAGAGGTCCAAAGCCAGCAGTTTTACATCCTCCAAGAGACGGTACTCGGTCCCGTGAACCCGGCAGAGCCGTCCCTCTTCATCCCCTGCCCTCTTTAAAGCCAGAAGCCGCCGGTTGCAGCGCTCCAGAGCCAGGGAAGCTTTAGCCGAATCCGGCTGAGCCTTCAGCACCCGTTTTGCACTTAGGAAATCCTCCTTCACCAGGGCGGCGCTGTACATCTCCCTGGCGCGGCTCACCAGGTTGTGGGCCTCATCTATCAAAAACAGGTATTCCATCCCCGTATTTCCCTCGGAAAAGTACCGCTTCAGCCGCACATTGGGGTCAAATACATAATTGTAATCACAGATGATCCCGTCCACCCAGCTGCTGATATCCAGGCAGAACTCAAAAGGGCAGACCTGGAAGCGCCTGGCATATTCCAGGATCTTTTCCCTGGTGATCAGAAATTCCTGGTGGATGATCTCAAAGACCGCATCGTTTACCCGGTCAAAATGCCCCTTCGCCGCAGGACAGGAAACCGGGTTGCAGTCCGGCACATCCAGAACGCACATTTTTTCCTTGGCAGTCAGGGTCACCGTGGAGAAGTACAGCTGTTCCTTCTCCCTGAGGACCCGGAAGGCCTCCTGAGCCACACTGCGGGTGATGGTTTTGGCTGTCAGGTAAAACAGCTTGTCTCCCATCCCCTCCCCCATCGCCTTCAGGCTGGGAAAAATGGTGGACAGGGTCTTTCCGATTCCGGTCGGCGCCTGAATCATCAGGTCCTCTCCCTTTTCAATGGCCCGGTAGACCGCCGCAGCCAGGCCTTTCTGCCCCTTCCGGTAGGGATAAGGGAAGGACAAGTCCCTCAAAGACTGGTTTCTTCTCTCTTTGTGGTGATACAGGTACCGGGCCCATTTCAGGTACTCGTGGATCAGCCCCCCAAACCATTCTGACAGTTCTTCCAGAGAAAAATCCCTGCGGAACCTGCGGATTTCTTCTGTCTCGATGCTGCAGTAGGTAATCTGGACCCCCATAGAAGCGGCCCCGTGCTCGTCTCCATACAGATAGGCATAACATTTGGCCTGGGCCAGATGAATCGGGTCCGGCTCCGAAAGGCGGTTTAAATCCATGTAGACGCACTTGATTTCGTCAATCACCATACCGGCAGGCTCTGAGAAAATACCATCCGCCCGTCCCTCCACCTGAAGGGCAAATTCTTCCTCCCTTACGGCTTTCTTCAGGGAGACCTCCGCCCGGTACCCGGCTCCCATTTTCTTCTGGATCTTCCGGTGAAGGCGGCTTCCTGCCTGCATAGCCTCCTTCTGAGCTCCGGGCGTGCGCCGGTTATCCAGATCTCCGCTTCGCAGCACAAATTCCACCAACTGGCGCACCGATACCCGAACCACCGGAAGCTCCTTTGTCTGCTCCAAGAAAAGATCCACCTCCATTCCCCGGCACGGAGCCTGAAACGTGTCATCCCCGCCGCCGCTTACCTTCTAGTATACTCTAAAAAACGGCGGACTGCAAACCAAGGTTCACAATCCGCCGCTTCTCTCTGTTTGTGTACTCTGTCGTTTTCCCTTATGCCACCACCGCAGCGTGCTCCGGTGCAAGACCTTCCAGGTACTCTTCAAATTCCTTGTTGTCTCCGTTGTACTGAACCGTCAGGACTCTGGTCAAATCCAGGCTCAAAACGCCCAGGATGGACTTTGCATCAATTACAACACGGTTATAAAATACGTCAATATCAAAGTCACACTTCGTAGCCTCTTTCACGAATTTCTTCGCTTCCTCTACTGATGGCAACACGATTCTTTTCTGCTTCATATACAAAACTTCCTTTCAAATTAAAACCTTTCCTTCAGACCGGAAAGACTATCCGGGAACCGGTACCGCCGGGCCCCTGTGGCTTCGTTTTTCAAATATATAGCACGAAATTTTTTAATTGTCAAATCCGCTGCCGGCTCCAATACCCTCCCGGAGCTTGGATAAAATTGGATGTTTTTTCCGAATTTGCCAGGTATGCAAAAAATATTTCCCATCACATTGAAAGCCGCAAAGAGGAAATAAAAAAGGAACCCCCTGCTCATTTGCCTGGTTCCTTTCCGCTTTGTACATTGATTTCTATGAATTTTAACGAAAATCGTGTCTATTTTGTGACCAAATCCCTGATCTTTCCTCTTAAAACTTCAGAATGCGGAACCGGTCTCGGGCCAGCAGCAGACCAGCACGGAACAGCTGCATCATCTGCCAGAAACCTACTCCCTTTAAGTTCAGCTCCCGGACCAGACGAAACTTCGCCTCATAGCTTCTGACATCCTCAAACCAAACCTCATGGCGGACGCCATCCTGCAGATAGTGAAAATACGGTGACTGGGCCTCCTCATCAAACTCGATCAAAGCCCCTTTTGACACCGCCAGCTGGACTGCCTCCACATTGCCCAGGGTCCTGGCTCTGGTACTGCCCCGCTCATAGGGAAGAGGCCAGTCGTAGCCATAGTTCGGCACTCCCAGGATGATCCGGTCTGCCGGGATTTCCGTCAGGGCGTATTCCGCCACCCTCCGCACCATGTGAAGGGGCGCCACCGCCATGGGAGGTCCATAGGCATACCCCCACTCATAAGTCATCAGCATTACCTGATTGGCCGCCTGGCCCAGGAGCCCGTAATCCATCCCTTCATACAAAAGGCCCTGCTGATCCTTTCTGGTCTTGGGAGCCAGGGCTACCGATACCGGATAGCCAAACAGGTTCATCACCTGGCGGGCCAGCTCAACGAAATCCGCGAAATTCTCCTTTTCCTCCCCCGGAATATACTCAAAATCGATATCCAGCCCCTGAAATCCCTTCTGCCCCATCACCGCTCCAAGCTGCCATAAGATCTTTTCCTGAAGGCTTCTGCTCTCCAACAGGACCTGGATCAGACTGCTGTGAAATCTCCCGTCAGGACCTATGGATGTTAAGGTCAGGACCGGCCTGGTCCCCTGTCCTGTACTTGCCTCGATCATCCAGGTGTCATCCAGGACCGGCTCTACCAACTGTCCGTCCTCTGTAAATCCATAGGAAAATACATGAAGGGCTGTCAAATCCGGCAGACTCTCCGACAGAACCCATGGGCTGATAAAAGGGTAAGCATAGCCCAGAACATGGGCAAGCGGGCGGCTGTTCTCCTGCCAGGAAGCAGTGGGGATCAGAAGCGCCTGGCCCACTGCCAGGGTATAGGGATAGACCAGTTGATTGATGTAGATCACTTCCTCCGCCCTGACATTCTGTATCCTGGAAATCCTCTCCACGCTGTCTCCCTGCTGCACCACATAAATTTCCATGAAGTCTCCTGTTTTTCCGCCTTGTTACCCTAATATATGTAGTTTTTTCCGGCTATTATGCCTTCTGCTCCTCCTGACCGTTCTTTTCCTCTGCTTCTTTCAGGCGCCACTTAAATCCTGCAGCCGTCTTCTGCGTACCGTTCAGCGCGCAGGAAAGACTGCGCCGGCTGATCCCAAGAGCCCGTGAGGCCTGTGCAATGGAAACAAACTCCCCAATCTCATTCCCCTCCAAATCCATCTGGATCACCGGTCTGAGGTCGTGATATCCGATGATGGATTCTCCTGAAATCTCAATCGCTTCCTGAGGCTCTGTCTCTGAAACCTTTTTCCAGATAAAGCCGCCTCCCGTTTTTCTCTCACCGTGTGCAGCCCGCACAATGGCATTTCTGGAGATGCCCGTTTCTGCGGCTGCCTCCAAAGATGATCTGTAATCTGCTACAAAAGTCCCATCGGTTGAATATTGACGGTATACATAACCCTTCATAGTCGTCCGGCTCATATCTCAATTCCTCTCTTCTGTGTAATGAATATAGTCATTATATCAACCAAGTTGTTGTTTGTCTATATATTTTTCAATGTTGTAAGATAAAATCAAAAAATTTGGCAAATGATTCCTCGAAAGGCATATTTTGTCATTTTAACAGACAAAAGCAGCTAAAAGACGGGATATTTCACACAAAAAGCTGCCCCCCGAAAACGGGGGACAGCTCGATCAAACTCGGATTGATTATTTTTTCTGAACGTACTTCAGACAGTCAAGGGTTACTGCTACCAGGATAATGATACCGGAGAAGATGAACTGCAGGTTGGTATCAATGCCCAGGATGGTCAGGGAGTAGGTCAGGGCGGTGAAAATCAGAACGCCGACTACTACGCCGGAAATCTTTCCAATACCGCCGGTGAAGGATACGCCGCCTACTACGCAGGCTGCAATGGCGTCCGTCTCCCAGCCCTGTCCGTAAGCCGCAGAACCGGAACCAAACATACGGATGCACTCCAGCCATGCGCCGAAGCCGTAAAGGATACCGGCCAGCATGAAGGCTCCTACGGTTACCTTAAATACGGAGATACCGGAAACGGAAGCTGCTTCCGCATTTCCGCCTACTGCGTACAGGTTCTTTCCAAAGGTAGTCTTGTTCCAGATGAACCATACGATCGCCACTGCTGCCACTGCCCACAGAATGATGGTGGGGAAGCCGCCGATCTTCGGAATGATCATGCTGGGGATCGTGGACTCAATGGCACCGAAGGATACACCCTTTGTGGCATAAGTCGTCAGTCCGAAGATAATCAGCATATTGGCCATGGTGGAGATGAAGGGATGCATCTTAAACCGTGCAGTAAAGCATCCTGCAATGGTGGTAAAGCAGGTTGTAAAGATGATACACATTACCAGAGCCAGAAGTACCTTGGCAGGTGTAGGCAGTCCCGTGAAATCAAAAATATGTCCGAACACGGAACCGGTGTTGATTCCCTGATGCATGATAATGGTAGCTGTTACCATGCCCATACCAACCATACGTCCGATGGACAGGTCCGTACCTGCAAGAAGGATCAGGCCCGCAACGCCCAGGGCCAGGAACATTCTGGGAGATGCCTGCTGCAGGATATTCAGCACATTGTTGTAGGTCAGAAGCTGAACGCCCTTAACCGCCGGCGTGATGGCGCACAGGGCAATGAAGATAATCACAATTGCAATGTACAGTCCGTTCTTTAACAGGAAATCCCTGCGGTTAAAGGTGTACTTGTAATTTTCCACTCTCTGGGCCATATTCTCGCCAAAGGTGAATTTTGACATCCGCAGCATATCGATCATGTGATACCGGTGCTGGAAGGCCGCATGCTGGCGGTCCTTGGCAGCCTGGATGTCCTTCTCCAGCTGCATCTTCGCATCAAACAGACGGTTCTTGTGAACGTACTTCTCATCTTTGATTTCATTCTGATCCGTCAGCTTGGAAACGGTCTGCTGATGCTCCTTTTCCAGTTCCGCTATGCGGGCCTGGTAATTCTTCTGTGCCTCGGCCTTTTCCTCTGCACAGCTGGCTGCTACAGCCTGATAATATTTATCAAAATTTGCTTTAATATACCCTTCCGCATCGGCAATCAGCTTGTCGACCTCGCCCTTGTTCTTGGCCTCCACTGCCTTCGCCTTTTCCAGATCGGACTGCAGCTGTTTCATCCGGTCATTCTTTTCCTGCTGGGTATAAATGTGGTCTTTCTTTAAGCTGTCAATATCGTTTAGCAGCTCTACAACCTTGTCGGTTCCGTCTGCGCGGAGCTCATCCAGCTTGTCCTGGATTTTGCCCACATAATCATCTATTGGCTGGCGAAGCTGCGCTTCCTGCTCAGCCGTAAGAATATTCTGTTTTGCCATATCAACTTTCCCCCATTATAGGTATTTTGCACTGAGCCTCAAAAGCTCTTCCTGATTTGTTTCCTTTGTGTTCACAATTCCGGAAAGATGTCCGTTGGACATAACGCCGATACGGTTGGTGATTCCGAGAATCTCAGGCATCTCAGAAGAAACAACGATGATGGTCTTTCCCTGCTTTGCCATATTGATGATCAGCTCGTAAATCTCGTACTTGGCGCCTACGTCGATGCCTCGGGTGGGCTCGTCCATCATAAAGACCTGAGGTCTGCGCTCCAGCCATTTTCCGAAGATAACCTTCTGCTGATTTCCTCCGGAAAGACTTGAAATCATGTCATCAGGTCCCATGCACTTGGTATGCATGATTTTAATTTCATTTGCCGTGGCCTTTACCATCTTGGTATTGGAAAGGGCAATGCCGGACTTGTACTGGTCCAGGTTTGCAATGGTGGTGTTGAAGGTCAGATCACTCTTCAAGAACAGACCGTTGGCCTTCCGCTCCTCCGTGATCATGGCAAAACCATGCTCAATGGCTTCCTTGGCGCTGTTGAAATTCATCAGGCGGTTATTAAAGTAAACACGTCCTGCCGCTCTGGTGCGGACGCCGAATATGGTTTCCAAAAGCTCTGTACGTCCGGCGCCTACCAGACCATACAGGCCAAAAATTTCGCCTTCTCTTACATCAAAGGTAATATCCTGCAGATGAGGCTCATACTTGGTGGACAGATGCTGTACCGAAAGGATCGTATCACCCGGCGTATTGTCTACCGGCGGGAAACGGCTTTCCAGAGAACGTCCAACCATGGCGGTGATCAGCTCGTTCATGTTGGTTTCCTTGGAAGGCTTCGTCATAACCAGCTTTCCGTCCCGCAGTACGGAAATCTCATCGCAGATTTCAAAGATCTCATCCATCTTGTGGGATATGTAAATCAGGGAAATGCCCTGGTCTTTTAACATTCTCATCATCTCGAAGAGCTTTTCAACCTCCTGGACCGTCAGGGAGGAGGTGGGCTCATCCAGAACAATTACCTTTGAGTTATAGCTCATTGCCTTGGCAATCTCACACATCTGCCGCTGGGAAACGGACATATTCCGCATAGGCTGCGTCAGATTTACGGTCATTCCCAGCCTTCTGAAAAGCTCGGATGCCTTCTTTTTCATTCTGCCTTCATCAACAACGCCCATAGAGTTCACCGGATAGCGGCCCAGGAACAGATTGTCGATCACATTCCGCTCCAGACACTGATTCAGCTCCTGATGAACCATGGCGATTCCGTTCTCAAGGGCATCCTTGGGACCGGAAAAGCTGATTTCTTTCCCGTTCAGGAAAATTTTTCCCTCATCCTTCTGATAGGTTCCGAACAGGCACTTCATCATGGTCGACTTACCGGCTCCGTTCTCACCCATCAGGCCCATCACTGTGCCGCGCTTCACATCCAGGTTAATGTGGTCCAGCACCCGGTTCCGGCCGAAGGACTTGCTCATGCCGCGTATTGATAAGACGATATCATCTTTCTTATCTACCATTCTCATTACTCCTGTATTTGCAGATTAATAGTCACTGATAACGCATTAGGGAGAATTGCTTCTCCCTAATGCCTTTCATCCTGAAGTTTCGGTTTTGAATTACTGGCTCAGCAGTGCGGTGTAGGAAGCCGCATTGTCGGTCTTCACCATGTTGATGGCGAATGCATCATACTGGCTGGGGTTGCCCAGACGGTTGGTGATGTTGGACTCAGTCTGGCCGTCGCCGCCGATGTAGTCAACCTTCAGATTCAGAAGATCATCATACTTCTGGAGCAGAGGCTGATAGGTAGCGCTCAGGAAGTTGTCGGCTGCATTGTAGATGTTCAGCCATACAGACTTCTCGGGATGCTCTGCTGCATCCAGCTGGTTGGATACCGGAGCATAAGTTACGGTAGAATCCATGAAATCCTGATAGTTGTCAGCGGTAACTGCAACATTCAGAGCATAGTAGGAACGCTCATCTGCGTTGTATACATATACATCGTCAGTCAGAACGTTTCCGGCCTCGTCAGCGGTTCCGATACCGGTATCAATGTCAACACCGTCCAGAGCATTACGGATCACACGAAGGGTCAGGTAAGCCTGTACGTCAGCATGCTGGCTGATGGTGCCGCCGTAGCCTTCTGCAATTGCAGCAACCGCATCGCTGTTGGCATCGTAGCCGAAGGTGGGAACGCCGTTATCCTTGGACCAGGCGTTGAACATGGACATGCCCATGCCGTCGTTGTTGGAAACTACTACGTCGATGGACTCGCCGAAGGAAGCAGACCAGGTATTGATGGCGTTTCCTGCGGTGGAAGCATCCCAGGTAGCTCCTGCGGAGTTCTTCATCTCCTGGGAAGCCAGCTCACGTACGGTGTAGGTCTTTCCATTTACCTCGATGGAGCCGTCCTGTACGATGGTGGAAGAACCATCGGTGTTGGTTCCTACAGGTGTGCTGTCGATTGCGCCGTTTGTCTCAACGCCGGTGCCAAGAGCACTGCGGACGCCTCTGGTACGTGCGATGGAGTCATTGTGTCCGATATCGCCGATTGCCAGCACGTATCCGATGATTCCGTCGCCGTTGCGGTCAATGGTGTCGATGTTGGCTTCAATGTAATCCCGAACCATGGTTCCCTGAAGCTCAGCACCCGGGTTTGCGTCGAATCCTACGTAGTAGGTGTTGTCGTTAAAGCTTAAAGCGGTCATATCCAGCTCACCGGTGGAACTGTTGGAGGGCTGGCGGTTGAACCATACCAGGGGCTTGTCCTTATTTGCAACTTCTCCCCCAGCGGCCTCCTCTGCTGCCTCAGTAGCCTCTCCCTCTGCGGCCTCAGACGCCTCAGTCGCATCTCCCTCTGCAGCAGCAGTGGTAGTGCCGGAGCTGCTTCCGCCGCAGGCTGCCAGTGACACTGCCATGCAGGATGCCAGAGCAACAGCCGTTACCTTTTTCATCATTCTCATGATTTTGTTCCTCCCTTTCCAATAATATGAGATTTGGTTTCCGTCGGTTTCAATCATTTTCAACTACCGACAAGCATATTATAGCCTTTTTTGCACATATTTTCCATAAGATTTTTTTCGTTTTTCTATAATTTTCTTTATTCTTTCGCGTTTTTGTCAATTTTTCGTCACAATGTGCTGCGGTGATAGGTAATATTTACTATCCGTAAGTTCAAAATCCTCCTCCACATTGTTCCCCAAAGCCTGGTCCATGGCAATGCCGAATACGGCGGCAGCGTAAGCTTCCTTATCGCTGGATACCGTCCCCATCATCTTTCCATCTTCCACTGCCTTCAGCCCCGGCGTTGTCCCGTCGATGCCCACCACCTGTATGCCGGATGCGCCGGCACGCTCTATGGCGTCAATCGCTCCCAAAGCCATATCGTCATTATTGGAAATCACCAGTTCAATGGTATCCGGATATTCCAAAAGCCACTGTTCCATCAGTGCGGAGGCCTGGCTTCGCTCCCAGTTGGCGATGCCCCCGGTAATCTTCTCCACAGGCACGCCTGCATCCTTTAAGGTCTGAACGGACCACTCCGTGCGGATCAGGGCATCCTGATGGCTGCTCTCCCCTTCCAGCAGCACATAGCTGACCACACCGTCCCCATTGGCATCCAGGCTGGAGGGGTCCTGAACGTACTGGTCTGCCACGATATTTCCCTGGAGCACGGCAGATTCCTTTGCGGAAACCGCTACATAGTACAGTCTGTCCCAGCGGTTTAAGTCCTCACGGGCCGGCTCCCGGTTAAAAAAGACCACCGGCACATCGCTTCCCATCGCCTTATCAATGATGCTGGAAGCAGCCGTCCGGTCTACCAGATTGATGCAGAGGGCATCGCATTCCAGAGAGATGAATCGTTCTACCTGGTTATTCTGGGTATACTGGCTTCCCTTTGCATCCTGGATATCCAGATGCACCTTGACCCCCGTCTCCTGCTCATAGGCTTTGGCACAGCGTTCCAGTTCCTGACGAATATTATTGATAAAGGTATCATCTCCCCGATACAGCCCTACTCCGATCCGGATCGAGGGAGTCTCTTCTTCTTCCTGTCTCTGACAGCCCGCCGTCACGATCCCGGCAGATACGCAGAGCGCCGCCGCTATTGCCAGCCTTCTTTGGTTCTCTCTCTTCACCTTTACTCTCCTTTTTATTCAATGGGATAAAGCATGGTTTCATACCGGGATTTTCTCAAATCCTCTTTTTCAATATAGTAGTTATCCAGAACCGTCTCTTTTTCCGGATTTCTCCCCGACACAGCCTCTATTGCGCGGCAGACACTCAGATAACCGGCACTGAATTCATCCGTCGCGCAGATCCCCCGGATGATCCCCCGGTCCAGCCCGTCCAGGATCTCCGGGGTACTTCCTCTCCCGTACAGTCCCCGTACAAAAGAGCGAAGGCTTTCATCGGTTTTCAACATGGAGGCGGCCTCCCGGAGGCTGTCCGGCTCAAGGCCTACGATCACTGCCCCTTTTGGCTCCAGGGGGACTGCCTCCTCCAAGACTCTGCGGCAGGCATCTTCATCTTCTCCCAGGGCCATCCGGACAGAAAACCCCATCTGCTCCAACTCTTTTGTCAGCGCCCTCTCAAAGCTTCCTGTTCCTTCATGTTTCAAAGTCCGTCCGATGAGATATACCGGGATATCCCGGTCGTAGGACCGGGCAATCTGACCGGCCAGCTTCTGCCCCATCTGGGAAAAATCCGCCGTAACTACTGCGGCGGCATCCGCCGGCTCCTGTTCGGTCCAGACCATCACCGTCGGGATATTGGCCAGCCTGCTCAAATCCTCCGGCGTCCCTTCCCCCTGTGCAGGGACCACGATCAGAGCCCTGGCCCCTGCCTGCTCTTCCCTGAGGATCAGCTCCTGCTGCTGCCGGACGCTGCCTGTTTCATAGAGGGTGATAAAGCTGATATCCCCGTTCCACTCAATGGCGGCCTGCTCCATGCCCTTGCGGAAATTTACATAGTTGGTATCGCTGGTGTCCTCCACTATAACGGAAATGGGATAGATCTCCCGCTTTTCCTCCTTGATGATCAGGTCTGTGGAGGAGAGCAGAAACAAAAGGACCAGTACCAGCCCGTATCCCAGCCACAATAATTTTTCTTTCCTGGTAATCATTTCTTCTCCTTCTCCAAAACCTCAGCATAGGGAATGGCAGGCAGATGGATGCGGATGGTTGTTCCCTCATCCGGCTCCGACTCAATGGAAAGCCCGTACTGCTCCCCGAAATACAGCCGAATCCGTTCATTTACATTTTTTACGCCGATGCCGGAGCCGCGTTTGGACGAGACATGGGCCGTCTGCTCTTTTAAAAGTCCTTCCACCTGCTCCCTTGTCATACCCAGTCCATTGTCGGAAATGGTAAAGATCAGCTCCCCGCCTTCCAAAAAGGTACGTACCAGGATTTCTCCGTCCCCGTCCATGAACTCCATTCCGTGATAGATGGCATTTTCCACCAGAGGCTGGAGCATCAGCTTCAGGCTGGCCAGCTCCATAGTCTCCGGCTCCGACTCAATCCGGTAGGTAAATTTATTTTTAAAGCGCATCTGCTGAATCATGAGATAATTGCGCACGTGCTCCAGCTCATCCTTCACCGGGATGATGCTGCGTCCTTTGCTGAGGCTGATGCGGAAAAAACGGGCCAGAGCCGTCACTACTTTCACAGCCTCCGCCTTCTGCTCATTTTCGATCATCCACACAATAATATCCAGGGTGTTGTAGAGAAAATGCGGATTAATCTGGGACTGGAGGGTGTCAAACTCGCTCTTTCGTTTGGATTCGTGCTCCGCCACAATATCGTCCATCAGCACCTTGATCTGCCCTGCCATATCCCTTATGGAGCGCCCCAGGTGGCGGATCTCATAGGAGCCGCCGATATAGATCTCCGTATCCAGCCTTCCGGCCTCCAGGGCATTGACGGATTTTTCCAGCCGCTTAATGGGACCTGTGATCCTGGATGAAATGTAGGCGTTGATGATCATCAGGACAAAGAGGAAAAAGGCCACCACGAAGGCCACAAAAAGCTGCGTTTTCAGCACATTCAGGGAAATGCCGTTCTCCGGCATCACTCCCACCAGCTTCCATCCCGTGTATCCTACTGTTTTTACGGTGATACTCCTCTTTTCCCCCTCGTAGTATTCCTCGTAGGTTCCTTCCCTGCTTAAAGCCGCCTTCTCGTAGTTCTCCTCCGCCAGCCCCACATCGATGAGCTGCATCTTGGGGTGGTAGATCAGTTCACCTTTGCTGCTGACCATATACAGATATCCCTGATTTCCAAGCGTAATATTGTCCAAAAGCTGCTGAAAACTGCTGTAGCTGATATCTAACAGCAGGATGCCCTGCTCTGTGGACGTACCGGAGGTGATCTCCACCGAGCGGGTGAAGGTGATGACCCAGCGGTACTGATTTTCACTGCTGTCAAAGATGTACTGCACATGGGGTGTGGTAAAATACAGGTTGTCCGTCCGCTCCAGGGTAGTCTGAAACCAGGGCTCCTTTGTCACATCCAGGCCTGTTTTCAGGCGGGCGGCCGGTACTGCTGCCAGAAGCTCCCCCTCCTTGGACAGAAGAGCAATATTGGAGATGCAGTCTTTGTTGTTGTCGTAAAGAAGGGTAAAATCACTGCTGACAGACTCATCGGAAAGGTCCGCGTTCTTGATCACCCCGTAGTACAGGGAGTCGGAAAGCTTCATGATGGTCTGAAGATAGGAATCCACCGAGCGGTTCACCTGGCTGAGCATGGCCTGGTTTTCCTGGCTGATGGTGGCGGTCAGCTGCCCGGAGAGCCGCCCGTAAAGAGATACGCCGATCAGGATGATGGCGGCAAGGGCGCTGACCGTAAAATAGATATATATGGCAGACCGGATGCTCATATCTCTGAACAGTCCTTTTTTCTCCGGATTCTCCATAGATTTCCCCCAGATTTTTGATTACTTGGCGCTGCGGTATTTGGTCGGCGATACGCCGAACCGCTTCTTAAACACGTAGCTGAAATAGTTCTGCTCCTGATACCCCACCTTCTCGGCGATCACATAGGTCTTGTCGTCTGTAGTCTCCAAAAGCTCCACCGCCTTCGACAGGCGCACATCCGTCAGATATCCCACATAGCTCTGTCCCGTCTCCCGCTTAAATACCGTGGAAAAATAGGCCGGGCTCATGTGGAATTCCCTGCAGAGCATCTCCACTGAAAGCTCCGGATTATGGTAATGCTCCTGAATATAGCGCTTTGCCTCCAGAATGACCCGCCGGGTCGTATTGTCCCTCTCCCGGTTCATCATATCATTCATCTGGCATGCAGTCTCTATGATCCACTCCTCAAACTCTTCCCGGTGGAGGTTAAAGGAGAGAATGTCCGAATAATGCTTCTGTGTGCTCAAAAGGTCCCCCGGGTCCAGGTCGTACTGCTGCATCAGCTGAAGCAGACAGTTGCTGATGGAGAGCATAAAAAGCTGGTACTGGCGCAGATGGACCTTGGCTTCCTCCATCCGGTCCACCAGGCCGTGGACCACTGAGCGGATCTTCTCCTTGGGGCCGAATTTTACTGCATTAATCAGCTCCGATTCATCCTTTACATCCATCTGCAGCCTTCCCCGGCCCACAGGCTCCACATCGTTGATGTAGATCGTCTTTCCGGCTCCTACAATAGCCTTGTAGCCCAGGGCGTCCACTGCGGACTGGCAGGAAAGGAAAAGGTGCCCCAGATCGCTGCACCGGTGCCCTACACCGATGGTAACCGTAACCTCCAGAATTTTTCTGCACTCTTTGCAGATGTCCTCCAGCTGGTCAATCATATCCGTCCCCTTCTTTTCCTCGTCCAGAGCCACCACCAGGGTAAGGCCTGCAGTGGAATTAAAGAGGACAAAACGATAAGCTTCTTTTAAATGGTCCTCCATCAGCTGGCGGACGGAAAACGGGATCAGCTCCTGGTGCTGGGAAAGGACCCTCTCCTCATTCTGCTCCTCCTGTTCCACGCTGACCACTGCCGCCAGCCACTGTCTTGCTCCGAGGATATCCACCCCGTACTCCCTGAGTCTTGCCTCCTCCCGGCCCGGAGGGATATTGCCTCTTGCCAAATCGTTCAGGAAAAGCTCTCTCAATATAGGCAGACTGTTCTGGTAACTCTCTCTCAGGCGGTCCACATTGCGGCGCTGTTCAATCTCCTCGTCCAGGTTTGCCTTCACCCGGTTCAGGATCTCCGTCAGCTCTTCCACATTTACCGGCTTTAAAATATATTCGGTTACATTCAGCTTGATGGCCTGTTTCGCGTACTCAAAATCGTCAAAGCCGGAAAAGATCAAAACTTTCATGGAGGGATACTTTTGACGGATTCTGCTGATCAAGGTCAAACCGTCCATATAGGGCATCCGGATATCCGTCATCACCACATCCGGTTCCAGCTGTTCAATCTTTTCCAGGGCATCCTGTCCGTTCTCCGCATCTCCCACCACCTCAAATCCGGCTGTTTTCCAGTCGATTTTCTTGATTATGCTCTTTCTTACTTCCTCCTCGTCGTCTACAAGGATAATGCGGTATAAATCCATAAAGGTTGTTCCTTCTTCTGTTCAAAATAATCCCGCCGCCGGACAGGTTTTCTATTTTTGCTGCAGCTGCCTGAGCTGTTCGGCGGACAGAGGGCGGACGGCGATGCCGTTAATCTCCACATGCTCTCCTGCCTCGATCACGATGCAGCATCTGCCGTCAATCAGCCGTGTTTCCACCAGGGCTGCTTTATCCGGCGCTACCCGGATGCTGACATCCGGCGTCTTGATCTCCAGATTCCGGGCTGCCGCCACGTTGGAGGCCAGAAAGCTTTCCTCCCGGCTTTTTTCATCCCTTGGATAGCGGTTCTCCAGCTCTAAAAGCTGCTCCGGGTCCGCCCCGTTCTCCTCCAGGAGCTGCTTGACCTGGCGCTTGTCCAGGGTAACAGGTTCCGGTCCATCGGCCCCCTCCTCCAGCATCTCGTTTAAGGACTCATGGATGCTCATCACCGCCTCAAAATCGCAGTTTTCTCCCAGGGTTTCCTCCACGATCGTCTGAAACGTCTCCTTCTGGGTCTTGGCAGACATGGGGATCCGGCAGCCTAAAAGCTGGTCGATGAGCTGTTCCTTCAGCTCCTCCCCATTCTTAGAATAGTAGAGCAGACTGTGGATGTCCGTATTCCGGTCATTGAAGGCCGGGAACAAAAATCCCAGGGACGGCGCCTCCACCAGCCAGTCCCGGATCCGGTTTTCGATGGCGTTGGTCACGGAATTGTAGCAGAGCCCTTCCTTGGACAGCTTCACCGGGCAGATGCTGCAGAGGATGAATTCATACACATAATCGGAGGCGTCAAACATCTCCGCCCCGTCGGATGCCTTGGCCGGGATATCATAGGCGCAGTGGATCAGGATGATGTAATAATTTTCCCCGTAATCGTAGTTTTCGATTACCTTATCGTAAAATTCCTCCAGAAGGCTCTCGTCCTTCAGTTCGCTGTCCCGCAGACGCAGCAGAAATTCCTGGGTCCCGCCCTCGCTCTCCGCCGAGAGGGGAAACTCCATATTGATCAGGTTCTTTCCCAGCGTGCCGGACATGGTCTTTTTGAAAATTGTAAAATACTTAAAGGCCTCCTCCTCCGGAAGAGAGAGAAACGCCTCCTTCAGCTCCGTTTTCTTATTTTTATCCGCGTCCACATAGCAGCCGCAGATCCTGGTAATGGCGCAGCCCGCCGGAGTAAACAGCTTCTTGATCTCGCTGATTTCCTTCTTATTCATCGGCTCCTCCCTGGGCGCCCTTGATCTTCTTTAACCGGGCCTCCCCCAACAGGAATACCGTGGCGCCGCCTATGACGATTTTCCTCTGGACATCCACGAAAATCCTTCCGTTGTACTCGCTGGTCTCCGTCTCAATGGTGCGCTCTTTGCAGTTAGCCTCCACCATCTTCAGCACATCCTCACTCCGGTCGGTGCAGACCAGAAAAACGCCCAGTTTCCGGTTGGACACCAGTCCCTCCGCGTGGATTTTCGTCGCCTGTATTTTATTGCGGATAAAAGCGGAGGACAAGGCCTTCTCGTCCTGCTCCTGAACAACAATCAGCATTAATTCCATTTTCTTGCTCCTCTCCCTGTTTTTTATTGTAAAAAACACTTGAGACAGTTCTAAACTGTCTCAAATATTTTAGCATAAAATTGGAAATGGGGCAATACTCGCAAAAAAATGTAAAATTCCGGTTGACATTGTCAGGAACCTGTGATATTATAATCTGGCGTTCAGAAATGACCGCTTCAAAGGGGATTAGTTCAATGGTAGAGCACCGGTCTCCAAAACCGTCGATGGGGGTTCGAGCCCCTCATCCCCTGTTTATCGGTAAAGGCTGTATTTCTTTCAGAAGGAATACAGCTTTTTGTTTTTCAATATCGCGATCAAGAAAAACTGCCCGCTCCTCCATCTGGAGACGGGCAGTTTTTCGTCTTCATCCTCTTCCAAAAATTCTGTTAGCCTCACAGCAGCCCAATGGCCTCCCGCACGCTGCTGACCCCGTAAAGGGTCATGCCGGCCACCGGCTTCATCTTATCGGCACATACTTTCGGCAGGATGCAGGCCTGGAAACCCAGCTTGGCGGCCTCGTGGACCCGCTTTTCCGCCTGCGAAACCGCCCGGACCTCACCGGAAAGCCCTACCTCACCGAAAATCAGAAGCCTGGGATTCACGGGACGGTCCTTGTAGCTGGAAATCAGGGCCATTACAATGGCCAAATCCAGGGCCGGTTCGTTCATCCGCATGCCTCCGGCAATATTCACATAGGCATCCATTCTCCCCATCTCATAATGACAGCGCTTCTCCAGCACCGCCATCAGCAGGTTGACGCGGTTATAGTCTGTTCCGGCAGCCGTTCTCCTGGGCAGTCCGAAGTTGGTTTCCGTCACCAGCGCCTGAACCTCCAGCAGGATCGGCCGGGTGCCTTCCATGGAGCAGGCCACCACTGCGCCGGAAGCGTCCTCAGGCCGTCCTTCCAGCATAAATTCCGAGGGATTCTCCACCTCCGCAAGGCCTTCCTCCTTCATCTCGAACACTCCGATTTCATTGGTGGAGCCAAAACGGTTCTTCACGCTGCGGAGAACCCGGTAGGAAGCATTCCGGTCTCCCTCAAAGTAGAGCACCGTATCCACCATATGTTCCAGCACTCTGGGGCCTGCCACCACGCCCTCCTTGGTCACATGGCCTACCACAAACACAGCGATTCCGCCTGTCTTGGCAATCTCCATCAGAAGCCCGGTGGACTCCCTTACCTGGCTGACGCTTCCGGGAGCAGAGGGCACTGTCTCCCGATACATGGTCTGAATGGAGTCGATAATGACGATCTCCGGCTTCTCCTTCTCGATCACGCCCTGAATCCGGTCCAGATTGGTCTCGCAAAGGAAGCGCAGATTGCCCTGAACCGGCCCAATCCGGTTGGCCCTCATTTTGATCTGCTTTAAGGACTCCTCTCCTGATATATAGAGAACGGAATGGCCCTCAGCGGACAGATGGCGGCACATCTGAAGCAGCAGGGTAGATTTTCCGATTCCCGGATCTCCGCCGACCAGCACCAGTGAGCCGGCCACAATCCCATCCCCCAGAACCCGGTCCAGTTCCCGGAAGCCGGTGGAAAGCCGGTCCTCCTCCTTGACATCGATCTCCGACAGCAGAGAAGGCTTTAATCCCGCTGCCCCCGCCCCGCCGAAGGAGGCGCGAAAAGCCCCGGCACCTTTCTCCCCTGCCTTGGCAGGTCTTGCAACCGGCTCCTCCACCATCGTATTCCACGCCTTGCAGGCCGGACACTGGCCGGTCCACTTGCTGGACTCATACCCGCACTCGCTGCAAAAAAAGGCTGTTGTTCTCG
Source organism: Candidatus Enterocloster faecavium (assembly GCA_019118585.1). Taxonomy (GTDB): domain Bacteria; phylum Bacillota; class Clostridia; order Lachnospirales; family Lachnospiraceae; genus Enterocloster; species Enterocloster faecavium. Next base: position 301 of record DWYS01000022.1, on the reverse strand, counting down.
CCTTCGCCATCTTACTTTCCTCCTGTCGCGTCTCTCAATATGGTCGAAAAAAGCCGGAATCGCAATCCCGGCTTCTCTCCTTTATCCCTGGCGCTTTACCGCCAGCACGCGGACCGCTTTGCCTTCCTCCAGCTCAACGCTGACGCTCAGCTTGCCGCTCATGTTTGTCTTCATGCTGCCCACCGCAGAGCCGTCTACGTATACCTCATACTCCGTATCGTCCTCCAGCTGCACGGTAATCTGGGCGTCCTTGCTGCCCTCTACCAGGAACTCCACTTCCTCGTCCGTCACCCTAAAATGT
>DWYS01000001.1 GCA_019118585.1 Candidatus Enterocloster faecavium | reverse complement strand
ACTCACCTCCCCGTGATTTGTAGTATACCGAGTTCCCTACAAGAAGAATTATAAAGAAAAATAAGCTCAGGGAAAATATTTTCATAACGTTTTGTGCCTGAGCGAAGCGAAAGGAATGGATATAATCATGGCAGTTCATTTAAAACCAGACGAAACAAAAAGATACCTATCCCCTGAAGACTTGGGATTGACCTATGGTTCGGCCATGCGGGTGGATGTGATGGATGAGGTGGTTTTGAAGAGTGGGGACAGGGAACTGTGTCTAGTATGTATTTCTGGGGAAGCATTCTACAAATGTCAGGATGAAACAGGCAAGGTAGTGATGGCGGATATGCTGTATGTGCCAATTGAAGAGAAGATTATCCTGAAGGGAGAAAATGCTGTATTCATATGTTTTGGCGCCCCATGTTCTAAAAAATATGGATTTCGCCATATTCCATTTGCTGAGGTGGATAAAGATTCCCGCCACAAGATATATGGCCAAGAAAAGAATGGAACTTTACGCGATGTATGGAATTTTATCGATGAGTCGTTTCCGTCTGGCCGTTTCCTGACTGGTATCTGCTATGGAAAAAATGGCGGGTGGACAGCCTGGCCGCCGCACGAGCACGGTGCGGAAAGAGAGGAAATTTATGTATACTTTAACATGGGAAATAGTTTTGGTGTTCAGTGTGTATATAATGATCTCCAGTCTGCGGAAGCGTATGTTGTTACTGATGGACACTTGATTTCTATACCGGAAGGCTATCATCCCAACGTCGGCTGCCCTTGCGGCGGACTGCGATATGTATACTGCATGGTTTCCGTGACGGAAGGAGATCGGGATTTCATGAATTTACGTACACAGAAAATTTACGGAGAGAAACTGGAGTAAAAGGGGGGAAGGAAGGATGATTAATACAGCTTCAATCGCAAATATCCCCTTTATGGAATTGAGAGAAGGTTTAGATAAACTGGTGAAAGGAGGAACAAAATTTTTTCATATTGATTTGATGGATGGTCATTATGTTCCGAATCTTTGTTTCCCGATAGGAATTATTCGAGAATTAAAGGATGCGTATCCTCAAATTTATATGGATGTTCATGTGATGGTGACAGAACCAATTAACTATATAGAGCGGCTTAAAATGGCAGGAGCGGATTACGTTTGTTTTCACACGGACAGCACATCTTTTGTTCGAAGAACTATCAATGAGATTCATAGGGCGGAAATGAAAGCAGGAATAGCAATCAATCCGTCTCAGTTGATTGAGCATATCCGTCCGTATGCCAAGTATGTGGATATGGTGATGGTAATGGCAGTAGAACCGGGATTCTCCGGTCAGCCCTTCTTGGAGGGAACTATGGAAAGAATAGAAGAACTGACAGAATTGCGGCAGGAGTGCGGTAATCCATTTCTCATTTCTGTAGATGGCGGAGTGGATAGAGAGAAATGTATTGGATGTCAGAAACTAGGCGTTGATATGATTGTGGGAACTCGTCACAATATTTTTTACCAGCCAGAAGGAATATTGGAGGCTTGCAGGCGATTTGAGACTGAGTTTGGTGAAGGGAAAGTGATAAGATAAGGCACAGAAGATATCTTTGAGAGTTGAAAAAATGAAATTAAAAAAGGAGGATTTCTATGAAAAAATTTTTGACAGTTGGTTTGACGATTGCATTGATGGCAGGTTCAATCTGTGGTTGCTCTGGAAATGCGGCTGAGGAATCGGCAGTGTCTGAAGAAGCGTCAGAACAGGCAACAGAGACTTCGCCTAAAGTCATGATAATTGCAAAAAATCTTGCCGATCCATATAGTACTTGGTTAATGAACATGTGTGAAAAATATATGGAGGAGAACTGGCCTGAAGCTGAGTATGTGGTTTTAGATCAGCAAGGAGATCCAGCCAATACAGAAAGCTTTTATAATCAAGCGATTTTGGATGGATATGGAATTGTCGTTCTTCAAAAAGTATCTGGTTCGCAGGATACCGATGCATTGCTTCAGGATTTTGCTTCCGAGGGAGTACGGAGTGTCGTTATTAATAATGAGGTTTCAGATGGCGTTTCCATGAATGTATTTTATCCTGAGTACGAGATGGGAAGTATGGTTGCTGCTTATGCGGCAAAAAAACTTCCGGAAAATGCGAAGGTTTGTATCCTTAAATCTACCCCTTCTTTGTTCTCTAGTGAGGAGCGTGCGCAAGCGTATGTCGATATGATTGAAAATGAAAGGCCTGATGTGGAAATACTTGATACTCAAAATTGCGAGGGATGGAGTAAAGATACTGCTATTAATATTATGAGTGATTGGTGTCAGCGATTCGAACAGATAGATGCGGTGCTTTCGGCCAATGACGGTATGGTATTAGGAGCCATTGAGGCTGCAAAGGCAGATGGACGGGATGTTCAGACTATGCAGTTTTATGGGATTGATGGTTTGGCAGACGGATGTCTTTCTATCGAAGCGGGAGAAGAGACAGGCTCTGTTTTGCAGGATGCAGACGAAATGGCGGAGGCCACAGTTGAGCTTGCCAAACAGCTTTATGCAGATCCAGATATGGAAGCTGTTAAAATGGAACTTGAGCCAGTACTGATTACTGAAGATAATATTGAAACCTTTATCGAAATGCATAAAGAAAACGGTGTAATACAATAGTTATTTCGTGATGGGCAGGCAATCCAAAGGAATGGATTGCCTGTTGAGAAAGAAACGGGGGTTTGAAAATGGAAAATCGTTCTGCTTGGTTGACAGAAATGGGAAAAATTGAGATAAGAACAATAGATATACCAGTTATCGCTGATGACGAGGTGCTGATAAAGGTGGAATATGTTGGAATTTGCGGTTCGGATATGCATTACTTTGAAACAGGCTGCTATAGTAAGGGGCCAATTCCTTTTCCACATATATTAGGCCATGAATGCGCCGGAGTCATTATGGATATAGGGAAAAATGTGCATTCTCTAAAAATTGGGGATCGAGTGGCGTTGGAACCTGGAATCGCCTGTGGAGAATGCGAGGAATGCAAAAGCGGAAAATATAATCTATGCGCAAATGTACAGTTTAAGTCAGTCCCTCCATTTAATGGTGTGCTTCGGGATTATGTTGCGCACAAAGCTTCTTTATGTTTTAAAATTCCGGATAATATGAGTACTCTGGAAGGAGCATTGATTGAACCCTTTGCAATCGGGTTGCATGCAGCAAAACAGGCGAACGTATCTTTTGGCAAAGGAATTGTAATTTTGGGAACAGGCTGTATTGGCATGATGACGTTGATGGCTTGCAAAGCCATGGGAGCAGACCCAATTGTAGCCGTTGATATATTTGATTCCAGACTAGAAAAAGCAAAAGAATTGGGCGCTGATTATGTTGTTAATTCGCAAAAAGAGGACTGTGCTTCTGCAATTTATGAGATAATGGGCGGCCATGGCGCTGATATTATATTTGAAACTGCAGGTAGCCCGACAACTCTGAAAATGGCTCCAAGTTTATGTAAGTCTGCAGGAACAATTATGATGGTGGGTAATATATTTGGAGAGGTCTCCTTTAACTTTTGGGAAATAGCGCATAGAGAGATTGTATTGATGGGGATTTACCGATATTGTAACGACTACCCTTTGGCAATTCGTCTGGCGGCACAGGGACGTGTCCGGTTAAAAGAAATTGTGACAGATATCCGCAGTTTTCCAGAGGTAAACGAGGCCTTTGTGCAGGCAATTCATAATAAAGAACATACGCTAAAAAGTGTAATTAAAATGATTTAATGGAGGAAATGGCTTGAGAGTTAAATTTGATATTAATACAAAATATAGCTGCCAAATTGGATATCCCCTTGATTATAGTTGCGCTGCCTATGTACATAATCGGATGTACGAGATTGCGAATTTAAATGCAATCTGTCTTGCGATTGAGTTAAAACCAGAGGATCTTCCAGCATTTATAGAGGGTAATCGAGTGATGGGAATGTCAGGATTTGATATTACTACACCCTTTAAAAGCGAGATAATTAAATATCTGGATGAATGTGAAGAATCCAGCCGTGTTTTTAAGTGTGTCAACCACGTGAAATGGGTGGATGGCAAACTGGTCGGAGTAGGGCTGGATGGTGTTGGAATGGGGATGGCAATAGCTCGTTCTGGAGCAAAGATTGAAGGCAGCAGGGTAACGATACTTGGAGCTGGTGCAGTGGCAGGCCCTATTGCTGCCGATCTGTGTAAAAGAGGAGCTTCAAGTGTTTGCGTTATTAATAGAACAAAAGAAAAGGCAGAATATATTGCAGAACAATTGAAATTACTATATCCTGTAAAAACCTATAGTTTAGAAATGACAAAAGAAAATCTGGAAAAGATGGCGCAAAAAACCGATCTTCTGGTTCAATGTACAACACTAGGGGCGGCAGGACATAAAAATGATTATAAAGATTTGGGTTTTGTAGATAAACTGCCAGATACAGCAGTAGTAGCAGATGTGCTTTACCCTCATACTTCATTATTGGATAAGGCGGCAGCAAGAGGATTGAAGACGGTAAATGGTATGGGTATGCTCGCGTGTCAGCAAATCGCAATGATGAAATTTCGATTTGATGTTGATATGCCGGATTCAGCTTTAAAAGAAGCAGAAGAAGCAGTTTGCATAGCGGTTGCCATGAGAGATCTGCGATTAGCACAAAAGAAATAAAAAGTTATATAGTTCCGTATTAGATTGGCCATTTAAAAATAGGACCTTTGTAATACGGAATTTTTTTGTGAAAAAAATGGAAACATGCTATAATTTAAGGAATATAGAAAACTGCTCAAGGAGGACCCTATATGAAATTTTTTCACCTTTCCGACCTGCACATCGGCTTAAAGCTGATGAACCGGGATTTAAGGGAGGACCAGGAATATATTCTAAATGAGATTGTCCGTCTGGCGGCCCGTGAGAAGCCGGATGCCGTGGTGATCGCCGGGGATATTTACGATAAAGCAGTTCCTGCCGCCGAGGCGGTGGAAACATTCGACCGGTTTTTAACCGGTCTGAGGGAGGCGGTTCCCGGGGCGGAGATCATGCTCATCAGCGGAAACCATGACAGCGGTCCCAGAGTCAACTGCTTTCGGAGCCTTTTGTCCCGTCAGCAGGTTCATATGATTGGTCTTCCGCCTCAAAGCCCGGAGGAAAAAATGGAAAAGGTGCAGCTTTATGATTCTTACGGGCCGGTGAATTTTTACCTGCTGCCCTTTGTACGACCTTCTATGGTCCGGCAGGTAGTGGGAATGGACGAGCATGGAAATAATTGCTCTTACGATGAGACGGTCCGCCGCATGATCCTGCGGGAGGAGGTGGACCGGTCCCAGCGGAATGTGCTGGTCAGTCATCAGTTTTACCTGCCGTCCGGCAAGGAGGCGGATGCGATCTTGCGGATGGATTCGGAAATCCGCACCGTGGGAAATATCGACCAGGTTTCGGCCTCCGTTCTGGAAGCGTTTGATTACGGAGCCCTGGGGCATATACACAAGCCCATGACGGTGGGCGGGGAGCGTTTCCGATACTGCGGCACGCCCCTGGCTGTTTCCGTCAGCGAGGCGGGACAGCAGAAGGGGGTCGTGATGGTGGAGATGCTGGAAAAGGGAAAGGTAGAGATTCAGGTCCTGCCTTTAAATCCCCTGCGGCAGATCCGGATTGTCAGAGGAAGCCTGGAGGAGGTTTTGGCTGAAGCCGGTACAGATTACGTTTCCGTAGTGCTGACCGGGAAGATCCAGGAGGAGGCTGACCTTCAGGAACGCATCCGGCGGGCATTTCCCTACCTTCTGGAGGTGCGCAGGGAAAATGAAACAGGAGCGGACTATGGGATGGCAGAAGGAGCGGAGGAGGAGATGGACCCCTTTGCCTTATGCTGCGCATTTTTAAAAGATTTGGATGAGGAAGACCGGAAACTGCTCAGGGATATCGTAGAGCAGGTACAGGAGGTGAAATAGATGAAGCCGCTAAAGTTGATGATGGAGGCATTTGGCTCCTACGGACGCCGGACGGTCATTGATTTTGAAAAACCGGACCAGAACCTGTTTCTGATCACCGGGGATACGGGAGCCGGAAAAACCACTATTTTTGATGCCATTGTATTTGCTCTTTACGGGGAGGCCAGTTCCAATGTAAGCCGCAAGGACGGAGCAGAGCTGCAGAGCCAGTTTGCTTTGCCGCAGACAGTACCATTTGTGGAGCTGACCTTCAGCGAGGGCAGAGGAGAGGCAAAAAAGATCTATACCGTCCGGCGGACCCCCAGGCACAGAAGGCCCTTAAAGAGGGGAACCGGGATGAAGGATGTAAGCGAGACGGTTTCTCTGCAGATGCCGGATGGTTCCGAATATCCCTCTAAGGAAACAGACCGAAAGCTGGTGGAGCTGGTGGGGCTGACCAAGGCCCAGTTTATGCAGGTGGCCATGATTGCCCAGGGAGAATTTATGGAATTTTTGAGGGCCAGGTCGGATGATAAAAAGGCAATTTTTCGCAAATTATTTCACACCGGCCAATATCAGGAAATTGTGGAGGAGCTGGGAAAGCGCAGAAAGGCGAAAGAGGAGGAAATCCGGCAGATTAAAGCGGCCTGCCGTCTGGAAGCGGCGCGAATCCAGATCCCACAGGATTATGACAGGGCACAGGAACTGTGTGAGCAGAAGGAAAGAATTACCCAGGAGGAAGTTTTTGTAAAAGAGGATCTGGAGCAGCTGACCCTGGAACTGGAGATGCTGCGCTCCTGGCTGGACATTCAAAGACGGGAGGCAGAAGAAAACGCGGAAAGGCTGGGGAAGCTTCGGGATGAAAAGCGGGATGAGCTGACACAGGCCAAGGAGCTGAGCAGCCGCTTTGAGCAGCTGAAAAAAGCAGAGGAGCAGCTCAGGCTGTGCGATGAGCAGAAGGAGGAGATGGAGAGGACCTGGCGGCTGGCCGGGCAGATCCAGGAGGCATACCAGATGGAAGAACTCTATGAACGCTATATTGAAGCGATGCAGCGCACAGAGCGGATCAGAGAGCAGATGGAGAAGGAAAAGGAACAGCTGCCGGGGCTTGAGAAAAATTCAGAAGAGGCGGCCGCGCAGGAGGAAGACAGAAAGAAGATTCTGGACCAGGAGACGGAGAATTTTAACCGGATTTCGGACCGGGTAAACCGGGCCATGAAGGTTTTGCAGGAGCTCTCGGCTGCCGGAGAAGATATACGGCAGGGGGAAAAGCTGCTGGTGAAGGCGCAGGAAGATTTCACCCGGGCGGAAGATCAGGTGCAGGAACTGGAGCGCCGGGAAGAGCAGTGGAGAAATCAGGAAAGAGAGCTGCAGAGCATTGGGAAGGAGCTGGCCCTCTGGCAGTCGAAAAAGGAGGAGACAGCCCGTTTCATCCAGGAGACAGACTCCCTCCGCAAGATGTCCAGGGAGGCCGGGGAGCAGGAAAAAGAAGCCAGGGAAGCTCAAAGCCGATATACAAGGGCCAGGGAAGAGTACCGGGAATGGAATGCTCAATATGAGGCTCTGCGCCAGCGCTTTCTGGACGGGCAGGCCGGTCTTCTGGCACGGGAATTGAAACCGGGAAAGCCCTGTCCGGTCTGCGGCTCCACAGTCCATCCTTCTCCCTGTACGCCGTCTGATGAGAATATCCCGGTGGAGCGCAGGGAGCTGGAAGAATTGGAGGAGAAAACGGGGATTCTTAGGACCAGACAAGAAGAACTGGCAGCCCGGGCCAGCTCTTCGCTGGCTCTCTTAGAGGAAAAGAAACAGCATATTCAGCAGGACAAAGAGCGCCTTCAAAAGGAACTGGAGTCTTTGGACTGGATCGGTGGCGTCTGCGGAACCTTGAAAGAGTGGGAAGAAAAGCTGGGAGAGAGAGCTGCCCGTCTAAAGGAAGAGGGAGAACGCCTGAAGGAGAAGGAAAAGAGGCATGAGAGCCTTCTGGATGCCCTTTCAAAGGTGGAGGGGCAGAGAAAACAGAGAAAGGAAGCACTGGAGCGGGCCAGAATGACGCTGGAGGAAGTGAAGACCCGCCTGGACCAGAGCCGCGCCAAGGCGGAAACTTATGAAAAAGAAAAGGAGTACCCAGATGAGGGTACTGCCCGAGGCGTGCTGTCTGAAGCAAAAAGAAGGAAGACAGAGGCGGAGAGCAGGTGGAACGGTGCGCGCCAGCAGGCCCAGTCGGTCCGGGAACGTCTCGGCAGGGCAAAGACGCTGGTGGGCCGCTTTGAGGCGGAGCTTCCGGATATGATGCTGGAAGAGGAAAAGAGAAAACAAGCCTACCAGGATTCGATGGAGAAAAAGGGCTGGAGCCAGGAACAGTGGCAGTCCCTGACCTTTGCTTACGCAAAAGAGGCTTCCGGGGAACTTTCAGAAACCGTACAGTCTTATAAGGAAAGAAGAGCGGGTGCTCTTGCCCGCATTCATTCGCTGGCCGAAGCCATTGGACAGCGTTCTATGCCGGATTTAAAGGAGCTGGAGGAGTCCTGCGAGAATGCGAAGCGGCAGATGGAGGAGTCCAGGCAGCTTCTGGAGAGACGCAGAAGAGAGTATGAAACGATCGGTCTGGCCTATGAAGCCATGGTTCCCAGCCTTGAAAAACGCCGGAAGGCAGTGGGAGAGTACGAACGCCTGGACCGCCTTTACCGGATTTTATCCGGAAATAAGACGGGAAGCCGCATGGACCTGGAGACCTATGTGCAGCGCCGTTATCTGGAACAGATTTTAGAGCGGGCAAACCGCCGGTTCCGGGATATGTCCGGAGGACAGTTCGAACTGCGGATGTACCAGCTGGAAAAAGCAGGGGAAGGAAAGAACCGGGGGCTGGACTTGATGGTATACTCTGCCCTTACGGGAAAAGAACGGGAAATCCGCACTCTTTCCGGAGGGGAATCCTTTATGGCCGCCTTGTCCCTGGCACTGGGGATGGCGGACCGGATTCAGGCCGGATCCGGCGCTGTTAACCTGGATATTTTGTTTATTGATGAGGGCTTCGGCTCTCTGGACGAGCGCTCCAGGGACCAGGCGGTCAAGGTGCTGCAGGAAATGGCGGAGGGCTCCCGGCTGGTGGGGATTATCTCCCATGTGACGGAGCTGAAGCAGGAGATTGAGGACCAGCTGATTGTCACCAGGGATGAGAAGGGCAGTCAGGTTCAATGGAAAATCAGCTGAATCTGCTGTTGAAAAAAACAGGCATTGTGGTATAATAAAAGAATAGAACGTATGTTCGAACAAAACCGCTATAATTTGACCAGTTTCCGGGAATCCTATCAAGAAACGGTCGTACCAGGGATGGGAGGGAACAGATTGAATCAGGAGGAACCCGCTTATATTGCAATCGATTTAAAATCCTTTTACGCCTCAGTGGAATGCCGGGAGCGCGGACTGGACCCCATGACCACCAATCTGGTGGTGGCCGATGTGAGCCGGACGGAGAAGACCATCTGCCTGGCCGTGTCACCGTCCCTGAAGGCCTGCGGGATTTCCGGCCGGCCCAGGCTCTTTCAGGTGATGGAGCAGGTGAAGAAGGTCAATATGGAACGGAAGGGGAGGGCGCCCGGACACCGCTTCCGGGACATTTCCTGGGACGCCCGGGCGCTGAAGGAGGACCCCTCCTTAGAGCTGTCCTACCTGATCGCCACACCCAGGATGGCTCTCTATATGAAGTACAGTACGGATATTTACGGGATTTACCTGAAATATATTGCACCGGAGGATATTCATGTCTACTCCATCGATGAGGTGATGATGGATGCATCCCGCTATCGGACTCTCTACGGCATGACGGCGCGGCAGCTGGCCTCAGCTATGATCCGGGATGTACAGGAAACCACCGGGATTACAGCGGCAGCCGGCATCGGCACGAACCTGTATCTGTGCAAAGTTGCCATGGATATCGGAGCCAAGCACGCGGCCCCGGATGCAAATGGCGTGAGGATTGCCCAGTTGGATGAGAGAAGCTACCGCCGTCTGCTCTGGACCTACCGCCCTCTGACGGATTTCTGGCGGGTGGGGAGAGGAACCGCCAGGAAGCTGGAGGAGGTGGGACTTTACACCATGGGAGACATTGCCCGCTGTTCTCTGGGAAAGCCTTCGGATTATTACAATGAAGACCTTCTCTACCGGATGTTCGGGGTGAATGCCCAGCTGCTCATTGATCACGCCTGGGGCTGGGAACCCTGTACCATGGCGGACATCAAGGCCTACCGCCCCAAAAACAACAGTCTGGTGGCCGGACAGGTGTTAAGCCGCCCTTATACCTGGGAGGAAGCCCGCCTGGTGGCAAAGGAGATGGCGGATTCCCTGGCGCTGGATCTAACTGCCAGGAAGCAGGTGACGGCTCAGCTGGTTCTTACGGCGGGATATGATTTGGAAAATTTAAAGGGCCACAAGGCGGAAGAAGGGCAGACCGGAGAGGAATACGAAGGGGAGATTACACGGGACCGCTATGGCAGAAGGGTACCCAGGCACGGACATGGGACCATCCATTTAAAGAGGCCCACTTCTTCTTCCAGAGAGATTATGGAGGCGGTTTTGGAGCTGTTCGACCGTGAGGTGGACCAAAAGCTCCTGGTCCGGCGTCTGACCATTGCAGCGGAGGGCGTTAGGGCAGAGGAAGAGGTGCAGGAAGGGGCATGGGAGCAGCTGGAACTTTTTGCGCAGGATCAGTCCGAAAAAGAGGATGAAGAGCAGGAACGAAGACAAAAGCGGGAAAAGCGTCTCCAGGAAGCGGTGCTGGAGATGAAGCAGAAGTTTGGGAAAAATGCGGTTTTAAAGGGAATGAGTCTGGAAGAGGGGGCCACAGCCCAGGAGAGAAACCGCCAGATCGGAGGTCATCGTGCCTGAACGGTCAGGGCGCGGGACAGAAAGAGGAGGAGCAGGATGGCGAAAGACAGAAGCAGGGATTTTCAAAAGTATGCGGATATGCTGGAGCTTCCTCATCATGTATCTGCCACCCATCCGCCTATGGATGCAGCGGAGCGGGCGGCTCAGTTCGCACCCTTTGCGGCTCTCACCGGATACGGCGATGCGGTCAGGGAGCGGGCCCGCCTGACGAAAGCCCGGCCTCAGCTGGATGAGGAGGAGATGGAGCAAATCAACCGCAAGCTTCTGTGGCTGAGAGGGCATCCGGAGGAAAAGCCGGAGATTGCGGTCACCTATTTTCTGCCGGACCGGAAAAAAGAGGGGGGAGCCTTGATGCAGGTCAGGGGAAGATTAAAAAAAATCCTGGAGGGGAAAGGGCGGCTGCTGATGGAAGACGGCCGCTCTGTTCCCATCCGGGATTTAGTGGAAATCCATATCGTGGATCGTTCCTTTACTCCACAACTGTGACAGAAGTGATGTGGGGATTGACGCCCTCATACCAGTAGAGGAAGCCCTCCATGTTGATGGTCTGTCCGATCTGAAGGTTCTTAACATCAGAGTAGACCTGGGTAGAGCTGTCGCAGAGATTGGATTCTACGGTAAAGGTGTAGGTCTCCCCGTTGCAGGAGGCGTTGAAATACAGATCATCGCCTTCGGTACCGGAGCCGTCCCAGTTGTAGAGAAAGGCCACATCGTTTCCGGCATCATCCTGGCCGGCGGCCTCTACGGTCATTCCCTGGAAAGTGACCAGCTGGTTCTGATGCTCGATCAGCTCATCGGTTCCCAGAAGGTCCGTTACATCCAGGGGAGAGGCGATATAGGGCTCCTCGCCTTCCAGGATTTCAAAGGTTCCGTCCATGATTTCCACCTCGCCGGACCACTCTGACTTATAGCCGGTAACCTGGATCTTGGTGCCCGGAACCAAACGCTCATAGTCTTCCTGGGGGCAGGCCATATTGTAGATAAAATATGCTCCGTCCTCATCCTGAGCGTAAACCGTTGCCTGCTCCTCCCACCAGGACTGCTTGGCCTGGACATAGGCCTGGATGGTGACTTCCGTATCTAATTCAGCGTCCATATACTCCTGATAGGACAGGACATCGGCGGTGCTTTCTTCGGCATCTTCACCCGCAGAGCCGGCCGTTGTGCTCTCCGCGGCATTTTCGGATGCGCTTTCGGAAGAAGCGGCTTCCGTCTCCGCCTGGGAGGAATCAGCAGCAGAGGTCTGAGTCTGTGCGTTTCCGGCGCAGCCGGCCAGGCTGGCTGCCATGGAAAGAATCAGTAACATAGAAATCGATTTTTTCATTTTGAAAATCTCCCTTTCTTAAATTGGAATCTGGTTGACACCAGCTTATTATAGTCAAAAGTCTCCCTGAAATCAATCGTCAGGGAGACAAATTTGCGGGAACCGATGGTTTTTGACCGTTCCATATGGATTGTTATCCCGGCCGTCTCCTGTGAAAATGAGACAGGATCACATACAGGAGCAGGATGGCCCACACGCCGGCCAGTCCGCCCAGCAGCGCTTTTGCCCCTGAAGGCAGAGGCCCCAGATCCGTCTTCTGGCCGGACAGGGCGGAGGAATCATCCAGATGGTACAGGGCTGCGGTATCCTGAAACAGTTTTTCCAGATAGGCCTGGTCTACGGTCTTGCGGCGGCGGACGGATTTTGTTACATCCTCAATCAGTTCTCCGGCCGCATTCCGCAGGGAGGCGGAGCCGTTGAAGACCGGGGTTACGAAGGTATCCTCCGGGTGTTTTAACAGCAGCTTGGCGGCATCGATCTTCACCTTGTAGTGGGTGTCATTGTCCTCACCGGACCGGGAAAGATAATCCTGGTATTGAGGAGAGTTCTGGGCGGTCAGAGTGACCGGAACATATCCTTCTGTGCCGGAGTAGGCGATCTGCACCGGGCTGCTGAGAAGATACTGGGCAAAGAGCCAGGAGGCCAGCACTTCCTGGGGGTCCTCCTTGTTAAAGATACAGAGGGAAGGCCCCTGGGAAATCATTTTCGGGTTGGACGGGTCGAACTGGGGAACCATCATGACCTTTGTTTCAAAATCCACTACATTTTCCTCAGCAATATCCACTAAGGGGGCATCGCTTCCCATCCAGGTGGCCCCGGCGGTAGAGTCCACAGCGAAGATGCACTGCCCTGCGTTGAGAAAGTTGGCCGGATAGCCGGAAATTTTAAAAGTAGAAAAGGCCCCGGTTCCGGCGTGACGGCTGATTTCGTAGAGCAGCTGCCTGGTAGTATCATTGAACAGCTCAATCTGGCCGGTACTGGTGGAATACCCGGCATTTTTCTGGCGCAGCATCTGGATCATCATATTGTCGGTGGATTTATAGATAAACGGGATCAATACCTCCTGATGATTCAGGGCAAAGGTCCCGTCTTCATTTTTTCGGACTGCCGCCTCGGAAACCTCCCAGACGAAATCCCAGGTCAGGACTTCGGGAAGTTCATAGCCAAGGGCCTCTACATAGGTTTGATTGACGTAGCAGGCCTCTGTGGAGCGCATGAAGGGGAGGGCGTAGTAATGGTCTCCGATGCGGCATTCTTCCAGAAACTGCGGTACGATCTGGGACTCCTTTGGAGATTCAAACAGGAGGCCGTTTCCTCCAAGGCCGTAGGTCTCATCGTCAAACAGCTCATCCAATGGGACCACCACATGGTCGCCGGTGAGATAGGTGGCGATGTGGTCCGGGTAGGTGATGCACACATTTGGGGTGGTGCCGGTGGAGATATTGGTGATGACATCGTTGTAGATGTCTCCGTAATCGGTGTAAAGCCGCAGGTTGACTGTGATATTGGGGTAGAGGTCCTCAAAATCGGAAATCGCCTGTTTGTAAATATCCGTCTGGGTTTTGTTGGTGTCATTCTTAGCCCAAAACGTGATCTCGTAGGGGCGGGAGGAGTCAAAACGCTCCGGAACGCGAAACTCTGCCTGCTCCTTTTTGCCGTGACAGCCGGTCAGGAGAAAGGGAAGAAGGCAGAGGAGAAGGAGGGTCTTCGCCTTTTGGAGAATGGGCCTTGCGGCCCCGGTCTGTCCGAAGATCATAATAGTGCTCATCCTTTTAGTCCTCCTCTCGATACACCGGCCATGATTTTTTTGCGGAATCCTAAAAACAGCAGGATCAAGGGCAGGGAGATCACCACTACGGCTGCCATCATGGCAGGAATGTTTTCCCGGCCAAAGCCGTTTTCCCGGATTTCCTGGATGCCGTTGGATACCAGATAGTAGGCCGGGTCATCGGTGATCAGACGGGGCCATACATAGGAATTCCAGCACTCGATTATTTTCAGAATGATGATGGTGACAATGGTTGGGCGGCAGATGGGAATCATCACCTTCCAAAGATATTTGAAATCCGAGGTCCCGTCTACCTTGGCAGCCCGGTACAGCTCTTCCGGCACCTGCTCAAAATTCTCCTTCAGAAGATAGATATAGAAGATGGAGGTGACGGAGGGCAGGACCAGTCCGGTGAAGGTACTGCGCAGCCCCAGATTGGTGATGGTGACAAAGTTGGTGATGACCACCAGCTCGCTGGGAATCATCATCAGGGAGAGAAAAAGGGTGAAGGTCAGAGTCTTGCCGCGAAAATCCAGCCGGGCAAAGGCATAGGCCGCCAGCACGCTTACCACCGTCATCAGGAGAGTGGTAGCGGCTGTGAAGATGACGGTATTGAGCAGGTAGCCCACCAGAGGAACGCTGGTGAAGGCATCCACATAGTTTGCCAGGGTGGGAGACAGGGTAAAAAGGGCAGGAATATGTTCACTGTTGTAGGTGCCGTAGCTTTTCACCGATGTCAGCACCATCCAGTAGAAGGGAAAGAGGACGATGAGCGCCCAAACTCCCAGAAACAGATAGAGAAGGACGTTCAGGATCCGGTCCTTTTGGCGTATGCTCTGATTTTGCTTGTCAAAATCCATTGGATGTTCCATGTTGAAACCTCTCAGTATTGAAACTTTCTCCTTGTGACCAGAAGATTGACGCAGGTAACGGTGAGAATGATGGCAAACAGGAGGATGGCTGCCGCCGAGGCATAGGAGGGATAGCCGCCGCTGTCGCCGTAAAGCATATCGTAGACATAGCCTACAATGGTGTTCATGCCGGCTGTGTTCAGGTTGGTGCCAAAAAGGGCCACCGCATCGCTGTAAGCCTTAAAGGCACCGATCAATCCTGTGATCACCAGATAGACGATCATGGGGGCGATCAAGGGCAGGGTGATGCGGGTGAAGACGCGCCATTTCGGGGTCCCGTCCACCTGAGCCGCTTTGTAGTAATCCGGGTTCACCGAGGCCATGGCGCTGGTGAGTACCAGAATTTTAAATGGCATTACCACCCATATGGTATAAAAGCAGAGGACGAACATTTTAGCCCAGTAGGGTCCCTCCATAAAATCCACTGGCTGCCCGCCGAAAAACTCAATGACAAGATTGACCAGTCCATCGGTGTACTCCGTCTTCTGGAAAAGAATCATGAAGACCAGACCTACCGCCAGGGTATTGGTGACATAGGGCAGAAAGTAAATGGTCTGAAACAGGTCCCGCAGGACCTTGACGGAGCTGAGGGCGGCAGAGATCAGCAGGGCCAGGATGGTGGAAACCGGAACCGTGATGATCACCAGGATAAAGGTGTTCTGCAGCGCTTTCAGAAAGTAGGGGTCGTGAAGCACATAGGAGAAGTTGTATAATCCCACTCCGAAATAGGTCTGAGAGGCAAAGTTGAACCCCTCCTCCAGGGAGTAGACCAGCACATCCGCCAGTGGATAGACCATGAAAACGATCAGAAACAGCAGGGCCGGCAGGAGATAAAGCCAGGCTTTCCATTGATTTTTCTTCATGACCGGCTCCTTTCGATGACCTTGCCTGTTTCGTGGTCAAAGAGAAAAACTTTTCCCTCTTTTAAGGAGAAACGGACTGGTTCGCCGGGGGAAAGATTTAGGAGGGATTCCCGCCGGAAGCTTCCGTCCACCAGTGCCCGGACCGGAGACTGGCAGGAAGGATGGGAGGCAATGATGCTCAGGTCCCGGCCCATGACCTCCAGACGGTCCATGGCACAGACCAGCGGACCATCGGGGTCCAAGATCAGGCCCTCCGGACGGATGGCGGCGAAGACCTTTTGGCCGGAAGCGCCGGGGGCAGGGAAGACGGCAGTCCCGTCAATCCGGAGAGACTGTTCCTGGATCACTCCCTCAAAGACATTAATAGGGGGAGTGCCTAAAAATTTGGCTGCGAAAAGGCTGGAGGGGCTGTCGTAAACCTCCTGAGGCCGTCCCTCCTGCATGAGAACACCATGTTCCATCAAGGCGATGCGGTCGCAGATGCTCATGGCCTCCTCCTGGTCATGGGTAACAAAGACGGTGGTGATGCCGGTTTCTTTCTGGATACGGCGGATTTCCTCCCGCGTTTTTAAGCGCAGACGGGCATCCAGGTTGGAGAGAGGCTCGTCCAAAAGCAGGACTTTAGGAGATTTCACCAAAGCCCGGGCAATCGCCACCCGCTGCTGCTGTCCGCCGGAAAGCTCCCGGGGACGGCGGTCCAAAAGCTCTTCGATCTGCACCAGACCGGCGGTTTCCAGAACACGCCTGTTCATCTCCTCCCTGGACAGGCGCTCCCTGCCTTTTCGGTTTTCCAGGGGAAAGCGGATGTTCTGTTCAACGGTTAAATGGGGGTAGAGGGCATAATTCTGAAATACCATTCCCACGCCCCGAAGCTCTGGGGCAAGGGCGGTTACATCCTCCTGGCCAAAAAAGATGTTCCCTTCGGTGGGACGTTCCAGGCCGCATAGCAGGTTCAGGGTAGTGCTCTTTCCGCAGCCGGAAGGTCCTAAAAGGCCGACCAGAGCCCCGTCGGGGATTGTGAGGGACAGGTGGTCCACTGCGGTAAAAGCGCCCTGGCGCTTCGCGTTTCTGGGCGGAAAGGTTTTTGTCAGATTTTCCAATCGAATTTCCATGGTTCAGACTCCATTCTGCAGGTCAATGATTTTTCAGGTTCAGGCTGGCACGGGCTTCTTTGAATTCCTGGGGAATTTCCTCCTGGCAGAGTCCCTGGACCGCAGCCTCGCTGCCGGCCTGGACGGCGGTTTCATAGTACCAGCACTTGTAATTCAGCAGGTCCAGGGTGCGCTCCAGCTCCTGAATCTGTTCTTTTACCGCTTCCCGGCGCTTCTGAAACATAGCCAGGCGTTCCTTCAGGGAAGAATCCCCCTCCTGGGCCAAAGCCATAAAAGCGCGGATTTCTTTGATCGAGAGACCGGATTTTTTCAGACAGTCAATGACCATCAGGGTGGAGTAATCTGCCTCGGAAAACATGCGGATGCCGCCTTTGGAGCGCTCCACAAAGGGGAGAAGCCCCTCCTGGTCATAATATCGCAGGGTGGAAGCGGGAAGATCCGCCAGGCGGGCCATTTCGCCAACGGTATAAAGCATAGGTGAATCTCCTTTATGTTGGAATGAGGTTTTCAAAGTCAAAGTTTACTGGAACTTATTATAGTTAGATGAGAATTTGATGTCAACTAAAATGAGAGGAGCCGAAAAAAGGGCGCTTGTCCGGGCCATGGGAACATGCTATAATCATAAACAATCAAAATCAGGAGGTAAAAGGCCAATGAAATATCCAAAACCACTGGAGCAAAAGGGAACCATCGGCTTTGTGGCGCCTTCCTTCAGCTGCGGCATAGAGCCTTACCGGACCATGTTTGACCATGGGCTTCAGAAATTTAAGGACAGGGGACATTCCCTGGATTTAGGGCCTAACTGCTATGAGGAGAGGGGAATCGGCATCAGCAATACTCCAAAGGCCTGCGGAGAAGAGCTGACGGAGTGGTACTGCAGGAAGGAGAACCAGGCTCTGATTTCCTGCGGAGGCGGGGAGCTGATGTGCGAGATTCTGGATTATGTGGATTTTGAGAGGATTCGGGCCGCTGAGCCCAAGTGGTATATGGGCTTTTCCGACAATACCAATTTTACCTTTCTGCTTCCCACTCTCTGCGATACGGCGTCCATTTACGGCCCATGCGCGGGAAGCTTCGGCATGGAGCCCTGGGATCCTTCCATTCAGGATGCCTATGACCTTCTCCTTGGAAAGAAAGAAAAAATCCAGGGATACCCCATGTGGGAGAAAAGCGGGTCGGATCTGGGGATGGCCTTTAAAGAAGAAAACCCTCTGTCGCCCTACCGGCTGACGGAGCAGAAGGTGCTGAAATCCTTTGTGGGGCCGCGCCCGGCAGAGCCAGGAGAGGAGCTTTGTTTTCAGGGCAGGCTTCTTGGAGGCTGCATGGACTGCCTGGTCAATCTCATTGGAACGGAATACGACCGGGTGAGGGAATTCCTTAAACAGTATCAGAAGGATGGAATTGTCTGGTTTTTGGAGTCCTGCGACCTTACGGTGATGGGGATGCGGCGGGCAGTCTGGCAGATGAAGCATGCCGGATGGCTTCAATATGTAAAAGGTTTTCTTATTGGACGTCCCCTTCATTTTGGAGAGGCATCCATGGGGCTGGACCATTACCGCGCGGTGTGGGAGCCTTTGGCTGAGTATCAGGTGCCGGTGATTCTGGATGTGGATTTGGGACATTTGCCGCCTATGATGCCCGTTGTGTGCGGGGCCCTGGGAAAGGTGCGCGTAAAGGGAAACGATATTTCCATCCAATATAAAAAAGAATTCCATAGAAACGAATAGGAAGCAAAAGAACCGGACATAGAAGAATTAGTCAGGAGGGCAAAGGAGAAGATGGATCATCAGAACATTCGGATTCGGGCGGCGGTCCCTGAAGATGCGAAGACGCTTTTGGAGATTTACAGGCCTTATGTAGAGCATACGGCCATTACATTTGAATATGAAGTTCCGTCAGAGGAGGAGTTTGAGAAGCGAATCCGGAAGGTGTTAAGCAGGTATCCCTATCTGGTGGCGGAGGAAGACGGGCAGGCGGCAGGCTATGCCTATGCCAGTCCCTTTAAGGAGCGGGAGGCCTATGACTGGGCGGTAGAAAACTCCATCTATGTGGACCAGAACCGGAAGCGCCGCGGAATCGGAGGGAAGCTTCACGAAGCTTTGGAGGCGGCGCTGAAGGAGCAGGGAATCCTGAATATGAACGCCTGCATCGCCTGGCCCAGAGAGGAGGACCCGTACCTGACGAAAAACAGCGTGGATTTCCACGGGCACCTGGGTTACCGGCTGGTGGGACAGTTTTACCAATGCGGCTACAAGTTCGGACGCTGGTATGATATGGTATGGATGGAAAAACAGATTGGGGAGCATCTTCCTATACAGCCCCGTCCGAAAACCTTTGAAGAAATCCGGGGCCGTATCTTTTAAGAAGGGCCACCCTCGCCGGCATGGGAACCGGCGGGGATGGCCCTTTTGGGAGAAAAATCAGATTAATTTCTCATTGTTTCTCATAAATTTGTACTCTGCTACCGAGCGGTCAAACCCTTTGATGTGGTAATACAGCCATTCGGTTACATTTTTGTTGACCATCTCCACGAAGTCATCGGTAGGCCCTTCCTGGTCCTCCAGCATCTCGTGAAGCTCTGATACGGTTTTCTTCAGCTCCTCATGCTTTGCCTTGTGCTCATTGATGCCGGGATAGCCAATTTCTTCCTGGAGCTGCTCCTCAGCCTTAAAGTGAAATTCCGTATAGTCCGCCAGATAATTCAGCATCCGGACAGCGGCTTTCCGATCCGCGTGGTCCTCACAGCTGCGCAGCAGGTCGTTGATCTTGCCGATTAGCTCCTTGTGCTGGGTATCGATCATCTCATTTCCGGTTACCAGGCTATCATCAAATTCTGCGTACATAGAACTGCCTCCTTTTTATCCTTCACGATTTGAAAAAACTAACAATCTCAGTTTATCACAGACCGGATAAGGACGCAATGAAATTTTGGACATGCCGGAACAGGAACAACTTATAAAATGGGGAAGATGGTCATGGTCCAAAGCACAGATACCAGGATGAAGATGATAGCGGGAAGCCAGGACATCTTGAACATCGTACTCTGGTCGTAGCCGCCGTAATCCATCATGTAGGGGATGGCGGCCGTTGCCATAGGGGTCATAAAGGCGGACAGGCAGCCGGCTTGAATTAAAATCATCAACCCAATGGGATTTCCGCCGATGGAGGCGCAGGTGGCGATGGCAATGGGATGGAAAATCATCATAGTAGCCCGGTTCTGCATGAACTGTGTCATCAGGAAGGGGATGACGAAGAACACCGCGCCTACGATGTAGGAATTTCCATTGACAGCCGTTACCAGCTGTGCCATGTATCCGCCAATCCACTCTCCGGCACCGGTGGCGCTTAAAGCACCGGACATGGCCAGAGCGCCGACAATCAGAAGAAGCATGCTGACCGGCAGGGCGCTCACCGCTTCCTTGGGCTTTAAGACGCCGCAGATTACCATTAACAGAGCGCCGATGACGGTAATTTGCCAGTTGTCAAGGCCGATTTGCTTGGCGAACATCAATCCAAGGGCGTCCAGAATGAAAATCAGATAGCCGGCCCGCTCGGCGAAGGGGCTTAAGGGGGCCTGATTCAAGGATTTTGCGGCCGTTTCCTTGGTCTGGACGACAGGCTCGTCCGGCGTTGTTTTTACCGCGAAGAAGATGCAGTAGATGGCGCAGACGATAAGAAGCGGCAGACGGCCCTTGGCAGGATCTGCCAGCTGTACCACGAAATCCGTATAGCCGTAGCTTTCCAAATATCCGTTTAACTCAGAGGCAACCGTAGCCCCGGCTCCCAGAGGGATGGTGCAGCAGGTGGCAACCACCGCTACGCCTAAGGGGAACATGACCTTGGAGGATTTTACGCCGATGGCCTCAGCGGAGGAAGCCAGCATGGGAGCCACGATTCCGAATACAGCTACCGGGCTCTGGATAAACTGGCTTAAAATGATGCCCAGGATAATGTATCCGGCCATGATTTTAGTCAGGCTGCCGTTGGCCATTTTGGAGATGGAGTCGGCGATGTTTTTACAGAATTTGGTGCGGTTAAATCCGGCGGCGACTACGCACATGCCGCCGATCATGACCACATTGCTGTCTCCGAAGTAGGCCAGGGCCTCATCGGCCGTTAGACATCCGAAAAGGGTCAAAAGAATCAGCGACGCAAGGGCTGTGGTGGCCATGCTGAGTTTTCCCCAGCAGTAGCTGATGACGGTCAGAACGAAAATGATCAGACATATGGTTAATGGACTCATGGGTTACCTCCTTAAATTCCCTGGATGGATGTGGCGATGGAGTACCATTTATAGGGTTCCGGATTAAATGCGCATCCGGGATAGCGGTGCTCCTGCAAAATAGCGTTTACTTTTTCAAAATACGCATTCAGATCCTCACCGGAAGCTCTGGCGTTGTTGTGATGGAGGGGCATCATCAGCTGGGCCCCCATCATTTCCATCTGGCTGGCGTAGTATTCCGGCGTATAGCTGCGGATCCGGTGGCGGAGCATCAGATTGGGCCGCTCCTTGGCCACATGCTGTACGTGTTCCTCATAGTCTCTTCCGGCAGAAAAACTGATGCGGTAATTGTTTTTTGTCTCGATCAAGAAATTCTGGCAGAAGATGTATCCCAGGCCGGCAAGTTTATTTGGCATGGGAACGCCAAAAGAAGAGCTTCCCAAATCCTCGCCCTTGGGGTCCCCGGGCCTCTTAAAGTAGCCCTCCCGGAAGGCGCGGCTGTCGTGGGCTCCCGGATATACCTTTAAGGTAAAGTCATCCAGATAGTAGGTGTTGCCCGGATACAGAGGGACGATGGCTCCGTAGGGAATGTCATATACCCTGGCCAGCTCCATGGCGGCTTCTGCGGGTACCAGAATCCTTCCGTAAAAGCGGTTCCAAAGTTCACCTGTGAGATTGCTGTGGTCCGGGTGAACATGGCTTAACAGAATGTAGTCCGCTCCCGTAAAATCCTCCGCGGAAAAACCGCTCTGGGCGTACACCTTCAAATCATTTTCCTGCTGCTTGTTTAAAGACTCCTGGCCTTTAAAGTTGCTGCCGTCCCAGAAAAAGGGGTCCGTCACCAGCACCTTTCCGCCCGGAAGGACCATCTCGTAGCACTGAACCGAAATCCAGCGGATCTTCAGGGCCTCCGAACTGGCGCCGGGCAGGTAGTTCTTGTTCATAAAATCGCTCCTTTCCGTGAACCTTTGTTCAATCTAGCTGGAGTATAGCAGAAGAAAAATCATTGCTCAAATGAATCTATTTCGCAAAATGATTACAAAAAGGAATAAAGCAGAACGAATTTCACAAGGAAAAACGCTCTGCTTTAGACAGAATTGACAAAAGAGATAGGAGTAAATGAAAAAATTGTGCAGATTTACAGGGATAACCTGCCGCAGGCCGAAGCCGGATCATGACTTTTCGGGCTGTTTATAAAGCGCTTGGGCCAGATGTATCAGCAATTTCATGGCATCCTGAGGCTGACTGCCTTTGCGGGTGATCAGACAGGTCCGCTGTCTGGGTACCTGCAGGTCCGGGAGGGATAAATATTCTACCTGATGGATGGCGTGGGGCAGCTCGGCCAGGATGCAGTTTCCCAAACGGTTTTCTACGGCGCTCATGGCGCTGCGGACATTTTCCACGTAAATCCTGCTTTTGGGGTAGCGCCCGATCTGGCGGAAATACTCCTGGGCGATTCGGCCGGACTGGGTAAAGGAGGCCAGACGGATGTAGGGTTCATCCATCCAGGAGCGGTCCTCTAAAACCGGGTGGGGAAAGTCCGGGCGGGAAATGGCCTTTCGCAGAAGGGGGGAATGTCTGGGGACCGCCAGAGCCATTCCGGAGGAAGCCAGAGGAAAATAGGACAGTCCCGGTTTTTCCTCCCTGGCGTAGGCCAGACAGAGATCCAGCTTGCCATCCTCCACATCCCGGATCAGACCGGTGGAGCTGTCCTCCTTTAAACTGACGGACATGGCGCTCTGGCGCTTGTAGAATGCGGGCAGCAGATGGTCCATGATAAAGGAAGTCTGTCCCATGGAATAGCCCAGACGGATGGCGTCTGCTCCATCGGACCGCATTTTTGCCAGCTCATCCTCCATCTCCTGGTCCAGCCGCATGATCTCCAGACCCTTGTTCACGTACATCTGCCCGATCGCGGTCAGGACAAAACGCTTGCCGATCCGATGAAAGAGGGGCGTGCCAAGCTGTGCCTCCACCCTCTGGAGAAATTTCGTCAGGGCACTCTGGGTGATGCACAGCCGGTTGGCAGCCTCGGACAGGCTTTTCTGGCGCGCGATTTCTACAATATACTCATAATCCTTTACATTCATGGAGAATCCCTCCTTTTCTGCTTTTTAGAATACATGAGATCGGGGAGGATGTAAAGTGCCGGGCAAGAAGATACCCCATGCCTGAACGGCTGCAAATTGAGTGCTGCCTTTTATGGTCCAGAAAAATAATGCTTGACTTAAAGTGAACTTTAAGGTTTAGAATGAATGTAACAGCCAGGGACCGCACAGACAGAATCTGTCCCTGTCAAGTGGAATGAAGAAAGGAGAAACGCATATGGTTTATAAAGATTTTCAGGATCTGAAGCTTTCCGCTCTGGGAATGGGAGCTATGCGTCTGCCGGTCATTGACGGGGACGATGGAAAGATCGATGAGCAGGCCGCTTTTGATATGGTGGATTACGCTTTTTCACAGGGGATCAACTATTATGATACGGCCTGGGGATACCACAACGGACAGTCGGAGCTGGTGATGGGACGGGCGCTGAAGCGTTATCCCAGGGAGAAATTTTATCTGGCAACGAAATTTCCGGGCTACGATCTGGCCAACATGGACAAGGTGGAGGAAATTTTTGAAAAACAGCTGGAAAAATGCCAGGTGGAATATTTTGATTTTTATCTGTTCCACAATGTGTGCGAGATGAATATCGATGCTTACCTGGATGAAAAGTACGGGATATTCGACTACCTGATGAAGCAGAAAAAGGCAGGGAGAATCCGGCATCTGGGCTTTTCCGCCCATGGAAATATAGATGTGATGGAGCGTTTCCTAAAGGCTTACGGAAAAGAGATGGAGTTCTGCCAGATCCAGCTTAACTATATGGACTGGGAGTTCCAGGATGCAAAAGGAAAGGTGGAGCTTTTAAAGCAGTATCATCTGCCCGTATGGGTGATGGAGCCCTTGAGAGGCGGACGTCTGGTCAGACTCTCAACGGAGGATGAGGCGAAATTAAAAGCTTTGCGCCCGGATGAAACCATTCCGGCCTGGGCCTTCCGTTTCCTGCAGTCCATCCCCCAGGTGACGATGGTCCTTTCCGGCATGTCCAATATGGAACAGCTGAAGGAGAACATCAAAACCTTCCAGGAGGAAAAGCCTTTGACCGAGCAGGAGAAGAAGGAACTGCTGGATGTGGCGGACCAGATCGTGAAGAAGAAAGGAGTACCCTGCACAGCCTGCCATTACTGCGTCAGCCACTGCCCGCAGGGGCTGGATATCCCCCGGCTTCTGGCTCTTTACAATGAGCATCAGGTAACAGGGGGAGGGTTTATCGCTCCGATGGCCCTGTCTGCCCTGCCGGAGGATAAGCGCCCCGGCGCCTGCATCGGCTGCAGGAGCTGTGAGGCGGTCTGTCCCCAGCAGATTCATGTGTCCGAGGTGATGGCAGATTTTAATGCGAAATTAGATCAGTAGGGAGAAAAAGGATGGAGTATCGTAAATTGCCGAAAGGCTCTGAGACGATCAGCGTTCTGGGACTTGGAAACAGCTCATTAGGACAGGCCGGGGAAAAGGAAGCCCAGGCCACTGTGGAGCTTGCCATTGAAAACGGCATAAACTATTTTGATATGGCGGCAGCGGATGCCGCACCCTTTCCGGCTTATGGAAATGCTGTGGCGGGCTGCCGGGACAAGGTATATTTTCAGGTCCATTTCGGCGCGGATTATCACACCGGAACCTATGGATGGACGTTGGATCTGGACCAGATCAAGCGTTCCGTCGACTGGCAGATGAAGAATCTGAAAACGGATTACATTGACTTCGGATTTATCCACTGTATCGATGAAATCGGGGACTTGGAGAAAGTGGTCTCCTCCGGAATCCTGGAATACATAAAGAAGCTGAAGGCGGAAGGGGTGGTCCGGCACATCGGCATGTCCTCCCACTCGCCTCAGACGGTTCAGAAAGCCCTGGACCTGGGTCTCATCGAGATGCTGATGTTCTCCATCAATCCGGGATATGATTACCGGAAAGGAGAGTACGCCATCGGCAGTGTGGATGAGCGGATGGAGCTTTACCGCAGATGTGAGAAGGAGGGAGTCGGGATCTCCGTAATGAAGGCCTTCAGCGCCGGTCAGCTTCTGGATGAGAAGACTTCTCCTTTTAAAAAGGCGCTGACTCGGTATCAGTGCATCCAGTATGCGCTGGACAAGCCGGCAGTGGTGACGGTCCTTCCCGGCGTGAGGAACAGGGAGGATTTAAAGGACCTGCTGGGATTCTTTGATGCCTCCCCTGAGGAACGGGATTATTCCATTCTTGGAACGTTTACGCCCCAGGAGGCAGAGGGGATCTGCGTGTACTGCAATCACTGCCAGCCCTGTCCGGGAGGATTGGATGTGGGCCTGATCAACAAGTATTATGATCTGGCCCGGGTTGGAGACGAACTGGCAGGAGATCATTACGCCCACCTGGAGAAGAAGGCAGGAGACTGCATTCAGTGCGGTCACTGCGACAGACGCTGCCCCTTCCATGTAAACCAGACGGGGCGGATGAAGGAGATCGAACAGTATTTTGGAGCATAAAGATGGAGAAGCTGCAGCATTGTCTGCGGTGGAAACGTTCGCCGGACCTGGCAGAAAACGCCGGGTCCGGCGTTTTTTGCGGCGGTATACGAGGCCGTATTTACAGGAAATTTCCCGGAATTTCAGAAACACTTCATTGTCAATTAAAAAGAAATAGTGTATACTTGGATGGAATCTATACAGAAAAGGACGGATGTTTTTGGAACTTCTTTTAATACGGATCGCAGTGATCATTGGCTCATGGTCTGTGGGGATGGTCGCTTTAAATAAGATTTTTACGGTCATCTTAAAACGAAACGAACAGATTCACATCAAATTCCTGCGGAGCATGTCCAAGGTGATCTTAACCATCATCGCCTGTATCTGGCTCAGCAGCCTGTTTACCACCACCAAGGCGTTGAGCACCACCCTGCTGACCAGTTCTTCCCTGCTGGTAGCAGTAGTCGGTTTCGCCGCTCAGCAGGTTCTGGCCGATGTCATCAGCGGTGTTATGCTCAGCTGGTCCAAGCCCTTTAATCTGGGGGAAAAGGTGGTCATCAGCAGCCTCGGGATTTCCGGTATTGTGGAGGATATGACGGTCCGCCACACGGTGATCCGCACCTACTGCAACAGCCGCATGATCATCCCAAACAGCGTGGTAAATAAAGCCATTGTGGAGAACAGCAACTACAACAACGATTATATTGGAAATTATATGGAGGTGCCGGTCAGCTATAAGAGCGACCTGGAAAAGGCGATCCGGATCATGACCCGGATCGTGCAGGAGCATCCTCTGGTCATCGATACGAGAACGGACACTTCCAAGGGAAGCAAGGTAACCGTGGCGGTAAAAGAACTGGGGCCTACGGGAGCGGTTTTAAAGTGTACGGTATGGACGAAGGATATTGATGACAACTTTACGGCCTGCAGCGACATCCGCCGTCAGATCAAGAAAGAGTTTGATGAAAACGGCATTGAGATGTATCAGCCTGTTTTCAGCGGAAACAGTGCCGGATAGAAATAAATCTACTTCTTCTTTTCAAACGAGACCCAGTATGATATAATGATGAAAGGCGTCAAAAGGTGCTTTGGCGCACCTGAATGAAATGAAATCACAGCAAGGGAGATTTCCACATATGAACTTAAAACGAGTATTCTTAAAATTAAGCGGGGAGGCTCTGGCAGGAGAGAAGCACACCGGCTTTGATGAGGACACGGTCCGCGAAGTGGCCCGCCAGGTAAAGGAGTCGGTGGATGCCGGCGTCCAGGTAGGCATTGTCATCGGCGGCGGAAACTTCTGGAGAGGGCGTACCAGCCAGGCGATGGACCGCACCAAGGCAGATCAGATCGGCATGCTGGCCACGGTGATGAACTGCATCTATGTGTCGGAGATATTCCGCAGTGAGGGCATGAAGACAGAGATCTTCACCCCCTTTGTATGCGGTTCCATGACAGAGCTTTTTTCCAAGGATAAGGCTAACGCCAGCTTTCAGGAGGGCAGGGTGGTCTTTTTTGCCGGCGGCACCGGTCATCCCTACTTCTCTACCGATACGGGGATCGCGCTGCGTGCGATCGAGATGGAGGCGGACTGCATCCTTTTGGCAAAGGCCATTGACGGAGTTTATGACAGCGACCCCAAACTGAACCCGGCTGCAAAGAAGTACGACACGATTTCGATTCAGGAAGTGATTGACAAGCAGCTGGCAGTGGTGGATCTGACTGCTTCCATTATGTGCATGGAGCACAAGATGCCCATGGCGGTATTCAGTCTGAACGAGCCGGGCGGCATCGCAAATGCTATGCAGGGCAGAATCAACGGTACCATCGTGACCGCGTAATATCAGAAAAATCCTATGGCTCAGGGCCATAGCTACAGGAGGACCAATATGGACGAATTAAAGAAATATGAGGACAAGATGAACAAGACCCTGGAGGTATTGAAGGAGGAATTCGGCACCATCCGGGCAGGACGTGCCAATCCCCATGTGCTGGACAAGATTAAGGTGGACTATTATGGAAGCCCGACGCCCATCCAGCAGGTAGGAAATATTTCCGTTCCCGAGGCCAGGATGATCGTGATCCAGCCCTGGGATAAGAGCCTTTTAAAGGCAGTAGAGAAAGCAATCCTTACTTCCGAGCTTGGGATCAATCCAACCAACGATGGAAGCGTGATCCGCCTGGTATTTCCGGAACTGACAGAGGACCGAAGAAAAGAGCTGTCCAAGGAGGTCAAGAAAAAAGGAGATCAGGCCAAGGTGGCCATCCGCAATATCCGCCGGGATGCCAACGAGGCATTCAAGAAGATGGAGAAGGGCGGAGATATGTCAGAAGACGATCTGGAGCTGGCGACCAACAAGATGCAGAAGCTGACGGACAAGATGATTGAGAAGGTAGACCAGGCGGTTGAGGTGAAAACCAAGGAGATCATGACCGTATAGTGCAAAGCAGGGGCAGGGAACACCTGCCCTCTTTTTACGGAAAGTGAGGAAAGGTGAGATGGCATTGGAACAAAATATGGTAATCCCTGAGCACGTTGCCCTGATCCTGGACGGCAACGGACGCTGGGCCAAAAAGCGGGGCCTGCCCAGAACTATGGGGCACAAGCAGGGCTGCGTGACGGTGGAGAAAACGGTGGAGATCGCGGCCCGCATGGGGATCCGCTATCTGACGGTTTACGGCTTTTCCACGGAGAACTGGAAGCGCTCGGCCGAGGAGGTAGGTGCGCTGATGCAGCTGTTCCGCTACTATATGGTGCGGCTGCTGAAGATTGCTTCCGCCAACAATGTGCGGGTCAAGATGATCGGGGACAGAAGGCGCTTTGCTCAGGATATTATTGACGGCATCAACCGTCTGGAGCGGGAGACAAAGGACAATACGGGTCTGACCTTTGTGATCGCGGTCAACTACGGGGGCCGGGATGAAATACGCAGGGCTGCCATGAAGCTGGCCCGGGACTGCGTGGATGGAAAGGTTTCACCGGAATCCATCGATGAGGGTACATTTGCCTCCTATCTGGATACGGCGGGGATGCCGGACCCGGATTTATTGATCCGCACCAGCGGGGAGCTGCGTTTGTCCAACTATCTGCTGTGGCAGCTGGCTTACACGGAAATCTATGTGACAGACTGCCTGTGGCCGGATTTCAACCAGGAGGAGCTGGAGAAAGCAATCCGTCAGTACAATAAGAGAGACCGGCGGTTCGGCGGAGTAAAATAGAAAAGTACCGGCTGGAATACGGCAGGAAGGATGAAAGGAGAGCACCATGTTTACAACTCGGCTGATCAGCGGGATCATACTGGTGGCGCTGGCAATTGTATTTGTGGGGAATGGAGGGGCGCTGCTCTTTGGGGTAACGGCGGCCATTTCTCTTATCGGCCTGTTTGAGCTTTACCGGGCGTTTGGCATCGACGGAAAGCCTCTGGCATGGATTGGATATCTGACAGCTGTTTCCTATTACGCGATTCTGTGGTTTGAGGGACAGCAGTATATTACGCTGATGATCATTGCCTCCCTGATGCTTTTGATGTCAGTGTATGTGTTTACGTTCCCTGCCTACAAGACGGAGGAGATTACAGGGGCATTTTTCGGAGTCTGCTATGTTCCGGTGATGCTCTCTTATCTCTATCAGACCAGAGAGATGGATGACGGTGCTTTTGTGGTATGGCTGATTTTTCTCAGCTCCTGGGGCTGTGATACCTGTGCCTACTGCACAGGGATGCTTCTTGGAAAGCACAAGCTGGCACCGGTGCTGAGCCCGAAAAAATCCATTGAGGGGGCAATTGGAGGCGTTGCCGGCGCGGCGCTTTTGGGACTGGTCTTTGGCCTTGTGTTGGGAGAACATATGGCGGAATTTGATAACCCTGCGGCCGCCTGTACGCTGTCCTGCGCCATTGCGGCGGTGATCTCCCAGATTGGGGATCTGGCGGCCTCCGCCATCAAGCGGAACCACAATATCAAGGATTACGGTCATCTGATCCCCGGACATGGAGGGATCCTGGACCGTTTTGACAGCATGATCTTTACAGCTCCGGCTATTTATTTTGCCCTGACATTTTTAAAATAGAGGAGAGAGTTATGAAAAAGATTGCCATAATCGGCTCTACCGGCTCCATCGGCACCCAGACCCTGGAGATTGTCCGGGCCAATGGAGACCTTCAGGTTACCGCTCTGGCGGCGGGGAGCAATGTGGAATTGCTGGAGAAGCAGATCCGGGAATTTTCTCCCGGAATTGCCTGCCTGTGGGATGAGAAGAAGGCGGAAGAATTGAGACAGCGGACGAAGGACCTTCCGGTAAAGATCCTTTCCGGAATGGAAGGACTGGTGGAAGCGGCAGCCGGAACGGACTGTGAGATCCTGGTAACAGCGGTGGTTGGAATGATCGGCATCCGTCCTACCATAGCGGCCATCGAGGCAGGCAAGGATATTGCCCTGGCAAATAAGGAAACCCTGGTGACAGCGGGACATCTGATCATGCCCCTGGCCAAAAAGAAGGGAGTGCAGATCCTGCCGGTCGATTCGGAACATTCCGCCATCTTCCAGTGCCTTCAGGGAAATGAAGGAAACCGGATCCATAAAATCCTTCTCACAGCTTCCGGAGGACCTTTCCGCGGACGCACCAGGAAGGAGATGGAAGGAGTAAGGCCGGAGGATGCCTTAAAGCATCCCAACTGGGCGATGGGAAGCAAGATCACCATCGACTCCTCCACTATGGTCAACAAGGGCCTGGAGGTGATGGAGGCAAGATGGCTGTTTGATGTGGACCTGGAGCAGATCCAGGTGGTGGTTCAGCCCCAGAGCATCATTCATTCTATGGTGGAATTTGAGGATGGGGCAGTGATGGCCCAGCTGGGGACACCGGATATGAGGCTGCCGATCCAGTATGCGCTTTATTATCCGGAACGCCGATTCCTTGCCGGAGAGCGGTTGGATTTTTGGAAAATGGGGCAGATTACCTTTGAAGCCCCGGACCTGGAGAATTTCCGGGGACTTGCCCTGGCCCTCAGGGCGTGCCGGGAGGGAGGCAGTGTGCCTACGGTCTTTAATGCGGCCAATGAGCTGGCGGTCCATCTGTTCCTGAAGGGGGAGATTTCATACCTTGCCATAACGGATTTGATCGAGAAGGCAATGGATCACCATCAGAGAATGGCAGAGCCAAAGCTGGACGACATTCTGAATACCGAGCAGGAAACATATGATTATATAAACCGGCAGTTCAGAGCCTGAGCCGGCATATGAAAATAGCAGGCAGCCCCTGCGGGATGAAAGGAAGAGTAGAAAGATCCATGAGTTTGATTGCAGCGGTACTGATTTTTGGACTGATTATCCTGATCCATGAATTTGGTCATTTTCTTCTGGCAAAACGGAACGGAATTGGTGTGCTGGAATTCTCTCTGGGAATGGGCCCGCGGCTGGTCAGCTTTCGGAAAGGGGAAACCAGGTATTCCATCAAGCTGCTGCCTTTTGGAGGCTCTTGCATGATGCTGGGAGAGGATGAGGAGGAGGCGGCCTCCAATGCATTTGGGAATAAGTCCGTCTGGGCCAGGATTTCCGTAGTAGCTGCCGGGCCTTTCTTTAATTTCCTTTTAGCGTGGCTTTTGGCCATGGCCCTGGTGGGCTTTACCGGATACAGCGAAGCGCTGGTGGCGGATACAGAGGAGGGATATCCTGCAAGGGAAGCGGGCATTCAGGCCGGGGATGTGGTAACGAAAATTAACGGCCGTGCCGTCCATGCCTACCGGGACATCAATCTGTATACCCTGACCCATCCGGGAAAAGCCATAGAGGTTACCTGTGAACGCATAGGGGAGGACGGAGAAAAGACTTCCTATACAAGCCTGCTGGAACCGGTCTGGGATCCGGAAAGAGGTATGTACCGCATCGGGGTGCTTTTTGACGGAACTTACTATTCCGCAAAATCACCGCTGACCCTGATGGCACAGGGGATCTATGAGGTGGAATTCTGCATCCGGTACGTATTTGACACTTTTTATATGATGTTTCGGGGGCTGGTGACGATCGATGATCTGAGCGGACCGGTGGGAATCGTTTCCGCTATTGACTCCACGGTGGAGGAGGCAGCTCCTTATGGTCTGGCTACGGTGGCGCTGAGCCTGGTCAGTCTGAGCATTCTGCTCAGCGCAAACCTGGGCGTTATGAATCTTCTGCCCATTCCGGCTCTGGATGGAGGGAGACTGGTATTCCTGCTGCTGGAGGCGGTGCGGGGCAAGCCGATAGACCGGGAAAAGGAAGGCATGGTCCATCTGGCGGGTATGATGCTGCTGATGGCCCTGATGATTTTTGTGTTATTTAACGATGTGAGAAAGTTGTTTTGATAAGCGTAAGGGAGAGAACATGAGAAGAGAACAGACCAGACAGGTGCGGATCGGAGACCGGGTGATCGGCGGAGGAAATCCCATCCTGATTCAGTCCATGTGCAATACAAAAACGGAAGCAGTGGAGGATACGGTGGCGCAGATTCACGCCCTGGAGCGTGCCGGCTGTGACATTATCCGGGTGGCGGTCCCCACTAGGGAGGCTGCGGCGGCTTTATCCCGGATAAAAAAAGAGATTCATATTCCGCTGGTGGCGGATATCCATTTTGATTACCGTCTGGCTATTGCTGCCATGGAGAACGGAGCAGATAAAATCCGTATCAACCCTGGAAATATCGGCTCAAAAGAGCGGGTGAAGGCGGTGGTGGACTGTGCCAGGGATCGGAAGATCCCCATCCGGGTGGGGGTCAACAGCGGCTCTCTTGAAAAGTCCCTTTTGGAAAAATACGGGGGCGTAACGGCGGAAGGACTGGTGGAAAGTGCCTTAGGCCAGGTGGCTCTGATCGAGGAGATGGGCTACGACCAGCTGGTCATCAGCATCAAGTCCTCCGATGTGATGATGTGCGTCAGGGCGCATGAACTGATTGCTCAGCGGACCGACTATCCTCTCCATGTGGGCATCACGGAGGCGGGTACCGTGACGGCAGGCAATATTAAGTCTGCCATCGGACTGGGGCTGATCCTGAATCAGGGGATCGGCGATACCATCCGGGTATCCCTCACCGGAGACCCGGTGGAGGAAGTAAAATCCGCCAAGCTGATCTTGAAGACTCTGGGACTGCGGAAAGGGGGGATCGAGGTGGTTTCCTGCCCGACCTGCGGCAGGACCTGCATCGATCTCATCGGTCTGGCGGGGAAGGTAGAGAAGCTGGCAGCGGAATTTGACCAGCTGGATTTGAAGCTGGCGGTTATGGGCTGCGTGGTCAACGGACCCGGAGAGGCCAGGGAGGCGGATTTGGGCATTGCAGGCGGAATGGGGGAAGGACTTCTGTTTCGCAGAGGAGAGATTCTGCGCAAGGTCCCGGAGGAAGAGCTTTTGGAGGCTTTGCGCCAGGAGCTGGTTTCTCTGGCCGGAGAGTAAGGGCCGGCGGGGACGGTTGTGTAAGAGATAGGAAGCGATTTCATGGAAAAACGGTTTTTTGATGTATTTCCGGGATTGAATGTAGCGGAGCCTTTAAAGGAGCTTTTGGAAATGGTGCAGGTGGAGCGCGTCACGGCAGCCAGGGACAGAAGCTCCATCCGCATCTATTTAAAAAGCACCCGGCTGATCCACAAGCACAATATCTATGATCTGGAGCGGGGGATCAAGGACCAGCTCTTCCCGGATAAGCAGCTGACGGTCAAGATCCAGGAAAAATACCGTCTGTCGGATCAGTATACCCCCAAGAAGCTTCTGGAGCTTTACAAGGACAGCCTTCTGCTGGAGCTGAAAAACTACAGCATCGTGGAGTACAACATGTTCCGCAAGGCCGACATTACCTTTGAGGGCCAGGACAAGATGGATATGACCATCGAAGATACCATGGTGAACCGGGACCGTGTGGGGGAGCTGAAGCGTGTCCTGGAAAAAGTATTCGGAGAGCGGTGCGGCCTTCCGGTGGAGATCACCTGGCATTATGTTCCGCCCACGGGAGGGGAGATGCGGAAAAAACTGCAGCTTCGGATGGAGGAGGAGGCCCGGCAGATCTACTGGAGAAATCACGGGGGTCCTGTGCTGGAAGGAGCCGGCGGACCAGATGGATTTGTGCCTTCCGCTTCTGCCGCAGCAGAACCGGCTCCCTGGGACAGCCAGGCACCCGTTCTGGAAGGGGCCTTCCCGGAAAAAGGGGCGCCCTCGGAAGAAAAGAAGAATGGGGGGACCAGAGCGCCTGGCGCAGGCTCCGGAGAAAAGCAGCCGAAGGACCAGGGAGGGATCAGCCGCGGCAAGGCCCAGGAGGGAACGTTAGGCCGGGGACGGAAAAAGGAAGGCTGGGGAAAGAACGGACGTTTTGGGGAGGAGAAATCCTATTCCCTGAAGCGCTCCGACAACCCGGATGTGCTCTATGGCCGCGACTTCGATGATGATTTCATCCCGATCGAGGCCATTGAGGGCGAGATGGGAGAAGTAACCCTGCGGGGCAAGATCCTGACCAGCGAGAGCAGGGAGCTGCGCAGCGGAAAGTTCATTCTCACGTTTGATGTGACGGACTTTACCGATACCATAACGGTAAAGATGTTTGTGCGCCCGGAACTGTTTGACGAGGTAAAGGCGGTCCTGCCGGTAGGGAGTTTTATCCGGATTAAGGGAGTGACCACCATCGACCGCTTTGACGGTGAGCTGACCCTGGGCTCCATTGTGGGGATCAAAAAGGCGGAGGATTTCACCTCCAAGCGGATGGACAACAGTCTGGAAAAGCGGGTGGAGCTTCACTGCCATACCAAGATGAGCGACATGGACGGCGTCTCCGAGGTGAAGGATATCATCAAGCGGGCCAAGAAATGGGGCATGTCCGCCATCGCGGTGACGGACCATGGCTGCGTTCAGGCTTTCCCGGATGCCAACCATGCCCTGGATAAGGGGGATACCTTTAAGGTTCTCTACGGAGTGGAGGGGTATCTGGTGGATGATACCAAGCAGCTGGTAGAGAACTCCAGAAACCAGAGCTTTGCAGATACCTATGTGGTTTTCGACATTGAGACCACGGGATTCAGCCCGGAGAAGAACCGGATCATCGAGATCGGAGCGGTGAGGGTGGAGGACGGCAAGATTACGGACAAGTTTTCCACCTTCGTAAACCCGGATGTCCCCATTCCTTTTGATATCGAAAAGCTGACGGGGATCAACGATGCCATGGTGCTTCCATACCCAAAAATCGATGTAATTCTGCCGCAGTTTCTGGACTTTGTGGGGGATGCAGTCCTTGTGGCCCACAATGCGTCCTTCGATGTGGGATTTATCGGCCATTATGCCAGAAAGCTGGGGCTGGACTTTGCCCCTACGGTCCTGGATACGGTGGCCATGGCCAGAGTGCTTTTGCCGAATCTGAACCGGTACAAGCTGGATACGGTGGCCAAGGCTCTGAACATTTCTCTGGAGAACCATCACCGCGCCGTGGACGATGCGGGATGCACGGCGGAAATTTTTGCCGCTTTTGTGAAAATGTTCAGGGAGCGGGATGTGGAGACTCTGGACCAGCTAAATGCCTTAAAGTCCATGGATGAGGAGACCATCAAGAAGCTTCCCACCTACCATGTTATCATCCTGGCCAAGAACGATGTGGGACGGATTAACCTGTACCGTCTGGTGAGCCTGTCCCATCTGACCTACTATGCAAGACGGCCCAGAATCCCAAAAAGCGTGCTGAACCAGTACCGGGAAGGCCTCATCATCGGCTCTGCCTGTGAGGCGGGGGAACTGTATCAGGCCCTGCTTCGGGGAGCTCCGGACTCGGAAATCGCCAGGCTGGTAAGGTTTTACGACTATCTGGAGATCCAGCCGATCGGCAACAATGCATTTATGCTGCGGGATGAGAAGAGTACGGTGAAGACGGAGGAGGAGCTGAGAGATTTAAACCGGAAAATTGTGGAGCTGGGAGGACAGTTCGGCAAGCTGGTCTGTGCTACCTGCGATGTGCATTTCCTGGACCCGCAGGACGAGATTTACCGCCGGATCATTATGGCTGGACAGGGGTTCAAGGATGCAGACGAGCAGGCGCCTCTCTTCCTTCGGACTACGGAAGAAATGTTAAAGGAATTTGAGTATCTGGGGCCGGATAAAGCCTACGAGGTGGTGGTGACCAATACCCGGAAGGTGGCGGACATGTGCGAGAAGATCGCTCCGGTGCGGCCGGATAAGTGTCCTCCGGTGATCCCGGACTCCGATAAGACCCTGACGAAAATCTGTTACGACCGGGCCCACGAGATGTATGGGGAGGAGCTTCCTCAAATCGTTGTGGACCGGCTGGAGCGGGAGCTTCACTCCATTATTACCAATGGATTCGCGGTAATGTACATCATTGCCCAAAAGCTGGTGTGGAAGTCCAATGAGGACGGCTATCTGGTAGGCTCCAGAGGTTCCGTAGGCTCCTCCTTCGTGGCCACTATGGCGGGCATTACGGAGGTGAATCCGCTGAGCCCCCATTATCACTGTCCCAAGTGCCGCTACTACGATTTTGATTCCCCGGAGGTGAAGGCCTTTTCCGGCATGGCAGGCTGCGATATGCCTGATAAAAAATGCCCTGTCTGCGGCACGCTTCTGGAGAAAGACGGCTTTGACATTCCCTTTGAGACTTTCCTGGGATTTAAGGGAGACAAGGAGCCGGATATCGACCTGAACTTTTCCGGAGAGTACCAGAGTAAGGCTCACGACTACACGGAGGTTATCTTCGGCAAGGGGCAGACCTTCCGGGCGGGGACCATCGGTACCCTGGCGGACAAGACGGCGTTCGGATATGTAAAGAAATACTACGAGGAGAGGGGCAGCCGGAAGCGAAACTGTGAGATCAACCGGATCGTTCAGGGATGCGTGGGCGTGCGCCGTACCACCGGCCAGCATCCGGGAGGCATCATCGTGCTGCCTTTGGGAGAGGAGATCTATTCCTTTACACCGGTGCAGCATCCGGCCAACGATATGACCACCTCCACCATTACCACCCATTTTGATTATCACTCCATTGACCACAACCTGTTGAAGCTGGACATACTGGGACACGATGATCCCACCATGATCCGCATGCTCCAGGATCTGACGGGCATTGACCCCGTTAAGGATATCCCCCTGGACAGCAAAGAGGTCATGAGCCTGTTCCAGAACACGGAGGCATTGGGAATTAAGCCGGAGGATATCGGAGGCTGCCCTTTAGGGGCCCTGGGAGTGCCGGAGTTCGGGACGGATTTCGCCATGCAGATGCTCCTTGATACCAAGCCCAAATATTTTTCCGACCTGGTCCGAATCGCCGGACTGGCTCACGGAACGGATGTGTGGCTGGGAAATGCCCAGACCCTGATCCAGGAGGGAAAGGCTACCATTCAGACGGCCATCTGTACCCGTGATGACATTATGATCTATCTGATCTCCAAGGGGCTGGACGAGGGACTGTCCTTCACCATCATGGAGAGCGTGCGAAAGGGTAAGGGGCTCAAGCCGGAATGGGTGACGGAGATGGAGGCCCACGGGGTGCCGGACTGGTACATATGGTCCTGTAAAAAGATTAAGTACATGTTCCCAAAGGCCCACGCGGCGGCCTACGTTATGATGGCATGGCGCATCGCCTACTGCAAGATTTTCTATCCCCTGGCATACTACGCGGCCTTCTTCAGCATCCGGGCCAGCGCCTTTTCTTACGAGATCATGTGCCAGGGAAGAGACAAGCTGGAGTATTATCTGGCGGACTATAAGAAGCGTTCCGACTCCCTGTCCAAGAAGGAGCAGGATACTCTGAGGGATATGCGGATCGTCCAGGAAATGTACGCCAGGGGCTTTGACTTTGTGCCTATAGACATTTATAAGGCTAAGGCCAGGGATTTTCAGATCATAGATGGAAAGCTGATGCCTTCTTTGAGCAGCATCGACGGCCTGGGGGAGAAGGCCGCGGAGGCTGTGGTGGATGCGGTGAAGGACGGACCCTTCCTGTCCAGGGAGGATTTCAGCAACCGCACCAAGGTCAACGGTACCATCTGTTCGCTGATGGCGGATTTGGGACTTTTAAAGGATCTGCCCCAGTCCAATCAGCTGTCCCTGTTCGATTTATAAAGAATAAAAAGAGAATGAGAGGTTTTGTGACATGGAAAGGGAGAAATTTTCATCCAGATTGGGATTTATCCTGATCTCAGCAGGCTGCGCCATCGGCCTTGGAAATGTATGGCGGTTCCCCTATATCGTAGGGGCTTACGGAGGAGCGGCCTTTGTGCTGGTCTACATTCTGTTTCTGCTGGCTCTTGGGCTTCCCATCGTGGTGATGGAGTTTGCGGTGGGAAGAGCAAGCCGCAAGAGCGCGGCCCTGTCCTTTGATGTGCTGGAGCCCAAGGGAACCAAATGGCATCTGGTAAAGATCATCGCCATCGCCGGAAACTATATCCTGATGATGTTCTACACCACAGTGGCCGGATGGATGCTTCTGTATTTCTTTAAGATGGCCAAGGGTGACTTTGTGGGCTTGGATGCGGCGGCAGTGGGAGATGAGTTCAATGCTCTCATGGGCCAGCCCGGACTGATGATGATTTTTATGATCATTACCGTGGTCATCTGTTTTGCCATCTGCATGATGGGACTCCAGGATGGAGTGGAGCGGATTACCAAGGTCATGATGATTTGTCTGTTCCTGCTCCTCATCGTGCTGGCGGTGAACTCCGTGATGCTGAAAGGCGGCTCAGAGGGATTAAAATTCTACCTGAAGCCGGATTTTGGAAAAATGACGGAAGCAGGTTTGGGCGAATCCCTCTATGCGGCCATGGGTCAGTCCTTCTTTACCCTGAGCATCGGCATCGGCGCCCTGGCGATTTTCGGAAGCTATATCGGCAAAGAGCGGAGATTGACGGGAGAGGCCATCAATGTGCTGATTCTGGATACCTGCGTGGCTTTTATGTCGGGACTGATCATCTTCCCGGCCTGCTCCGCCTACGGGATCGAGTCCACCTCCGGTCCGTCCCTGGTATTCATCACCCTGCCCAATGTGTTTAACCATATGCCTCTGGGCCGGTTCTGGGGAGCGCTGTTCTTCATCTTTATGACCTTTGCAGCCTACTCTACGGTAATCGCCGTATTCCAGAACATGATTTCCTTTGCCACGGACCTGACGGGCTGCTCCATCAAGAAGGCGGCCTGGGTGAACATTGTGGTGGTGATCGTTCTCTCCATTCCCTGTGTGCTGGGCTTCAACGTACTCAGCGGCATCGCGCCCTTCGGGGAGGGGAGTACCATCATGGACCTGGAGGATTTCCTTACCAGCAACACCCTGCTTCCCATTGGAAGCCTGATCTATCTGCTGTTCTGCACCAGCCGCTACGGATGGGGCTTTAAGAAGTTCATGGCGGAGGCAAATGAAGGAACAGGCATCAAATTCCCGGCCTGGGCCAGAGTTTATGTGACCTACGTGCTGCCGGTGGTGATGATTGTGCTGTTTGCGGCGGGATACTGGTCGAAGTTTGTAGGGTAAATAAAAAGAAAACGGGCAGGGGGTGTTCCTATGACGTTTCTTCAGCTGAAGTATTTCTGTACGGCCTGTGAACTGGCCAGCATTACGAAAGCGGCGGAAAAAATGTTTGTGACCCAGCCTGCGGTCAGTACAGCCATACGGGAGCTGGAGCAGGAATTTCAGATCCGGCTGCTGAACCGCAGGAGCAAGGGGATGGCCCTGACGGATGAGGGAATGACATTTTACCGGGAAGCCTCTGAAGGAGGAGCCTTTGGTTCCGGTTTATCTCGCATGGACCAAAGAAGGGTGGCGGCGCGAGGAGGTCCGTACCCTGATCCATTATATCAGAAAATTTTATAAAGATCGGTAAAGAGAAAAGCGTTCTGATGATGAGTATTTTCGTTGTCAGGACGCTTTTTTGCGGCAATTTTAGCCTTTTTTCGTGACAGCTTACATAAAAAATATTTATGTTTCCAAATATTTGTTAATTTTACATGCAGGAAAAAACAAGGTAAGATGGTTTTACAACAATACGAGGAGGGGACACAATGAACGAGTTGGAACGGGTTCGCAGCCAGGCAGTGGGACAGGAGGTAGACCAGGCGCTTCTGGACCAATATCCGGTACAGAGTCAGGAAAAGAAGGAATTTCCCACCCGGCACGGGAAGGTAACCGCTTATATCTATCGGCCTTTTGCGGAGCAGGAAAAGCTGCCGGTGCTGATCAATTTCCATGGAGGAGGGTTTGTCAAGGGATACAGGGGAAGAGATTTTGGGTTTTCCAGAATTCTGGCAGTCAACGGGCAGTGTTTAGTGGTGGACGTGGATTATAAGATTGCTCCTGAATACCAATATCCCTATGCAGTTGAGGAAGGATATGATTTAGTCTGCTATTTTCAGGAACATGCCGGCGATTTTGGGGGAGACCCCAGTCGAATCGTTCTTTCAGGAGAGAGCGCCGGAGCGAATATGATCACGGCGATTCTTTTTATGATGAGGGAGGCGGGAAAAGACATGCCGTTGGGAGCGGTCAGCTGCTATCCGCCTTATGATCTGGATACGGATGCGGGAGAAAAGCCCGGGGCTGACCAGGAGCCGGAGCGCTTGAAAAATGCCAGATTGTACAATGACTGGTACGTTGCTCCGGAACGGAGAAAGGAAATTTTCGCATCGCCGATTTTTGCCTCGAATGAAGAGCTGACAGGCCTGCCTCCATTTACCATCATGGCAGCGGAGCATGATACACTGTGTCAGGAGGCTCTGAAGTTTGCCGGGAAGCTGGCACAGGCAGGGGTAACGGTGACAGTGAAGAAAATCAAAGGGGCTAGACATGGATTTCTGGTCCGGAGGACAGAGGGGTATCTTGAAGGGGAAGCATTGTTTTTTACTGCACTGAAAACATATTTTTCAGACTTTGGTAAGGGGGAATACAGATGAGCCAGCTGACGATTTGTCTTATTATATTTGTACTGACGGTACTGGGCTACTGCAGTGGAATTTTCTTTATTGTTCCGTTTATCCAGACTCAGTTTATGTCCAACCGGGGAACCATGCTGATTTATCATCCGATTGCCATTGCGACCTGTGCCGCTACCGGAAGCAATCCCATCGGGCTGATGATTCTGATCCAGGCAGCCTGTCTGTCCGCTTACATGACGCCCAGCGCCACCTCTGCGATTCCCTATATTATGGGATACGGCGGATATGACCAGAAAACCATGATAAAGATTTCCTGGCCGCTGTCGCTGATGTGCTGTGTTGTATCGGTGCTGTGGATTATGACGGTATTTCCGCTTAAATAAGGTGTTGTGATGCCGCCGTCTTTTGGGACATCCGAAAGGCGGCGGATTCCTTATGTAGACAGGAAAGCAGAAAACAGGTATAATAGGTGCAACTAGCCGGTAGTTTGTTCAGCCCGAGTTTTGTTAATGAGGAGGGAGAGGTATGGAGAGTCGGGACGTTCAGCAGGCGCTTATGGATACGCTCAAGCTTTATTGTCCGAATATTGAAGAATTGTCTGAGCAGGACAGGGAGATTGAAATCCTGAAAATCAAGTTGAACTGCATGGAGAACGAGCTGGCGTGGATTAAAGAACGCCTGGCGGAAATTGAGGAGGAGGAAAAAGCCATATCTTAGAAAAAGGACTGCCGGAATCCGGGAATATCCTGGGTTCCGGCAGTTTTTGACTATTGTTCAGAGCGGTGATTTCGCCTCTGGAAAACGTTCCGTAAAAGAATCCGATATAGACTTTGAGGTTATCCCATGGTATAATCAGGACACTGTGAGAGGTGCAAAAGTCTGGATGGAGAGCCGGACTCATTTTCGGATACGGGAGGAGGTGAAAATGTGACGGAACAAGAAATGCTTCAGGCAATGGAACGTATGCTGAAACCAATTTCCGCGGACTTGCAGGAGGTTAAGGAGGATGTCCGAGTCCTGAAAAATGAGATGCAGGAGGTCAAAGAGGATGTCCGAGTCCTGAAAGGAGAGATGAAGGAGGTCAAAGAGGATGTCCGTGCCCTGAAGGGAGAGATGAAGGAGGTCAAAGAGGATGTCCGTGCCCTGAAGGGGGAGATGCAGGAAGTCAAAAAAGACGTCCGAGTTCTGAAGGGAGAGATGCAGGAGGTCAAAGAAGACGTCCGAGTCCTGAAAGGTGAGATGAAGGAGGTCAAAGAAGACGTCCGGACGCTAAGCGGTGAGGTACAAAGTCTAAAAACCCGGGTAATTGGAATTGAACTTCATCTGGAAAATGAAACGGATAGGGGAATTAAAATTATCGGAGAAGGCCACGCGGATCTTATGAGAAAGCTGGACGAGGCATTGAGAATCGAAAACGAAAAGGAAATGCTTCATCTGCGAGTGAACTTTTTGGAGGGCGAGGTTCGGAATGTAAAAAGGCGCCTTTCATATGTTGAAAAAGCAAAAACTGCATAAAGGACTGGCGCTGCCGGAAGCTGATATGATTTGGCTTCCGGCAGTTTTTTTGATCTTTTTTCTCAACACCCTTGACAGATACCCTATAGGGGTATATACTATGACCGTAGCGTAAATAAAAGAAAAACATTCCAACATAAGGAAACACTCAGCTGGAAACAGTAGTGTGATAGAAAGGCAGGTCAGATGCATGACGCAGGAAGAAAAAGTCTGTAATTGTCATAAAACAAAGGAAAGAAGCGAGAAGGAGTATAAAGATCTGATTCACCGTTTAAACCGCATTGAGGGGCAGATCCGGGGGATCAAGGGGATGGTAGAGCGGGACGCCTACTGCACCGATATTCTGACCCAGGTGGCCGCTGTGAATGCAGCTCTCTGCAGCTTTAATAAGGTGCTGCTGGCCAACCACATCCGGACCTGCGTGGCGGAGGACATCCGCAACGGGAAGGATGAAACCATCGATGAATTGGTGACGACCCTTCAGAAGCTGATGCGTTAAGGAGGTTAAGTTTGAAACAAAGAAGTAGAGGTAAACCACCAAAAAAGTGTATAGCAAACAAGCCACCCGAAAATTAGCAATTAGCGGGTGAAAACAACTGCAATATATAAAGAATAGAGAGATAA
>DWYS01000021.1 GCA_019118585.1 Candidatus Enterocloster faecavium | reverse complement strand
CTTTGAGCGCGGTGATTGCCATTTCCAGTGCCTCTTGTGCTTTCTTTGGTTTATATAGGTCTCTCCAGAAATCAATAATTTCCATTGCTTCCTTTTCCACCATGTTTTCCATTTCCTCCTTAAATCTTAATTCCAATCGCTTCTTTTAGTGTCATTTCCCGCTCCTTTCAGGGTAGTATGGCTCGTGAACTCTCCATGCTATAACATTTGAAATAATATCGTGTCTTTTATCAAGCCATTTGTGTCCGTCGTAATACCCATGAGTATACTCTACAGTGTCAGTCATATATGCTATCTCTAAGCGTTTCATGTACTGATTACCATTATCATCATTTCCGCATCGTTCTTTGTATTTCGGAAGCCGCTCCTCCACTGGAATCCAGCCGTCATCGGTAGGGACA
The DNA here is from genome assembly GCA_019118585.1 of Candidatus Enterocloster faecavium. GTDB lineage: Bacteria > Bacillota > Clostridia > Lachnospirales > Lachnospiraceae > Enterocloster > Enterocloster faecavium. Next base: position 13,630 of record DWYS01000021.1, on the reverse strand, counting down.
TTACTGTCCTTACCTGACATGTGTTTGCGAACGATGCCTAATATTCCCTGAACAGTCTGCAAGTCCCATCCAGATATATCCTGTAAATCCTCTATCTCTTCCAGAATCTTCTCTATTTCCCGCATTTTGCACCTCCAAAATCTTAATATAACTCAAGCTCTAATTACCTTGGTCTATGCCCTATATTCTTCGACCATTCCGCATGACTCATCTCTTCTCGTTCCAAACGCACGTTTATAAAGCGCATACACATCACTTCCTTTTCCTGGTCCTAATCACTACTGCCTCATCCAGAATTTCCTTACCGCAGTAAACACAGACATGAATCTGATTATCTGCTTTCTCTTGCTTTTTGCTCATATCTCCTCCTCAACAGTGTATTAAAATCCCAACCTCATCCCTGACCTTGTCCTTCAGCTGTTTCACACTCTCCTGACTGCTAACGTATGGTTCCATATAGCTGTCAATCCGGTATAATGCCCTAAGGCAGCGTTCCTTCCCAAAACCAAACTCTTCATGCAACGCCAGAACGAAGCAGGACAGCAACGCTTCCACCCGGTCATTATCTACCTGCTGTAAGATATCGTTCTTGATCTGCTTCTCAATCCCTCTGGCTGCCTGCTGCTTCTTCAGACGCCTTCTCTCTGCTCGGTTCATAACCTCTCCTTCGGCTTCTGGCTTCCAACTGATCCATCAAATCCTGAATCATGTGCAAAATCAGCGGGCAATTTTTGTGTTTTCGCCTCAACTGTTTTTCATGTTCCACAATTCGATTCCACTCTTCTGATTTCCATTCCGGAACATGATCTCGGTATTTTTTCCAAAAACCATTGTACACATCGTAATAAATTTCTTTTATCTGCTGATTGCTTAAAATTTCCAGGTCAATCATAAACTCTCCACCCGGATATAAATTCCAGGCACCTCCGCCCAAAACTTCTCCACGATTTCGGAAGCCACTAATGCGTCATCTGTCCAAAAGCCGCATTTTGTCATACAGTCCTTCAAAAGCTTCTGGAGATTATCTGTATCCGGTTTTGTAATCCGATAGCTGCCATCTTTATGCCGCCCTCTTGGGAAGCACCACTTTACCATCAGCCTCACGCCATTCCGGCATGGCTCCTGTGGAATATGCCTGGACAAATAATCGGTCAATTTCTGTCTGGCCGCTTTCAGCTCCATCGGCTCATAGAATACCGGCTTGCCTTTTACCACACGCACCTGCTTTTCCTGATGGGTGCAGGTAGGTGGATTCATTGGCATAAAAAATTCTATCACCATCTTTACATCATTCCTTTAAAGTGTGAAATTCGTCTTGCCGTCTGTGAAATCATTTTTGTCAAGGGAAGGGGAAGGTAGGAGGGAGGGCGTGAGCTTTCGCCCTCCTTCCTTTCCCCCTTGACCGTAAGGGAAAGGGAAAATTTATATATACGTAGTATATATAGTATTTCCTTCCCTGGGAAAATTCCGAGATTTCCCGATATTTTCCCTCTGAGGGAAATTGGGAAATTCCCCGGTATTTTCCCTCTTTCCCTGATGAGGGAAAAGGGAAATTTTTCGATATTTTCCCTTCCCAGGGAAATGATTTCCCTCCGGAAATTTCCCTCTATTTTTTTCCTACATTCCCTTCATCAATCCAGAATCCCCCGTGCTCTTTGATCCGGTTGCGGACTGTTTTTTCTGTCGTTCCCATACTCTCCGCCAGCTCCTTAACCGTCACAATCCCCTCTTTGCTGAAGCTCTTTAAGGATTCATACTGCTCTTCCAGGCTCTTCATCCGGTCCTTTTTCGCTTCCTGCGGCGTCTTTTTCCGTTTCAAATTTTTCTGCCAGGCAGGCCGCTCCGCTTCCGGCTGGATATCCCCCAGGATTCCTACATCATCCACCCGGTGGCAGGGATAATCGAACCACAAATTGACCGCCGGAAACTTTGGGAACTCGCGCAGCGTCCCTTCAATCCGCCAGGCTGTAATCGCCCTGGCCTTTGTCTTTGCTGCTTCGGTAATCGCCTTTAAATCCTCCCATTGCGGCGGGCTCAGCTTGTTCTCGCAGTAATTCATCATCTGGTAGCTGCTGCATAAATCATCCTGGGACAGCTCGTCCTCCCATTTAAAATGGGCGTCTAAGTACTGCCTGCAAACCGTACAGACGGCCTTGTTTTCTTCCTGCTTCAATACACTCTCAGAAAGCTCCAATTCAATCATATCCAGCATGGCGTCCGGGTCCCTGGCAAATACGCCAGACCCGCTGGCCCGGTCCATGCTCTTTTTTCCTCCCTGGGCTCCTTTGCTGTGGTGGTGGCAGTAGATCACCGCAACATCCAGATCCGTACACACCAGGTCAAACTGGTTACAGAAATTGGCCATTTGGTCGGCACTGTTCTCATCGCCGGTAATGACCTTATAGATGGGGTCAATGATAACCGCGATATAATTCTTCTTGGAGGCCCGGCGGATCAGCATAGGGGCAAGCTTGTCCATCGGCCTGGACTTCCCTCTTAAATTCCAGATATCAATGTTCGTCAAGTGGTCCGGCCTGAGCCCCATGCATTCGTATACATCCTTGAAGCGGTGCAGGCAGCTGGCCCGGTCCAGTTCCAGGTTCACATAGAGCACACGCCCCTGGGCACAGTCCCAGGAAAGCCATTTCTTCCCTTCCGCAATGGCAATACAAAGCTCAATAAGAGCAAAAGATTTCCCAGCCTTGGAAGGGCCTGCCAACAGTAGCTTATGTCCCTGCCGCAGTACCCCATCGATCAGCGGCGGGGACAGCTGTGGCAGATGATCCCATACATCCTTTAGGTTTTCCGGATCCGGGAGATCGTCGCTGATACTTTCGATCCAGTCCTTCCATTCCGTAAAGCTCTCCTTCCCAATGTTCGTGTCAACCAAAAACTGTTTTTGTCCGTCCCTCATGACTCCCGGCATGCGGGAGAGGCGGGAAGGATTCCGGTTCTGTTTGTCAATGTCCAATCCATTTTTCCGGCACACATCATAGAGGTAATCCACCCGTTTGCGGTACTCCTCATAGCTGCCTGCATCGATATGTACGATAGCGTGGAGGCTCTTTTTCCCGGAATGGACCAGGCAGGCTACCGGAAGTTCCAGCTCGCGGATCAGCGCGTTCTGCTTCTCAATCTCCATGCTGTCCGATTCCACCAGGGCATACCGGAAATCCGTCACATTGTCGTTCTTACAGCCCTTTCCGTCCAACGGATTAAAACGGATCCAGGCCCCTACCTTTGGGTTATAATCGCCCAGGACGCTGCCTATATCGCCGTTACAGTGCTCCAGCAGCTCGATCAGCTGCCCCGCCGTCCGGTCCCAGCAGCCCTTTGTGGGCATGGGTTTTCCGTCCCGTTCGAAGCTCCGAGTGACATAGCCCACATTTTCTGTGGAGTCAAACAAAGTTTCCAGATACCGCACCAGGTCCTTTACCGGGTCCCAGTCACGATCAGGCGTGTCAATTTCCATCTCTTCCACCCAGTTCTTATCCAAAACAATCCCATTGAGCGAAATTGACTCATCCCATCCAAAACCCCTCCCTGGGTCAAAGGGGGGAGTCCAGCCTTGCTCCTTCGCAAGCTGGACAATCGTGCCTCCTGTTACCGGCTCATGTGCCGTGCCGCTGAATCCTTTCCACTTTTTTGCGCATTCCCCCGCATGATAGCGTCCGGGGTCGCGTCTGCTCCAGCTTTCCCATGTGCCTACGCCATAACCCTCGTATTCCAGGGCCATGCCTACGTTCAGCCAGTCCTGATAGTCCAGCTCTGCCGGATTGATATGGTCTAATACTTCTAAAAGGTTATACTGGCTGTCCATTCTGTTTAAGCTCCTTCTTTATATTCTGATGGCCGAATCCCTTCCGGAATCCTCCATCCATTTGCCGCAATTCGGTCAATCAGCTTCTTTGCGGTTTCAAACTGCCAGGTTCCTACATGCTGAAATCCCCTGCTTTCCAGGAAACGGATCTGTTTTGGGGTTGTAAGTCCCTCGTTCCTGCGGATTGCCAGGCGGTCCAGCAGCTTTTCCGCTTTCCCGGAATTGTCAATCTCATCCGGGCAAATCCCAAGCTTCTCCAGGGCTGCCTTCTGTTTCTCGGATGGCGGGGACATTTCCCAGCCGAAGCTGGGCACATATCCGGCCAGGTCCTCCGCCTTGATGCTCATCTCAAACTGCAGGGGATCCACCAGTTTCTTTTTGCGGTGCTTCATCTCGGCCAGCTTCGCCGCCAGGGCCTCCTCCCGCTCCGCCACCACTTCCTCCGATGCCTTCTTTTCCGCCTCTTCCAAATCAACCGGGCAGCCTGCGGCTGCCTCCAGGTCTGCGGTCATCTTCCGGGCAACGTCTTCGTTTTCACAGATCAGGGAGGCCGGATGGCACAGCTCATGGCGCTCCGTATGCCAGAGGAAATCTAATAAAAGCAGGTGCTCTTTCCCCGGATACAGCCTGGTTCCCCGGCCCACCATCTGGCTGTAAAGGCTGCGTACCTTTGTGGGCCGCAGCACTACGACACAGTCCACGGACGGGCAGTCCCATCCTTCGGTCAGAAGCATGGAATTACAAAGCACGTTGTATTTCCCTTGGTCGAAATCTTCCAGGATCTCCGCCCGGTCCTTACTCTCCCCATTGACCTCCGCCGCACGGAAGCCCTTTTCCAGCAGGATATCCCGGAACTTCTGGCTGGTCTTGACCAATGGCAGGAATACCACCGTTTTCCTCTCCCTACAGTATTTGGCCATCTCCTCCGCAATCTGGTACAGGTACGGGTCCAGGGCCGTGGCAAGATCGCCGGCCTTAAAATCCCCGGACTGGAGCGCCACCCCGGACAGATCCAGTTTCAAGGGGATTGTCATAGCTTTAATGGGGGACAGGTATCCTTCCCGGATCGCCCTGGGTAGGGTGTACTCATATGCCAGGCTCTCAAACACCTCTCCCAGATTTCGCATGTCTCCACGGTCCGGGGTAGCCGTCACTCCCAGAACCCTGGCTTCCGGGAAATGGCCCAGGACCTTCTGGTAGCTGCCGGATATGCAGTGATGGGCCTCGTCAATGATGATGGTCCCGAAATAATCCTCCGGGAACTGGCTCAGCCGCTTCTCCCGCATCAGGCTCTGTACGGACCCAACCACGACCCGGAACCAGCTTCCTATGCAGGTTTGGTCCGCTTTTTCTACCGCGCAGCCTAAGCGGGTAGCCTTACCGATTTTGTCTGCCGCCTGTTCCAGTAGTTCTCCCCGATGTGCCAGGATTAAAACACGCTTTCCCCGACGGACCTGGTCCTCTGTCACCTTAGCAAAGACAATGGTTTTTCCGCAGCCGGTCGGCAGCACCAGAAGTGTTTTCTTAACTCCATCTTCCCACTGTTTTTCAATCGCCTGTCTGGCTTCTTCCTGATATGGTCTCAGTTCCATTGTTAAAAGCTCCCCGGTGTGAATTTCTTAACCTGCTTCGGATAAAAATTTTTGACATTGTTAAAGATTTTGCTGGGGTCGTTTTTATCCGGGCGCTGGATGATATGAGCTCTCCCGGTTTGTCCCACCAGGAACCCGCTGCTCCAGTTGGGGCGTAAATCTTCCCCGTCCTTTACCTGTCCAATGGCCTCAAAGAACCTATAGATGCCTCTCCGGCAGGAATCCTTCGTGCAAAGGTACAGATTGTGTGTGATGATTGCCGGACCATCCGGGCCGTCCACCCGAAGTTTCAACACTGCTTTATTACAGGGTGGAATCCAATCGCCGCCTTCATATCTGCCCCGTTCGAAACTCTCCACCGTAAAATCATAGTCCCCTTCCGGAAGGACAATAAAATCTGATTCACTGAAATCTTTGCTGAAACCTTCGTCCCAGCCCATTTCCCTGTATTCGCTCATTTCCATTTACCTCCTCGTCAATTAAAAACTAATGCATCCTTTTCTTTCATTTCCCGGATTGCCGCGTATACCTGGTCCCAGGAAGCGACCAGAAGTCCATCCACAATCCCGGGATTTACTTCATCGTAATCCCTTACCGGCGTGCCAACGGGAACATAGCCTTTTGCCTCGCAGACATTTTGAATATCCCATTCGCAAATATCGTTGGCAATCATCAAGTCCCGAAGGCTCTTTTTAATCCTGGGGTCCGGTTCAATACTGGCCCCGGCCTTTAGGTTCAATTCCATTTGCTTGTTTTCTGCTACAGGTTCCTGCTTTGAATCCACCGGTGCAGTTCTCTTCGTTTCCGTTTCAGGCTTTGGGCTGCTCTTGGGCTCAGGAAAGTATTCCTGTTCGCTTACAGGCTGCTCCGCAGCATTTTGAGCCGTTGTCTCCCGCCGCTTTCCGTCCGCGTCCTGATTTTCCATCACCGACCGGATTGCCTCATATTCAAAGGGCAGTTCCTCCGGAAGCCCATAACGGTTCTTGGCGTCCCAACAGCTGTGATGGCTGGTATACATGACACGTTTTCCGCCCTGGGCCTTATTTTTCCCTTTCTGGACTCCCTGTCCGTCCACGTTGATCACAAAGGTTTTATAGTTGGCAAACAGGACCATATCCGCCCATTCTTTTACCATAGGCGCTGTCTGTTTAGTCAGCTTCATTTCCCACCGGTCATAAGCTCCCAGCTCATCCGGCTGCTCAAACTTGCGCATCTTGGCATGAGCTGTCAAGACCACATGAATCCCGGCTTTTACCACCTCCTCCAAAGCATTCAGCAGCCGGCCGAACTCTTCCTGCACATATACATAGCCCTTGCCATAGCCAAATTCCTCAATACTGGCTTTATGGTTCTTATCGCATATCTGGGTGATGCAGAGCATTTCCGCCCAGTCTGCCGTATCCACCACCAGGGTCCTGCAAAGTTCCGGATGGTTCTTTACATAACGGACCTGTTCCATTAACATCATCCAGCTGGTCGGTGATTCCGTCCGGGCTACATCCATATCCTTTGTGCTGCCCTCGGTATCAATAAACAATGGTTCCGGGAAGTGCGCGGCAAAGGTGGATTTGCCGATTCCCTCCGGTCCGTATACCACCACCTTCTTCGCGCCCGGGATTTTTCCACGGATAATCTGCATTTAAAACGCACCTGCCTTCCATTTCTTCATTTCCATTGCCGGCTGTTCCCGTCCGACAATGCATCCATCCTCAATGATTACGCTGCATTCTCCCCCTGTGCTGACCCGTGTGGCAATGGCCTGCAGCCCTTCTGCTTCCAGCCATTCGCCAAATTCCTTTAAGGTCATCAGGTCCATCTGCTCCAGTTTATCCAATAAGACAAAGCCGCATTTCGGGTTCAGCTTCCGAACAATAGCGGTGGCCACTTTCAGACGGTCTGAACCGGACATGTTGTCCCAGTGCTGCCCCTTATAAACCAGTTCTCCCTCTTCAACTGACAGCTCCGGAAGGGGAAGTTCCGCATTTTTCAGAAGCTCTGTTTTACTTTTCCTCGTATTCTCAATCTCCTTAGTCAGTTGTTCATACTGGCGCCGGTATTCTCTGGCATCCTCTTCCGCCTTTTCTTTATCCAGATTGGCCCGGACCTTCCGATTAATCTCTTCAATGTTTGCAATGCTGGCTTCCAGTTCGGCAGTAGATTGGTCTTCCAGTCCCCGTGCGCTCGTTCTGGCAATCTTTAGGTCTGCTTCCAGATCCGTCTGCCTGCGCAGCAGCCCCGCCAGCTGGTCTGTCACGGCCTGGTATTCCTGTTCCAGCTGGTGGAGCCGCTGGCGCTTGCGCTGGTTTTCCCCGTTCTGGGCCAGGATGGTCTGCTGCTGCCGGATCAGTTCTGACGGGGACACCGGCTCCGCCGGGGCGTCCGGGAAATATGGCTGTTCTTTGGCATACTTCTCTTTCTGGTCCGCAATCCGCCCGATCATCTGGCGTTCGTTGTACTGCTCCTTCTCCTGCTTTTCCAGGGCTGTCAGCTGGTCCCCTACCCCGATCACCTGCAGCAGGATCCCCGCCTTCTCCTTCCCGGAAGCCTCCATAAACTTGGGGAGATCTAAGGCCAGCTGCTCCACAAACTCATTCAAGAGCTGCTGCCCTCCTTTTTCTCCGTTGGGATCCGTCACCTTCAGGGCACTGTTTTTCCCCTTCCGCTCCACAACCAGGCCATTATTCATGACCACATGGAGGTTGGGCGGGATTACGGAACCTTCTCTCTGGGCCTGGGAAGGGCGGTACTTGTCCCCGCCCAGTGCCCAGGCAATGGCGTCCAGCACGGAGGTCTTGCCCTGGTTGTTATTGCCCCCGATGATGGTCAGCCCATTTGCCGCAGGCTCCAGCTTTACTGCCTTGACCCGTTTTACATTTTCGATTTCCAGGCGGTTAATTTTCATTGCCATCTTGTTTTTCCTCCTCTTCCCCTGTATAATAGGGGTATACTTGTTTTTGTTTTTGCCTCTCCCGGCGGCTTCCGGGGAGGCTCTTTTCATGCCAGCAATCTTAAAACGTCCTTGATCATCGCAAAACCTGAGTTGCCCGCAACGTTTACCCGGAGCGTTGCCCCGCCCTCGTAGACCGCCGTCACCATCTCGTGCTCCGGCTCGTATTCCAGGCTTGCCAGGTCACGAAATAGCCTGGTTGCCTGTAGTGTAGCCAGTAGCCTGTCTAAGATTTCCTGCTTATTCGCCATCCGTTTCCTCCTCCTCCCGGTTGAGCTGGTCCGCATACGCCTGTGCCTCTGCCTCTGTATGGAAGCAGCCTCTCATCTCCCGGACTCCGCTGTGCATGGGCTCTCCTGGCCGTAAGGGCCGAGTTTGGCGCCATACCTGATAACAGCCGGTATTCCTCATCACTTCCCATTTTGACATTGTTCTTTCTTCGCCTCCTCTCAAATCACAATCCTACCGCTCCATGTCAGCACCAGCAGCACGGCAGTGACCCCCATCAGAAACGCGCATACCAGAGCAAAATTTTCCGTTGCCTTCTGCTGCTCCCTCGCTTCTTCCAGAGCCCCCACCAACTCATCATAAAACGGTCCATCTTCCGGGACCATTTCAAGCCTATATCGACGCATTTATATCACCTCCACAAACATCATTCTTTTGCCGGATAGCTTCAGTAAAATCAGCAATTCTTTAACAGATATGCTCCCAGGGTCATCTTTTCGTGTTCCCAAAGTGCTGACCCCCATACCCATACATTTCGCCAGGCCGGCTTCGTCCAACCGGTTTCTCCTTTTGGCTTCGCCCATCAGGCACCAGACGTCATCTAGTGCTCTCTGTTCCGGAGTTTGCTTTATCAACTTCCTCACCTCCTTATTCCTAACCATGCAGAGCAACGATAATATTAAATACACATGTACAAACAACATACGTCTTGAAAATGTTTCCGCTGCCTCCCAAAACTTCGCTCATTGAGTTAAAAAGAAGCGCCAGGCCCCCTAGTAAAATCTCTACTATGGCCAAAAGTATCAGTTCCTCTCTCATCTTTCTCGCGTTCCTTTCTTCTCCATCAGAAATTTCTCAATGGAAATTCTTGCTATTTGTTTTTCCTCGCCTTATACTTTAGATGCCAGTGCCACCACGTTGAGGCACTTAACAAGGAGGAAAGATATATGGTTGATTGGTCTGCTACTGCCGCATGGATAACTCTTGTGGTCACTTTAATTATCTCTATTGTTTCTCCAGTCATAACGACTTGGATGAATCATCGTTTTCAACTTCGGCTTACTGAATTAGAGGCTAAAAATAAAGAGATTGAAAATCACTATCTCAAAAAGAGAACGGTTATCGATAATTTCATTGCGTCAGTTGGCAAATGCTTATTCCGCGCAGATTCTGCAGCATTACAAGAATGTGGACAATCTTTTTATGCTATTTATGTATATGTCCCCTCTTCCTTGTGGCCAGATATTGACACGCTTTTGCGATTAATTAGGGCTTATGAATGGGAAAAAGCCCAGGAACATTTTTCCAGCCTTACAAAATCATTATCCGGTATATTAGAAGAAACATCCCGGCCAAATCCACACATATAATCCAGACAAGGCTCGGTATCCACCTTTCTTTCCATATGCTTCTGCATATAATCCCCATTAAAATTGACAATGTAATCAATATGCAGAAGCATGCAATGTTCGTCCTATCCGCAATACTCAAATAACACTTCACGCTCCTTTCTTGTCTGGCTGCTCCGATAAATCATTCTTGTTTTCCTGTTCTCGCCCGCCTATAATATTGATACAGGTCATTGCCGTGACCGAGTATATAGAAAGGAGAGATTGTTTGAATGAGTAATATTACTAAGGATGATATTTTCAAAATTCACGAATCACTGGTTGACAGCTTTGCAAGTAATGAGCAAGCTAAAGAACTTATGAAAAAATATAATTTCACGACCGCTCAAATTGAGTTAACCAGCTTAATGATTACCGAAGCCCTTCGGCAATATCACACCTTGCTTACCGGAGAAATCTTGCCCTGATAAGATTGATTAGCAATTTCCCGGTATGTGCGTATATCTTTAGGAGATATGCCTGATTGAAAAGACTGCTTCCCGCCAGAAGCGGTCTTTTTCTTTTTGGGTTTCTTACTCACGCCCTATCACCTCCTTTCTTTTCTCGTTCCTTTGCCTATCCTGCCTTGGCTTCCGGCTCTTCATTTTCTTTTTTGTGCGCCATCGCCTCTACCTGCCCCAGCAGGTAGCCTTTGGTAAAATCGTCCATCTTAGGGACTGCCTCTGCGATTTTCTGAGCAATCTCTTTTTCACGCTCGTCCATATGTTCATCACCTCCTTTTTGTTTCCTATGGGTACATTATAGTCCCCTATGGGGTCTATGTCAAGCTCTTTTTGTCCCCTTTGCCAACTTTTTTGATTGACATTTTTATATTATGGTGATATTCTGAATACAGAGGAGGTGAAGAAATGACACAAGGTGAACGAATTAAGGAAATAAGAAAATACCTCGATTTAACGATGGAGAAATTCGGCGAGCGCCTAGGAGTTGGAAAGACTGCTATTTCCAAATTAGAAAACAACGAGAGAAACCTCACTGACCAAATGGCCGTTTCTATTTGCAGGGAATTTGATGTCAACGAAACCTGGCTCCGTACCGGTGAGGGTGAAATGTTTATTCAAAGAACACGTAACCAGCAGATTACCGATTTTCTGGGTGATTTGATAAAGGAAGAAGATGGAACATTTAAAAAGCGTCTGATTGAGGCTATGAGTAAATTAGACAAAAAAGATTGGGAGGATATAGAACGCCTGGTAAACAAGCTTGCAAAAAAGGACTAGGCCGCAGCCTAGTCCAGTAACTTTTTGGCAAACCGATAGATTAATTCCAGCATTTCCATATCGGTTGCCCGCTCGATTAAATCGAGCAGTAGTTGCTTGTAATCCACCTGGCACCTCTCCCCTTCTGCAAAAACACTTGAAATTCCTTATATTTACTATATACCGAACATATGTTCGAGTCAAGAGGAAATTAAAGGAGTGCGTAACATGTTTTGGAAATTATTTAATAATAGCAAGCATGAACTTCAAAGTTGCGAAACCGATGATAATTTTAAGGCTGAAACTGACGAAGAAAAAAATACGAATCCAGAAAGGAAAATTGACCCCGATTATAGGATGACCATTTTTCTTTCACTTTTTAATAAATCCCCTAGAAAAAAAGGGGAGCGTTTCCCAGGCTATGTGGCTTATGAACTTGGCATAATCAATGTAGAGCAATATTTTGATGAATTGCGCCAAAGACAACTTATTGAACCGGCTTCCGAAAAAGACATTCTTTCCTTGCTAAAGGTTTCGGAACTCAAAACAATATTGGTTGAGAATGGTTTGAAAAAGACTGGAAATAAGCCCGTTCTCATAGAGAGGATTTTAAACGAGATTGATTTAAGCCAAATAGAATTACTGGCAGAGCCATACTATTCATTGTCGCAAAAAGGCATAGATTTCCTTGTGTCTCATGATGATTTTATAAAGATAAGACAAAATTCCCAATGGGGAATTGGAATTGAAGAATATCTTCAGATGAAGGAAATATCAAACAGTGACATAAGTTTTGAAAATATTATATTATCCTTGCTTAATCGAAAGCTATTAGAAATTAAAAAGAAACGTTACAGCCTTAGTCAATATGAATACTCTCGACTCCACGAAATATATATTAGTATTTATCAGCTACTGCAGGATAAAGGAGAACCGCAAAACGCCATTAAGCCTCTATTATCTTCTCTTTTGCTTTCCGTAAGCGGGTGCGAAAATTATTGGTTAATAGGCTATAAACGCGGCCTAAAATTAAAAAACGTAGAAGTTTTAAAAAGCTACGTTCCGATACATATTGACGAGTTTGTTGCTACATACATGATAGGACTTGAAGATTATTACTCTAAGCAGATTGCTTCGGATGTTTATCATAATTTTGTCGGTCCTTTTAACCTCTGTACGTTAGAAATGTTTGAATCAATAATCCAAAAAGTTTTTAGTTCTGCCATCTCGCCGGATTTAGGCGAATATGATGAAATAATTAAGAAAGATTTTATTAAGAAATTGAAGTAAAAATGAAGTCCGGAGACTAAAAAGACGGATTGAAGAAATCGCATAAGTAACTAGTAAAAAACCGGCCCCTGGCGGCAACCAGGAACCGGTTCACAAAGTCCATACCCTCCGAAGATGGTACGATACATCCAAAACAATCATACCATCTTTGGGGGCAGCACGCAAGACGAACGTTTGTGCGGCTGTATTTTTTATACCATTTTTTTAGAGGAGGAAACATAAATGGCAAGAAAACCCAAAGAAAAAGAGAAGGGCAAGCTGCCCTCTGGGAATGTCCGGGTGCAAGTATACTGGTATACGGATGATTCCGGAAAGCGACACTACAAGTCTTTCACGGCCCCATCAAAAAAGGAGGCTAAACGTCTGGCCGATGAATGGAAGGTGCTGGAGAAGAACAAGAAGCCCCAGGAGCAACGGCAGCCTCTGACCGTACACCAGGCAGCGGAACGGTATATCGAGCTCAAAGAAGCGGCTCTGAGCCCCTCTACGGTGGCAGCCTATGAAAAGAACGCCCGGAACCATATCTCCGGCCCATTTGGCGCTCTGACGCTCTCTGAGCTCACCAGTGCGGATGTGCAGCTGTGGATTAGTGACTTGGTAGGGAAGGGGCTGGCTCCTAAGACCATCCGGAACATTTACGGCCAGTTTAGCTCCACCGCTGACATGTTCGCTCCGGATTTGCGCCTGAAGGTCACGCTGCCAGCCAAGAAAAAGCCGGAGCTGTACTGCCCCAATGACTGGGATATTAAGCGCGTCCTGGAGCATATCCAGGGAACTGAGCTGGAAATTGCTGTCCTGCTGGCTGCCTTCGGCCCGCTGCGCCGCGGTGAAATCTGCGCTCTGAACAGCACCGACATCCGCGGAAATATTGTCCATGTCTGCAAAAGTAAAGTCATGGGCCCGGATCGGACCTGGATTATTAAACAGCCCAAGACACCGGGCAGCTACCGCGATGTGGAGTTTCCAGATTTTGTGATGGAACGGCTAAAGGGAATCAAAGGCCCCATCATTAAGGCTAACCCCAATCAAATCAGCGGCAAGTTCCGGACTGCGATAAAAAAGACGGCAGTCCCCTATTTCCGGTTCCATGACCTCCGGCACTATGCGGCCTCCATCATGCACGCCATCGGCGTTCCGGACCAGTA
>DWYS01000020.1 GCA_019118585.1 Candidatus Enterocloster faecavium | reverse complement strand
GATCTGAGGATTCAGCCGGAAGAGGAGGGAGTAAAGATGTGTAAAGCGATTCAGGACTGGAAAGCAGACTGGCAGAGGGAGATGGCTCCGATTCTGAAGGAGCAGCTTCGCGGGGAAGTAAAGGAAGAGCTCCGCGGGGAGGTAAAGGAAGAGCTCCGCGGGGAGGTAACGGAGCAGGTTACAGAGCAGGTAACGGATCAGATTACGAAACAAGTTACAGAAAGCACTCAGCTGTTCAGCCTGAAAAATGTAATGCGCAATCTGCATCTGACCGCGGAACAGGCCGGGGCGGCATTGGGGATTTCCAAGACGGATATGGAGCGGCTTGTGCAAAAACTGTAAGCAGAGGCACAATGGGACAGCGGTCTGAAGCTCTGGCAGCAGCAAAACAGAGTGGGGCAATCTGTCTTAAATTCAGGAGGGCGTGAAGAGGATTTTCAGCAATTCCTGTCCACGAAAAGCAGCATAGGACCGGGCAAGGTCCTGGAGTTTTTCTTTTTCGGAAACGTCATTTCGGAGGGAAAAGCGGATTTCCAGGCCCTTGCTCTTTTTCTTGCTGCTCCAGATGCCGATGGCTTCTCCGCGGTAAAGGACGGCGCCGGGGTTGGAAACGGTAGTCCAGATTTTTCGCTGCCATGTCTTATCCTCCTGCAGGACCCAGCGGTCCCGCTGGTCCAGGTAAGGGTCGTGACCTCCCAGTAGCAGCAGCTCCTGGTCAAAAGAGGGTTCGGAAAAAAGCTCTCCTTGGTCTTTGGCGAGAATAAAGGCTTTTTTCCCGGACAGGGTTACCGGCTCCATTTCTTCGGTGACGTTTTTCCAAAGGCGGTTGGCCTGCTGATTGGAAGCGCCCAGCCAGGCCGCGAACATGGCGGGAGTCGCGGGGCCGTAGCAGTGCAGATAACGGCGGACCAGCTCTTTTTCGCCTTCCGGCGAAGGAGTCAGGGAGCAGCCGGTTTTCCGTTTAAAAGAGGTGAATACGGGCTGGCTGCCTTGGCGACCGGAAAATACCACGAGGCCAAGGAAGGAGCAGGGTCGCAGAAGAAAGGAAACCACCGCTCCTCCGACTGTCTGCTGGTCAGGCCTTCCATACATGGAAGGGGCAGACCACAGCGCCTGCTTTTCCCGGGGAAGAAGGGGGAGAATCCAACCGGCCAGTGTTTCATCAAGGACAGTTTTGCTCACAAGGGAGAGCACATCCAGGCCGGCGATTACCTGGAGCAGCCAGTCAAGGGCCTGCTGGAAGGAGAGTCCTAGGTAATCCAGGGCCAGAGTGATTCCACGGGTATAAATCCAGGGCTCGTCTTCCTTCGGAATCAGGGCGGAGAGAAAGACCGGGCTGTCCTCCAGAGGGAAAATCATGGGAATACCCCGGATACTCCATGCCTGGACCAGAAGATTTTCCTGGAAAAGAAGCTTTTGAAGCCAGGCCGGGTCCGGATTTTGGAAAGGGTCGGTTCGTTCATCGGAAAAAGCTCCTTCCGTGATCATTTCTTTATCAAGAGTGTACCATAAATCCAAAAAAATGGACATACTAAAGGAAAAGAGTCAGGACGGGGTGAAAGGGATGGATCTGTCACCGAGGGCGGCCCGCTGTATTTTCCTTTTGTATCTGCGGTTTCTGCCCGGAATCTGGATGAATGGGATGATAGAATGGCTGAAAGAGGAGAAGTTTTCCCGCCGTCTCAGATTGTTACGGATAAAATATTAAAGATGCCTTAATAGAAATTTCCTTGTTTTTCCACCATTATGATGTTAAGCTGGAATGCAAAGGAGGAGATTAGAATGAAACGGTATATATGGATTGGAATGATAGCCCTCTGCGTGATGGCGGCAACAGCTGGCTGCGGAAAGAAAGAGGAGACTGCTCAGACGGAGACAACCCAGGAGGAGACTACTGAGGCTTTACAGGAGGAAACGACTGAGGAGGAGACAACGGAAGAGGAAACGACTCAGGCGGCGGCTGAGCGTTACCATATGCTGAGAGGAACGGTGACGGAGGAGTCTCAGGACGGCAGCCAGTTTTCTCTGCTGGCGGATACGGGCGTGACTTACGAGATTTCCCTTAGCCAGATCCGCGATGTGGAGGAGGAGATTGAACCGGAGGTTCAGATTGCCATCGCTTACATTGGGGAGGAACTGGAGTCCCAGGAGGATTTGGAACATGTGGATTTGGTGGCGGTATTTCCGGAGCAGGAGGAGTGGACCATCTGCCAGGAAACAGGCACTACCCTGTTTAACGCTATGAGCAGCTTCACTCTGAAGACAGACCAGGGCCACGAGCTGCAGCTTTTGAAGGACAACTGCCCCATTGAGGACGGAGCCCTCTCTCAGGACAGCGGAGATCGGGTGACGGTGATCTATGTAACCTCCCAGGGCCTGAATTTCCCCATCGAGATTTTGAAAGCGGAGTCCCAGGGCGATGAGAGTTAGATACCAGATATTTTCACTTTTGCAGAGGCCTGACCTGAAACAGGAGGGAGCCCGCTGGTTCCATGAAAAATGGAATATCCCGGAGAAGGCTTACCTGGAGAGCATGGAAGCGTGCCTGAGGAAAAATGACCCCGTGCCTCAGTGGTACCTGGCTTTGGACGGAGAGCAGATCGTCGGAGGCTTGGGCGTTATTGAAAATGATTTTCATAACCGGAAGGATTTATCGCCCAATGTCTGCGCGGTGTATGTGGAGGAAGCCTGGCGCTGTCAGGGGATTGCGGGAGCTCTTCTGGAGCGGGTCTGCAGGGATATGGAGGAAAGGGGCGTCGGCACCCTGTACCTGCTGACGGACCACACTTCCTTTTATGAGCGCTATGGTTGGGAATTTTACTGCATGGTCCGGGGCGATGGGGAGGAAGGATTGTCCAGAATGTACATTCATAGGAGCGGGAACGGCAGCTTTTGAGGGCAGAGGGAGATATTTGCGGACAAAAGCAGCGGGGAATGCGAAAAACCCTTGCAAAATAGGCATTTTCCCTGTACAATCTGATATGGTAAAAGGTTAGGAAGAGTCCCTTTTGCGGACTCTTTTCTTTGCCTGAAAAAGGATAATCAGAACAACAACAGATTTCAAGAAAGGTAAGAATGTATGATTAGTGCAAGCAACATTTCCCTGCGGGTAGGGAAAAAGGCGCTGTTTGAAGATGTAAATATCAAATTTACGGAGGGCAACTGCTACGGCCTCATTGGAGCAAACGGCGCGGGAAAGTCCACATTTTTAAAAATCCTTTCCGGCCAGCTGGAGCCCACCAGCGGTGAAGTGGTGATCACGCCGGGACAGAGGCTTTCCTTCCTGCAGCAGGACCATTTTAAATATGACCAGTATTCCGTGCTGGACACGGTAATCATGGGAAATGCCCGTCTCTATGAGATTATGAAGGAGAAGGACGCCATCTACGCCAAGGAGGACTTTACCGAGGAGGACGGCGTAAAGGCCGCGGAGCTGGAGGGAGAGTTTGCCACTATGAACGGCTGGGAGGCGGAATCCGATGCGGAGAACCTCTTAAACGGACTGGGAATTGAAACAGAGTTCCACTATGCCCAGATGAGCACTCTGACCGGCGCTCAGAAGGTAAAGGTGCTGCTGGCTCAGGCACTGTTCGGCAATCCGGATATCCTGCTCCTGGACGAGCCCACCAACCATTTGGATTTGGATGCCATTGCCTGGCTGGAGGAGTTCCTCATCAACTTTGAGAACACTGTGATCGTGGTATCCCATGACCGGTATTTCCTCAACAAGGTATGTACCCAGATTGCAGATATCGACTATGGAAAGATCCAGCTGTACGCCGGAAACTACGATTTCTGGGTAGAGTCCAGCCAGCTGATGATCAAGCAGATGAAGGAAGCCAACCGCAAGAAGGAGGAGAAGATCAAAGAGCTCCAGGAATTTATCCAGAGATTCTCCGCCAATGCCTCCAAATCCAAGCAGGCTACCTCCAGAAAGCGTGCTCTGGAAAAAATCCAGCTGGACGATATCCGGCCCTCCAGCCGCAAATATCCCTACATTGATTTCCGTCCGTCCAGAGAGATTGGAAACGAGGTGCTGACGGTAGAGCACTTAAGCAAGACCATTGACGGCGAGAAGGTGCTGGATGACATTTCCTTTATCCTTGGAAGAGAGGACAAGGTTGCCCTGGTAGGACCAAATGAGCGGGCCAAGACTACGCTGTTCCAGATTCTGGCCGGCGAGATGGAGCCAGATGAGGGCAGCTACAAATGGGGCTTGACCACCACCCAGGCTTACTTCCCCAAGGACAACAGCGCGGAGTTTGACAATGACGATACCATTGTGGACTGGCTGACTCAGTATTCTCCGGACAAGGATGTGACTTATGTCCGCGGTTTCCTTGGCCGCATGCTCTTTGCGGGAGAGGACGGTGTGAAGAAGGTGAAGGTGCTTTCAGGAGGAGAGCGGGTCCGCTGCATGCTGTCCAAGATGATGATTTCCGGAGCCAATGTTCTGATGCTGGACGAGCCTACGGACCATCTGGACATGGAATCCATTACCGCTCTGAACAACGGACTGATCAAGTTCCCGGGCGTGATCATTTTCTCCTCCCGTGACCATCAGATTGTCCAGACCACGGCCAACCGGATCATGGAGATCGTAAACGGAAAGCTGATTGACAAGATTACAACCTACGATGAGTATCTGGAGAGCGATGAGATGGCCAGAAAGCGTTTCACCTTCACGCTGACCGAGAGCGAGGAAGCGGACGACTAAGGAGAACGCGGCATGTTGAGATGCCCGGAACGACCAGATCAATACAGAGGTATATAACGTTACTGCCCGGGGACAGAAGCATTCTGCTCCGGGCATTTTGCGATCCAGTCCCTTTGAAAAGACAGTAAACTGTGCTATAATCGACCTGTCATCAGTTGCGCCGCCGTTATGCCGGAATGAAATGAGGCAGCTAAGGGGGCGCGGAAAGGAAAGGTACTTACTATGGAAAAAATTGCAAGCTTTACGATCGATCATATCCGGCTTCAGCCGGGCGTATACGTTTCAAGAAAAGACCAGGTGGGAGACAGTGTTGTGACCACCTTTGATTTGCGTATGACTTCCCCGAACGAGGAGCCGGTTATGAACACAGCGGAGGTCCATACCATCGAGCATCTGGGAGCTACATTTTTGAGAAACCACAAGGACTACGGTTCTAAAACGGTCTATTTCGGCCCTATGGGATGCAGAACGGGATTTTACCTTCTGCTGGCCGGGGATTACACTTCACGGGAAATCCTGCCGTTAGTAAAGGAGATGTACGAATTCATCCGGGATTTTGAGGGAGAGATTCCAGGAGCTGCCCCCAAAGATTGCGGCAATTACCTGGATATGAACCTGGGAATGGCCAAATATCTGGCCAAGCGGTACCTGGAGGTACTGGACCATATTGATGAGTTTCCCCAGTCCCGTCTGGAGTACCCGGCCTAAAGAGGGGCTGATGGGACAGAGGGAGTTTTACAAATTCCACAAGAGGAGGAGCAAGATTTGAAACGACTGATTTCCTGGAATGTAAACGGTCTGAGGGCCTGCGTGGGAAAGGGATTTCTGGATTATTTTAAAGAGGCGGATGCAGATATATTCTGCATTCAGGAGAGCAAGCTTCAGGCAGGACAGATTGAACTGGAAACGCCGGGCTATCACCAGTACTGGAATTATGCGGAGAAGAAGGGATATTCCGGGACAGCCATGTTCACAAAGGAGGAACCCCTGTCAGTGTCCTACGGGCTGGGAATTGAAGAACATGACCATGAGGGCCGTGTGATTACCGCAGAATTTCCGGAATACTATGTGGTAACCTGCTACACCCCCAATTCCCAGGACGGGCTGGCCCGTCTGGACTACCGGATGCACTGGGAGGAGGATTTTTTGGCTTATTTAAAGAAGCTGGAGGAGAAAAAGCCGGTGATTTTCTGCGGGGACCTGAACGTGGCCCACAAGGAGATTGATCTGAAAAATCCCAAGACCAACCGGAAAAATGCGGGCTTCACCGACGAGGAGCGGGAAAAGTTTACCAAGCTTCTGGATGCGGGTTTTATCGATACCTTCCGGTATTTTTATCCGGACCAGGAGGGGATCTACTCCTGGTGGTCCTACCGGTTCAGCGCCAGGGCCAAGAATGCAGGGTGGCGCATCGACTATTTCTGCGTGTCAGAGAGCTTGAAGGATAAGCTGGCGGATGCGAAGATCCATACGGAAGTCATGGGCTCGGACCATTGTCCGGTGGAATTGGTGCTGAAGGATTAGGAGGCAGAAAAAGGAGGCAAAGGCTATATGGATATGGATGAGATTCAGACATTTATTGTCCTGGCCAGCTGCCGGAATTTTACCAAGGCTGCAGAAATCCTTCATATTGTCCAGTCCACGGTTTCCAACCGGATCCGTTCACTGGAGGAATATATAGGAGCCAGATTGGTGGTCCGCTACAAAAATGGAATTCACCTGACCGAAGAGGGGGCTGCTTTTCTGACCTATGCAAACCAGATCAGTGCATTGAATCAGAAGGCCCTTCAGGAAATCCATATGCACAAGAAGTTTCGGGCAACACTGCGCATTGGCTGTGCTCAGTGGATGTATGATCGCTGGATTGGAAAGCTTTTAATTGGATTTTCAGAGCGTTTTCCGGATGTTTCTCTCCATGTGGAAATTGAGCACAGCGAAGATATGATCCCTATGCTGCAGCACAAGCTGTTGGACCTTGCATTTATTGCCTACGAGATGAACAGCGGAGGCATAAGCAGCCGGCTTTTTAAACAGACAGATATTCTGTTTGTAGGAGCACCGGAAGTTTTTGGCGGTCTGAAACAGGGAATCATGAAACAGGGCCTAACTCAGATCCCGTTAATCTATTCGGATATATGGGACAGTTATCTGGAAGATATATCAAAGCATACCCTGAGCGGAGGAATGGTTTTCTGTGTCCACAGCAATATGCTTGCCAGTGCAAAACAATTTTGTCTGGCTGGAGCCGGATGCTGTTTTCTTCCGGCCGCTATGCTGGAACAGGAGCTGAAGGAGGGAACATTGATAGAAATTCCCATATATGACCTTCCGGTGCGGAGTATGACTACTTATATGGCCTATCAAAGGGGAAATTTGAATACAGAGGTCCTGAAGGACTGGATGAAATTCTACGAGGAAAACAGCCAGGACTTATAGGGGACAGAAAAGAACCGTTCTTCACATGGAAGAGCGGTTTTAATTTGCTGCAATAATTCGAAAAACGAATTATAATGATCTAATATATTCGCTAGACAAATAAGAAACATCGTTATTATAATAAGCATATTAAAAAAACGCAAGGAGGGGATAGGATGTATACTGGAAAATGCAGGTGTTTGAAATGCGGACAGGAGTATGATTCTCAGCAGATGTTTGAGGGATGTCCGCATTGTAAGACCGCTGACTTTGTTTCCAACATTACGCCGCTCTATCAACTGCCCAGGACCGACGGAAAGCGGGAGACATTTTTAAAGATGTTTCCGGGAAACAGGCTTCAGGACTATCTGGAGGTACTGCCGTTTCAGGAGAAACGTACCCTGGTGGATTTGGGCGTGGGAAATACGGCGCTGACCAGACTGGAGCGGCTGGGAAACGAACTGGGAGTGGAGCTTTATATTAAGGACGAAACCAGGAATCCCACCTGGGGCCATAAGGATCGTCTCAACGGAGTGCTGGTTAATAAGGCGCTGGAGCTTCACGCTCCGGGTGTGGTTTATGCTTCCACGGGAAATAATGGCGCTTCCGGGGCAGCATTTGCAGCTAAGGCCGGTATTCCATGTATTATTCTAACCGTTAAAGGGGTCAACCGGACGCTGGAAACTTTTATGCAGGTTTACGGTGCAAAGGTGGTAGGAGTACCGACTACGGCAGACCGCTGGGCTGTGATGAAGGAACTGGTGGAGCAATATGGGTGGTATCCGGCTACCAATTACACGATTCCGATTGTCGGAAGCAATCCGTGGGCGATTGATGGCTATAAGGTGATTGCTTACGAGTTGTTCCGCCAGATGGAATCACTTCCGGATAAGATTGTGGTGCCGATCTGCTATGGTGATGCCCTTTTTGGCATTATGAAAGGTTTTGAGGAGCTGAAAGAGATGGGATTTATTGAAAAAATCCCTCAGATGGTTTCAGTAGAGGATTATGGACCCGTTGCCAGGGCATTCCATTCCGGTGCGGATGTCATTCAGCCGGTTAAGGCGTGGGGGAGCGTGGCCTCATCCATGTCTACGGTCATGGGAACCTATCATTCACTGTATGCACTGAGAAAATCCAATGGTCTGGCTGTATCCCTGGAAGATAATCAGGAGATTTGCCGTGCGCAGAAGGATCTGGCCCAGAAGGAGGGAGTATTCTGTGAGTCCGCTTCCGCTACGACTTTGGCTGGTTTAAGACGTCTCAGAGCGGAGGGAGCGATCAAAGAGGGCGAGCGGGTAGTTATGCTGATTACTGCCAGCGGCGTGAAGGATACTGCGGTGACGGCCGGTTATCTGGGAGAGATTCCGGAAGCAGGAGGGGATATCCGTCAGGTAGCGCAGGTATTGAAGGATGTATATGGTGTGACAGTGTAGATTGACAAAGGAGACAGGCAGCGGTCTGTGCTGTCTGTCCGGAATTAGGAGGCAAGAGTTATGAAGCAGGATAATGAAAAGAAACCGAAAAAAGAAGTGTCGCTTTTTGCGGCAGTGCTGCTGTTTGTAGTTGTGTGTGCAGCGATCGCCATCCAGAAAGGTGTTCTGAACGGAGACATGGGTTCCATGTTCTTTATGCTGTGGGTTGTTGTGATCCCCTTTGGCCTGTTCCATGGACATACTTCTGCGGAAATGGAAAAAGCGGCCATCGATTTTACCTGTAAAGCCCTGCCGGCAATTTTTGTATTGCTGGCGGCAGGAGCTCTGATTGGCGCCTGGATTGCTGCAGGCACAACCCCTACGCTGATTTATTTTGGGCTGAAATTTATCAATCCGAAAATTTTCCTGGTGACGGCTATGCTGCTGTGCTCTCTGGTATCTCTGGCCTGCGGAACCTCCAATGGTACAGCAGGGACCGCCGGGGTTGCTCTTATTGGAATCGGAAACAGTATGGGAATCCCTTCTCCTATTACGGCAGGAGCGATTATCTGCGGTTCCTACTTTGGAGATAAGATGTCTCCTATGTCTGACACCACTATTTTGGCCTCTTCCATTGCGGAAGTAAATATTTTCAAACATATCCGTCATATGGTCTATGACCAGATTCCGGGCTACATTATTTCCCTTATTTTCTTCCTGGTAATCGGTCTGCAGTATGGGGGAAGTATTGACTCTCCGGAAACAGTAGCTTTAATGAATGGACTGCAGGAAAACTTCCATTTGGATCTTATAGCTCTCCTGCCTCTGATCGTAACGGCTTTGCTCTTAATTTTGAAACAGTCTGCGCTGATGTCGATTTTGGGCGGTGCTGTATCTGGAATTTTGGTGGCGATTTTCTATCAGGGAATGGGTGTTGCAGAGGGCTTTGGCGTATTCTACAATGGATTTTCTCTGGCAACAGATAATGAAACCTTATCTACATTGTTAAACAGAGGCGGTATTGAAAGTATGTGGAGTCTGGCCGGCATTACTCTTTTCGGTTTTACCATTGCGGGAATGCTGGATTATCTCCAGGTAATCAACCGGATTGCGGAAGTGGTCACAAAGAGAATCCATTCGATTACGGCCCTGTCCTTTATTACTATTCTTTTTGGGTTTATCGGAAATGCCATTGCCTTCAGCCAGAACTTTGCGATCGTAATGACCGGAACTCTGATGGCCCCGATGTACAAGAAATACAACCTTCAGCCCATGAACTGTTCCAGGGACCTGGAGGCAGGGGGAACCTATGGATGTATGTTCATTCCCTGGAATGCCAATACCGTGTTTACCTGCGGCGTTTTAGGAGTATCGGTAACCGGCTTTATTCCGTATATTCCTCTGCTGTATCTGACCCCTGTAACCGTGCTGATTTTTACATTGCTCAAATACAAAACGGACAAAATCTATGATGATGTGGGATATGTAGATGTTACGGAGCGTCTGGCCGCAGACCCCGAACGCCAGCGCGAGATTTCAGGAATTGAATAAACCAGATATAAAGTGTTCTTGACACCCTGCCCGCTTTGTGCTACTCTACAGTTAGCATATGAATCAATTCTTCGGGGCAGGGTGCAATTCCCTACCGGCGGTACAGTCCGCGACCCGCCAATAGGCGGCTGATTTGGTGAGATTCCAAAACCGACAGTTACAGTCTGGATGAGAGAAGAAATTCATTCTTGTAGGCAAGGAGCAAAAGCCTTACTTATATGGAACGGAACGAATGATCTCAGGTCCCCGAAAGGACCTGGGATTTTTTTGCTTTCAGAAGATTTGTTTCATGGCGAATCATTGTAACGGTTCAGGATGACAGTCGGAACAGTTACACGACCATTTATATTAGGAGGCTTGCGCAATGAAAACAAAATGGACAACACAGAAATTGATTTATACCGGGATGCTGGCGGCGCTGGCCGGCGTTCTGATGTCGCTGGAATTTTCCGTTCCCCTGATGCCGCCGTTTTATAAGGTGGATCTAAGCGATGTTCCATCAGTGATGGCACTGTTCCTCATGGGGCCTGCCTCTGCGGCCTGGGTGGAGATTATTAAGATCCTGATCAAGCTGATCACGGTGGGAACCAATTCCTTCTATGTGGGCGAGCTGTCCAATCTCATCGGTGTGGCGCTGTTTGTAGTGCCCCTGTGGCTGATTTACCGGAAGATGGGGCAGAACCGGAAGGCAGCAGTGTGGTCTCTTTCCGCCAGCATTGTCATCCGGACGGCATTTGCCTGCTTTGTCAACGCCTTTATTACCCTGCCCCTTTATGCTGCCGCTATGGGAGTGTCCCTGGATGAGGTGGTTCAGATGGTGGCAGCGGTGAATCCGGCCATTACGAATCTGACCACGTTCATCATTTTAGCGACCATACCCTTCAATATTCTGAAGCTGGGAATCAATTACCTCATCGGGTATTTTCTCTATGAGCGTCTTCATGCGGTCTCTCCGGCTTTTCGGGCAGTGTAAGGAGGCGCAGCGATGATTCAGTACTATCGGGAACTGACCAGACTGGAAATGGAGAAGATTGACCGGGAGCATACCATTGTGCTGATCCCCCTGGGTGCGCTGGAGCAGCACGGAAATCAGGCCCCTCTGGGAACGGACGGCCTGATTGCAGATACCATGCCCCGCTATCTGAAGGAGGAACTGCTGGCGGCGGACCCTGATTTTCCTATGCTGATCTTTCCCTCCATTCCCATCGGTCTCAGCACGGAACATAAGAACTTCTGCGGTTCCATCACTTTTAAGCCGGATACTTACTACCATATGCTGTATGATATTGGAGCCAGCCTGGCCCGCCACGGTTTTAAAAAGCTGGCCTTTCTGGTGTGCCATGGGGGCAATACCCCCGTTGTCCAGGTGCTGAGCCGGGAGCTTCGCAGCGATTTCGGCATTCTGGCCTTTATCCTGTCCTCCGGCGCCTTCGGCCACCCGGATGTGAAGGCTACCGTAAGCCCGGGAAATGTGTGGGACTTCCACGGGGGTGAGATGGAGACTTCCATGGTGATGGCCATTGACCCCTCTCTGGTAAAGCTGGACACGGCCCAGGCGGGAATTCCTGCGGCCTTTGCAGGAAATCAGTCGCTCTCTCCTTTTGGCGGGAGTGTTTCCATCAGCTGGATGGGGGAGGACTGGCAGACAGAAGAAGGAAAACCCATCGGCATCGGCGGGGACCCCTCCGGGGCAACGGCCAAGAAGGGGGAGATTATCTTGAGGACCAGCGCGAAAGCACTGGTGCAGGGATTATTGGAGATTCGGGATTTTAAACTTCCCTGTCACGATTCTCCGGTAAAATAAAATGGTCAGCCCCGTAGCCGCCACCCACCCGAAGGGCCATGCCATCCAGATGCCTGTGCTGCCGAAATGGCGGCTCAGAAGATTGGCAAAGAGAATGCGCAGCACCAGATCCGGGATGGTGGCGGCCACGAAGTAGGCCATGGCGCCGCTGCCGCGGATGATGCCGTCGGTCATCAGTTTGACGGAGATCATGAAATACATGGGGCCCAGAATTTTTAAGAATTCTACGCCGCAGCCGATGGCCTGAAGGCTGTCAGAGGTGAGAAAGAGCCCCATGATGGCGCGGCCGAAGAAAAAATACGCCACAAAAAACGGAACAGAGGCAATCATACACAGCCGGACTCCTTCCCGAAATCCAAGGGACAGGCGCTCCGGCTTTTTGGCGCCCAGATTCTGGGCAGTGTAGCTGGACAGACAGCTTCCGAAGGCCATGAAGCAGTTGATTGCAAAGGTATTCATCTTGACGGCGGCAGAGTAACCGGCTACGGTGGCGGAGCCGTAGCGGTTGACAATTTCCTGGACAAAGAGATTACCCACAGAGAGGGTGCTCTGCTGCAAAATGCTGGGTACCGCGATAGCGGCGATCTGCGTTAAGAGGGCAGGCACAAAGAGAGGGGATCTGCCGGAGGAGGGGATAGTCCCCAGACGGCGGATAAGGGCGCCCAGGGCGAGAAAAGCTGATACCCCCTGGGCCAGAAAGGTGGCCCAGGCCACTCCTGCCACTCCCATGTGAAACCAGGCTACAAACAGATAGTCCAGGATGATGTTTCCCACGGAGGAACCAATGAGGAAATAGAGCGGGGTCTTAGAATCCCCCAGGGCGGTGAAGATTCCCGTACAGACATTGTACAAAAACAGGAAAACCAGGCCGTAAATGTAAATACGCAGATACAGTGCGCCGTCGGCGAAAATGTTTTCCGGTGTGTGGATGAGGGCCATCAGAGATTCACAGAACCGCCAGCCCAGCACAGACAGAACTAGACTCAAGGCACCGGAGGACAAAAAGGCGGTGGATACGGCAGATTTCATCTGCCGGTAATCTTTGGCGCCGAAGAGGCGGGAGACCACCACCGATGCTCCCAGGTTGCTTCCAACGGCAAAGGCCATGAAGATTACGGTAATGGGGTAGGAGGCGCCTACGGCGGCCAGGGCATCTTCCCCCGCAAAGCGGCCGGCAATCATGCTGTCCGCGAGATTATAAAATTGCTGGAACATTACGCTGACAAACATAGGAAGGGCAAAGCGCCACAGGGTATGGCGGGGATGGCTGACGGTCAGATCGGTAATCATGACAGAACTCCTTTTTGATGTTGATAAAAGCGGCGGCAGTCTGGACTGACGGCCGGGATCAGGAACCATTATATACCAGGAGAGTGGCCGGGGCAATCGGGAAAACGGGGAAAATTTATGTTCCGTGTTGAAACCCCAAAGTACAGGGCATATAATGGAGTTTAAAGGA
Source organism: Candidatus Enterocloster faecavium (assembly GCA_019118585.1). GTDB lineage: Bacteria > Bacillota > Clostridia > Lachnospirales > Lachnospiraceae > Enterocloster > Enterocloster faecavium. The sequence goes on along the minus strand of DWYS01000020.1, from coordinate 2,268 downwards.
TCAAAATCCCAGTGGATCAGGAGGAGGTTTAGTATGTCTAAGGAAAACAGTCAGAAAATTAAGGCAAAAATCGATGCCGTAAGTCAGGAGCTGAAAGAACTGGCTTTGTCCCTTCACAGCCATCCGGAACTGGCGTTCCATGAATTTTTTGCCTGTGACAACTTGATAAAAATTCTGGAAAAATACGGCTATCATGTGCAAAAAGGGGCGGCCGGACTGGAAACAGCGTTTGTTGGGGAAAAACGGGGCAGGGAAGGCGGCCCTACGGTGGCCATCCTTGCAGAGTACGATGCCCTTCCCATGGGTCATGCCTGCGGCCATAACCTGATTGCCACGATGTCTATGGGGGCGGCCATAGGAATTGGGGAGGTGATTGAGAACCTTTGCGGCCGCATCCTGGTGATTGGGACCCCGGCGGAAGAAGGCGGCGGGGGAAAGGTCATTATGTGCGACAGGGGAGTGTTTCGGGATGTGGATTTTGCCATGATGATTCACCCGGCCAAGCGGAACATGGTTCAGCGGGGCGGTTTGGCTGTAAAGCAGGTGAAAATTGAGTATTTTGGAAAGCCGGCTCATGGAACCAGGCCCGAGGAGGGGATTAACGCTCTGAGCGCCGTAATTCAGACCTTTAACTTAATGGATGCCCAGAGAGCTCTTCTTCCGTTAAAATCCAGTGTTAACGGCTATATCATAGAGGGGGGAACGGCCAGCAACGTGATTCCCGAATATGCCTCCTGTGAATTCTGTATTCGCGGGGACAAAGTGAAGGACCTTCTGGTGGTGGAGAAGGCCTTAAACCGGGCCATTGAAACGGTCAATACCCTTTTTGGGACTACGGCGAAAACTCAGTCCGACCTGATGTACACGGAGCGCTACTCCAACCGGATGATGGACGAAACCTTCAGGCGGCATCTGGAGGAGATGGGAGAAACGGTGGAGTATCCCTCGCCTACCATGAAGTACGGCTCTTCGGATATCGGAAACGTGAGCCTGGAGGTACCTACCATCCAGCCCTATTTAAAAATTGGCGAAGCGGATACCCATACCCATGGATTTATGGAGGCGGCCAAGTCTCCTCACGGCCTTGATCAGGCGATCAAGGGAGCAAAAGCCCTGGCGCTGACTGCCTGCGATATTCTGGAATCACCTCAGCTTCAGCAGGAAATAAAGGAGGAATTTAAGCGGACCGTTCCTTCCTATACAAGAGAGGAACTGGGGTATGACAGTTAGTCCGAGGGTCTATTTCCCCTTTACACGGCCGGGAAGGAAATGATATACTGAAGTTGCAAATTTACCGAATATTGTAACTGATATCAAGACAAAGGGATGAAATATGAATCTGGTAACCATCGAACATTTGACAAAATCGTATACAGAACGTCTGTTGTTTGACGATACCTCCTTTTCCATCAATGAAGGGGAAAAGGTGGGGTTAATCGGCATCAACGGAACCGGAAAATCCACCCTGCTGAGAATTGTGGCTGGCCTGGAGGAGCCGGATGAGGGAAGTGTGACACGGGGCAGGAACCTTTATATGCGGTATCTGCCCCAGATTCCTGAATTTGTTCCGGGAGACACGGTGCTTCAGAGCGTGGTGCGGGATAACGAGAAGGAGCCGCATTTTACTTCCAGGGAGGAGCTGGAGGCCAGCGCGAGAACGATGCTGAACCGCCTGGGGATTACAGACCACGAGGCCAAGATCGAAACTCTTTCCGGCGGGCAGAGAAAGCGGGCGGCGCTTGCCAGCGTGCTCCTCAGTACGGCGGATCTTCTGATCCTGGACGAGCCTACCAACCACCTGGACAGCCAGATGGCGGACTGGCTGGAGACTTACTTAAAGAGCTTCAAGGGAGCCCTGCTGATGATTACCCATGACCGGTATTTTTTGGACAGCGTAGTGAGCCGGATCGTGGAGCTGGACAAGGGGAAATTTTACAGCTATCAGACCAACTATGAGGGCTTTGTAAAGCTGAAGGCGGAGCGGATGGATATGGCGGTGGCCAGTGAGCGCAAGCGCCAGTCGATTCTGCGCACCGAGCTGGCCTGGATCCAGCGGGGAGCCAGGGCCAGGTCCACCAAGCAGAAGGCTCATATCCAGCGCTATGAGGCACTGCGGGACCAGAAGGGGCCGGAGTTTGACCGGAACGTGCAGTTGGAATCCATTGCCAGCCGCCTGGGCCGGACTACGGTGGAACTGGAGGGGATCTGCAAAGCTTACGGCGGACGGGAGCTGATCCGGGATTTTACCTATATTTTTCTGAAAAGCGA
>DWYS01000019.1 GCA_019118585.1 Candidatus Enterocloster faecavium | reverse complement strand
TTAATTTTACCACAAATGGATGCTCTTTTTTCATTCACTTGATAGGTGAAAAGCAATATTCAGTTAAAATACAGTAACTATGTGGCTTTCAGCCACATTCGTGGCAAAGTCGTGAATAATTCAGGTTAATTATTATATACTTTTTTAAGAATGATGGAAACAGAGAAAATCCAATAGGGCATATCGGAAATTCCGATGGCCTTTCTAGAAGTGTCGAATCATGAGGTATTAGAATGGAATTAAAAGAGCTTGAATACTTGATTACAATTGCAGAAGAGAAAAGCATTTCCAAGGCAGCGGAGCGTCTTTTTATGGCTCAGTCCAGTTTAAGCCAGTCCCTCCACTCCATGGAGGCGGAGCTGGGTGGAACGCTCTTTATCCGCACCTCCAGCGGTGTGCGTCCCACGGAATCCGGCAAAATCGCCATTGAAGTTGCGCAGAAGATGCTTGTGGAATACCAGCAGCTCAAAGCCAAAATTACCGACACGGAAGGTCTGAAAACAGGAAAAGTGACATTCGGCGTCAGCACCTTCCGGGGAGGCTATCTGCTTCCCAAGGTAGTCTGTGACTTTAAAAAGCTCTACCCCAGCGTTCAGGTGGAAATTCACGAAGCCAACAGCATGGCCCTGGAACAACAGCTCATTGAAGGACGGGTGGACTTGGCCTTAGTCGTCATGCCCTTTGTCAAGCTGAAAGCCCCTACCCGCAACCTGCTCCAGGATGAGATCGTCCTGGTGGTCCCCCAAAACCATCCCGTCTGTTCACGTGTAAAAACAGCCGAAAAAAATGGTGTCCGCCATCCCTATATCGACCTGGAGGACACCATAGAATTTGAATACATATTAAGCGACAACGATACCATTCTGGGTGACCGGGCCCGGAAGGAATTTGCCGCCAAGGGCCTGGTTCCCAAGGTATGCAACGACAACCTGACCGCACCAATCGCCGCCGCCATGGCGCGTGCCGGACTGGGACTGGCATTTACCTACCGGTCCTGCTGCGAGGATAAAGACGGGGCCCGTTACTATTCTGTGGGAAAAGACGGAATCCACGTTCAGCTGGCTCTGGCCAGCCCGCCGGGCCGCTATCGTTCTAAGGCAGCGAAAGCGCTGGAAGAGCAGCTCCTGCGCTATTTCAGTCAGTGATCAGTCGGTAAAAAGAAAAATCCGGCAGTTAATGTTCTGCCGGAATATCCATATGCTCGGTTTTGCCGCTGTCATACTCTTCGGCCGCCGCTTTGGCGGCCTGGGCGGTTTCTTCGGAAACAGGAGGCTTTCCTCCCAAAAATTTGTTGATCAGGTCCGGTGCCATGTCTATGACTTTTGTAACGGCATCCTGATTCTTTACATTGATCAGGCGGGTAACCCCTCCCTGAACGACCAAAACAGCGCTGGGGCTCATCTTGGCGCTCATTCCGCCGCCCCCGCTCTGCTTCTTCTTTGTCTCTTCCCCGAACGCTCCGGCTCCCATGCCGCAGGTAACGTCGATCAGGGGAATGATGGTCACATCTCCCGCCTGCACCGGCTCTCCCACCACCGTTTTGCTGGTGACAAACTGCTCCAGTCCCTTGAAAAGGGTTTCCATTGTTGAGGAAAACTGATGTTCTGCCATAACTTATATCCTCTTCTCTCTCATTGATATCAATTCCGCAGTGAAGGCCTCTCCCTTACTGCCGGAGCTTTTTCAGCATACTCCATACTTCCCGGTTCCGCCGGATCCGGAATCCGATGCGAAGAAGGGTAAAAAGACGGATTCGCCCCTTCACATCCCCCTCTCCTTCCAGAACAGCCCGGTCAAAGACCGGCTGAAGGGTTAATACCCTGCCATACAGAGGATAAAAGGGGCTGACCCAGGCCAGTACCTGTCCCGTAGAGGAGGGGTCCTCAAACCCGAATACCAGACGCAGGGTCCCCTTTTTGGGAAAAATATGTTTGAAAACTTGCTTCAGACAGTCTGCCAGAAAACGGATATTTTTTTGATTCGATTCATCCTGGAACCAGGAAAGCAGGCTGCCGACAGTATTCTTTATGTCTTTTAGCTTATCACAAATTCCCAGGATTGAAAACTTGATTTTTTGAACTTTCTCCAAAAATCCGGTTAAAAACCGTCTGATCCTGATGAAAATTCTGTGAAAGAATCCAGGAGCCGGCTCAGACGAAACCTGCTGATCCGAAGGGGGAAGCTCAAAAGAATCAACGATATCCGGGGCAGGAACGGGTTCGGACAGAAGGACTTCCCTGCCATCCTCTTTCTCCGGTTCTTTCCTCTCTTTTTTCTTTTCCTTCTTTTTCCGGGGCCAGAGGGTGATTCCGAACAGTTTCAGCCTCAAATCCAGTTCCTCCTTCTGATACCTTGCGCGAAAAGAAACTGCGTGAAGCAGCCAGGAGACCTGTCCGCTGGCCTGAAGCTTGCCATGCCGGGAACCCTGAATGCGATATCGGACCGGGACGAACAGGACGCACAAAAGGACTGCCAGAACCAGCCCCAGCAGTACCAGCAGCAGAATGCCGATAATTTTTAAGATGAGCAGCAATACATGGACCATGCTATTCCCCCGCCTGTCCGGCATCCGTTTCATCCAGACGGCTCATATACTGCTCCCACCGGAAGCCGCCGGTCGTCCGGACCATATCCTCCACCATCCGCCGGACCGTTTCGGCCGCTTCCCGATAGCCCAGGGCTACCCCTAAAACAAAAGCCTTCTCCCGCTCCTGGCTGCTTAAAAGCATGACCGGATGGATTTCAAATAAATGATGCCCCATTCTGCCGGAAGTAATCACATAGATCTCCGGCAGAAATCCGTTCTTTTCAATTTTTTTCAATAATTCAGGCCCTGCAAACTCTGCTTTCCTTCCCTTATAAAGGTGAGCCCACCATTTCATCGCCGTCCTCCTGTTCCAAGCTCTCATCCCACGCAGACTGCTCCTGGATCAGATGAATGGACACAATGGCCTCCCCATCATCCAGACAGCTTTCCAGGCTTCCGGCAACATATTCCTGCAGCTGCTCCAGGCTTCCGAAAAAGACGGGAAGGCAGGACAAGATTTTTGCCATAATCCCCCGGACCATCAAACGGGGACGTCCCTTCCAGGAAGCGGACAGCTCTTCCTCCAGACGGGAAATCCTCTCTTCCCATAAAGCCTCCGAAACCGGTGCAGTCTCCTTTTCCTTCTGCTCCAAAGGAGCAAAGGCACTGGTGGACAGCAGTCTTCCGATTTTTCTTAAAGCATCATCCTCAAAGTCCTCATCCTGTTTTAAACTGAGAGATCTCCACTGCTCAAAGCTGGCTTCCTGTCCTCCCTCCAAAGGTTCCAGAAGCTGTCCGGCCTTCCGGTCAACCTCATCTTCCTTCAGATTTTCCTGTCCAAACAGCTCCAGTGTTTCCTCTAGGGTGCCGCGAAAATTCTCCTGCTCCTGAGCCGTCATGGAGGAATGGGAAAGTCCCAGAACCAGCACATAGAGGTCGTTGGCCATACCCGTCAGCAGAAGCTGGTGATCCGATAACCGGTCCATCTCCTCTTCTGCCCGGCAAAGGGCCTCCGAGTGTTTCGTAAAGGCTTCCAGATCCATCTTCCGGTAATCCGCCCCTTCAAACGGCCCCAGCAGACGCTTCTCCTCCTCCTGATTGGACCATTCTCCTTCCGGACGGATTAAAAATGCCTGGGAGCGGATGACTTCCAGGATGGAATCCAGACTTTCCAAGTCTCCTTCCTGGTAAACAGACAGCCCCTGGCGCAGAAGCGCAAAAAAGCGGCTGTTGGTCAGACGGATGGGCAGTTCCTCCAGGACGGTGCGGATCCGCTGGTTTACATCGCCGGATTCCGCTCCCCGGAGAATAAACTGCATCGTCCAGTTAATCCGTTTAGCGGTGCTGTCAAGCTCCGGATCATCCTGAGGAACGAAGCGGGGCTCTGTCCGGTTCATGGCGTATTCGTGGAGAGCCAGGCTGTCGGCGCAGTATGTAAGATGCTCCATCTCCCGAACCATCTGGTCCCGGAAACCGCTCAGTCTTTCTTCCGTCAGGCTTCCCTGAAGAAAAAGGGACAAAAGCTCCTCAAACTGCTGAAAAAGAGCCTGATTTCCGGGGTGAAGCTCCCCGTCCCGGCGTATTTCACAAAATGTAAAATAATTCAGCAAAAGGCGGTGGTAGGCAAGACGGCAGGCCGCCGTAAACATCTGTTTCTGCCTGCTCATAACCCTGCCTCCTCTCCTGCAGCCTGTTGAGCCGCCCCATCAGAAAATTCCAGAACGCAGCGGCGGACCAGATCCAGGGCTTTCATCACCGACTGTTCCCGGATCTTTTCACGGTTGCCTTTAAACTGCCACCGCTCTGCCTTCACCTGTCCTTTGAGACAGCAAGCCATGAATACCAGCCCTACCGGCTTTTGAGGGCTGCCGCCCCCTGGGCCTGCAAGGCCCGTAATGGAAACGCATACATCCGTCCGGGCAGCCTTTGCCCCGCCTGCAGCCATTTCCCGGGCCGTCTGGGCGCTGACGGCTCCATATTCTTTTAATGTCTCCTGGCGGACTCCCAGGAGCCTCATCTTTGCTTCATTGGAGTAAGTTGCCATTCCCTGCATAAATACCTGGGAGGCGCCCGGCACATTGACCAGACGGGCAGATACCATACCGCCGGTACAGCTCTCCGCAGTGGAGATGGTAAGCTTCTTTTCTGTCAAAAGCTTTACCAATGCCGCCTCGAGAGTTACCCCTTCCTCCTCCGTATAGATGCTTGTCCCAAAACGGCGGCGGATTTCTTCCGCCACCGGCTCCAGAAGAGCTTCTGCCGATTCATTGTCCGCTGCGCTGGCCGTCAGGCGCACATGCACCTCCCCTACCTTGGCATAAGTAGCAATGGTGGGATTGGTCTGGGCATCGATCAGATCCAGCAGGCGGCTTTCCACCTGGCTTTCCCCGTGGCCGCAGATTTTCATGGTTTTGGAAAGCAGCACGCAGCTGCGCAGCTTCTGAAGATAAGGCATCACCTGCTCCTCAAACAGCGGATAGAGCTCTCCCGGAGGGCCCGGAAGAAGGATGGCGGTTTTTCCGTTCTTTTCCACGATCAGGCCGGGAGCCATACCGTTGTGATTATCCAGGACCAGGGCCCCTTCCGGCACCGTGGTCATCTTCCAGTTATTTTGGGGGATCTCCCGGTAAATATTGTTCCGGAAGTAAGCCTCGATCAGAGCTTTTGTGTGGGCGTCCTCCACCAGGGGAACCCCCATCACCGCCGCGCAGGCCTCTTTGGTCAGGTCATCCTCCGTAGGCCCCAGGCCGCCGGTGAGAATCACCAGATCGGACCGGTCCAGAGCCGTCCGGATCACCGACTGCAGCCGCCCGAAATTGTCCCCTACCGTGACCTGAAAATACATATTGAACCCCAGCATGGCGCATTTCTCTGCCAGATACCGGGCATTGCTGTTTAAAATGTTTCCCATGAGAATTTCTGTTCCCACGGAAATCAGTTCCACCGTCATCCTAGATGCTCCCTTCTGTCAGTACCTTATGATTCTTCGCAATATAATCCACCAGGGAAACCACCGTCAGGATCACTGCGATCCCAAGCACGATCTGGCTGAGCAGCTCTAACGGCTCCATATCCAGGATCAGCAGGATTACCGCCGCCATCTGAAATACCGTTTTAAATTTCCCCCAGTAGCTGGCGGCAATGACCACTCCATTGTCGGAAGCTACCAGACGGAAACCGCTGATGATAAATTCCCGGCTGATGATGATAATGACCACCCAGGCCGGCAGCTGTTCCAGCTCGATCAGGCAGATGAGGGCCGAGCAGACCAAGAGCTTGTCCGCCAGAGGGTCCATAAATTTGCCGAAATTCGTTACCAGATTGTATTTCCGGGCGATTTTTCCATCCAGCATATCCGTCAGGCTG
>DWYS01000018.1 GCA_019118585.1 Candidatus Enterocloster faecavium | reverse complement strand
GTGATATGATAATAACAGTCTTGCAGATGTAGTTCATCGGTAGAATATCAGCTTCCCAAGCTGAGGAGGCGGGTTCGATTCCCGTCATCTGCTTACCTGTTAAAGTAGCCGGAGCCTTGATTTTACAAGGTTTTCCGGCTCTTTTCATGTCTGATTTTCAAGGCTGTTTCGGGGTAGAGCTGCAAATATGCTCTGTTTCCCGCAAAATCTCCCGTCCTTTAAACCGCTAACGCCCGTTCAATTTCGGCTTCGTTGGTATTCGCATTTATATTCTCCCAAATTAAAGAATGTACTTTCAATTTTCAAAATATATGGTATGATAGAAAAACAACATTCCGGATAGCTTTTGCAGGAGAGGTGCAACAGCGTTTTAGGTAAAATTCAGGGAGAAAAGGAGGTGACTACTATACTGGAGCAAAAGGACTTTGATATACTGCGTGGTATTTTTCATGACGAGGTTCGAAGCGCAGTAAAAGAAGAGATTCAGACTGCAATGACAGGAGTACGGACGGACCTTAGAACGGATATGGACGCCCGTTTCGAGAAATCGGAGAATCTATTGAGAAACGAAATGGACGCCCGCTTTGAGAAAACGGTGGACCTGTTGAGAAGCGAAATGGATGTCCGCTTTGAGAAATCGGAAGGCTCACTGAGAAACGAGATTCACGCCAGCGCGGAGAAAACGGAGCGGAGTCTCCGCAGGGAACTTAACAAAACGGAACGTCTGCTGCTGGATGAAATTGGGAGAACCAATACCTATCTGGGAAACAGGATTGACAGAGTGGAGAAGAAAGTAGATAATCTGGAACAGTATTACCGCATTACCCGCCTTCAGGAGGACAATACGGCCCTTCTTTTAAAGTACATCCAGAACGTCCAAAAACGGGTTGACCATCTGGAAAAGACCCAGCCGGGGAACACGCCCGTATCGCAAATAAGCATATGAGAATTGAGCAAACCACATAAGCGTCTGAAAGACAGCTGCTAAGTGCTCATAAAAAGAGAAAATCTGCCGCGGAATGGAACTTTCTCCGGACGCGGCAGATTTTTTATCATGACAGGCTGAGTTTTCGGCTGCGATACAGAATCCACAGCGAGAGGATCCCGGCCAGCAGGGCGGAACATGGGAAATTCAGCCAGAGTCCCGTAAGCCCCATGGGCCAGAGCACGATGATGACCAGTACCGGCAGCACCAGGGCGACGGACAAGGAAATCATAGCTGCGTATCCTGGCCGTTCAATGGCAGACATAAAGCTCTGGGTGGCAAAGGAGAGCCACCGGGTGATATAGGTCATGGCAAAGAGGCTGAGGGCAGGCAGGGCCATTTCATAAAGGACGGAATCCGCGGCATTGATGAAAAGCCGGGCAACCGGGCCGGGGAAAAAGAACAGCACAGCGGCCAGGGCCAGGGACAAAAGGGCGCTGGCACCGTAACAGCGTTTTTCAATGTCCATAACCCTTTTGTAATTTCCGGCTCCCCAGTTATATCCGACTGCCGGCTGCAGAGAGTCGCACATACCGTACAGAAGCGGCTGGATAAAACCGTCGGCATACATCAGGATTCCATAGACGGAGACTGCTGCCGGTCCGCCCATGCGGAGCAGGATCATATTCATCAAAATGGATGTGATTCTGCCGGCGATGTTGTTTAAAAAATTAGGGCTGCCGCAGAGCACAATGCGCTTAATGATCGCAGCATGAAATTTAGGCCGGCAGAATTTCAGCATCAGCTTCCCTCGGAAAAAGGGATAAAATGCCAGCAGGGCGGTAATCATCATTCCGGTGCAGGTGGCGGCTGCCGCAGCCCAGATCCCGAAGCGGAATACAAAGAGAAATACAAACTCCAGCAGACCGCTTAAAATGGACATAAAAATATTCAGCACCATGCTGGTGCGGATTTGTCCGCAGATGCGCAGAAAATTGTCCACAGCAAATATAATGGTGGTTAAAGGAGAGCAGAGTGCATAAACGCGCAGATAGGCGGCAGCCATCCGGGCCAGCTCCCCTTCCGCCCCCATCAGCCGAAGAAGTGCAGGCGCAGCAAGGAAGAGAACACCTCCAAACAGGATTCCTGTCCCGACGATCAACAGACAGGCACAGGTGAAAATATTGCAGGCCTCCTCCTCATTTTTTTCTCCCAGACGGATGGAAATGGGGACTGAGGAGCCTACGCCGATCAAATCCGCCAGGGCGAAGTTGATGATGACCAGAGGCATGGCAAAGTTTAATGCGGCAAAGGCGGTATCTCCCAGAATCTGTCCCACTAAAATCCCGTCAATGAGCTGATAGAGGGCAGAAGCCAGCATCCCGATGGAACCGGGGATGGCTGCAATCAAAAACAGCCTGGTGGGGTGGGTTTTAGTAAAAAGAACCTTGGAATCCATAGAACCTTATCCTTTCCAAAATTTCAGATTGATTTTCACAAAGAACAAGTATAAACTATGGAGTAACCCCATAGTCAAGAGGAGAACAAAGTTGAAAAGAAAAGATGAAAACTTTTATACGACCGGGGCGTTTGCAAAGTATTTCGGCATCAAAAAAGATACCCTGTTCTATTACGATGAAATCGGCCTTTTTTCTCCCGCCTTTGTAGGGGAAAATGGATACCGCTATTATACGGCTTCCCAGATCTCGCCCTTTGGAACATTGCTGGCATTACGGGAAATGAATGTGCCTTTGTGCCAGATCCGGGAATATTTTGAAGCGCCTTCCCCTGCGAAGCTGGAGATCATGGCTACCAGGCAGATGGAACGGCTGGAGGAGGAGATCAGACGCAGAAAAGAAATTCACGGTATTTTTAAGCAGATTCTCCAGGACACGGAGGAAGGGAGAACCGCCGAAACGGGCACGGCGATGATCCGCAGACTGCCGCCGGAGCGGTTTATCTACAGCAGTTCTGAACCGGGAGGAGAGGGGATCCAGTTTCACCAATGGTGGGATGCCTATGGAGATTTTGTGAGGGAGAAAGAAATCCGGGGAGCGGCATCCGTAGGTTCCCTGATCTTAAAGGAGCATCTGGAACGCGGCCAGTTTGACCGGGTTGACCGGCTTTTTACTCCCGGAGGCAGGAAGGGAAGGCTGCGTCCCGGAGGGGAGTATGCAGTTTACTATGTGAAGGGCCCTTATGAATCTCTGGCAGACAGCTATCCCAAGCTTTTGGAAGAGATACAAAAGCAGGGATACCGGCTGGACGGAGATGTCTATGAGGAGTACCTGATTTCGGAACTTACGGGCGAGGATCCGGAGCAGTTTGTGAGCCGCCTGACCGTGAAAGTGTGTCCTGAAAAAGGAACTGGGGCGGGGAATCTTTTTTAATGACAGAATATGGTTCCATGGGTTATAATGGGAAGGAAAGCGACATATGCCCCCAGGCAGGAAAGGAAGAGTTAAAAACAATGAAGGAAATACTGGAGGTCCGGGGTGATTTTCAGATGCGCCAGCTGGACTTAGACGATCTGGAACAGTTTAATGCACTGCTGCGGTACGCCTTTCAGGTGACCACGGATGAGCTTTTAAAAACCGGCTGGGAGGAGGACGAAATCATGTACGCCAAAATGCCGGTGTTAAAGGCCTCCTATGTACTGGGATGGTTCTACCATGAGAAACTGGCTTCCATGATTGTGGTCTATCCCATGCAGGTAAACATACAGGATGAGATGATGGAGATGGGCGGCGTTACCGGTGTGGCCACTTATCCGGAATATGTGGGCAGAGGCCTGATCGGCTCCCTGATCAAGCGGGTAATCGCCCATATGAAGGAAGAGGGGCAGGTCATGTCTTTCCTTTACCCCTATTTTATTCCGCTGTACCGGAAATTCGGATGGGAGATCGTATCCGACAAGATTACCTTTACCATCAAGGATTCCCAGCTTCCCAAGTCTGTGCCGGTGCCGGGCATGGTGGAGCGGGTGGATTTGGACAGCGAGGATTTAAAAAATGTATATGAATACTTTGCGGCCCAGACACACGGAGCCTTAATCCGCCATGAGCTGGAGTGGGAGGAATACTGGCGCTGGGACAATGATGATATGATTGCTGCCATCTATTACAATGAGAAGCATAAGCCTCTGGGATATGTGGTCTATTACCTGCGAAACGAGGTATTTCACATCAAGGAAATCGTTGCCTTAAACAGTGAGGCCAGACACGGGATCTGGAATTACATCAGCGCCCACAAGTCCATGCTGAATACGGTAGTAGGCTTTAACTATTCCGGCGAGCCCATGGCATTCCTGTTTGAGGACAGTGAGATGGTGGAGAATATAGAGCCGTACATTATGGCCAGGATTGTGGATGCAGAAGAGTTCTTCCTGGAATACCCCTTCCCTCTTCAGCCGGATTTCAAGATCCATTTCCGGATCCACGATGAGCATGCCCCCTGGAATGACGGGGATTTTGCAGTGTGGTGGGAGGATGGAAAAACCTGCTGCAGGCGGGTGGAGGATGCGCCGGATGTGAATCTGGTGGAGCTGAATATCCGGACATTGACGGCCATGATGCTGGGATATAAGCGGCCGTCTTATCTTTATGAACACGAGTATCTGAAGACGGAATACTATATGCTCCAGATTTTGGAGCGGCTGATTCCGGTGGGAAAACCATGCTTTTCCGATAACTTTTAAGTGATCTGCTGTCGAATGGAACGTATGTTCGGCAAAAACGGAAAAACCGCTTGCCAAATGGACCGTCCGTTGTGTATAATATCCAAAGTTGCTGCTGTGCGCGGGCAGTGGACAGGAAATTGTTTGGAGGGAAGTAAGATCAATGGCTAAAACACAGTACAATGCAGACAGCATCACCGTCCTGGAGGGGCTGGAGGCGGTCCGCAAGAGGCCTGGAATGTACATCGGGAGCGTCGGCACAAAGGGGCTCAACCACCTGATCTACGAGATCGTGGACAATTCCGTGGACGAACATCTGGCAGGCTATTGCACCAAAATCTGGGTGACCCTGGAGGCGGACGGTTCCTGTACGGTGCGTGACAACGGACGGGGAATCCCGGTGGAGATGCACAAGAAAGGTGTTTCCGCAGAGCGGGTTGTGCTGGCAACCCTCCATGCAGGAGGTAAATTTGACAATGAAGCCTATAAAACCAGCGGCGGACTTCACGGAGTAGGTTCTTCCGTGGTCAACGCCCTTTCCAGCCATATGGATGTGAAGGTGTACCGGGATGGAAAGATCCATCACGATGCCTATGAGAGAGGCATCCCGGTGGTGGAGTTAAAGGACGGCCTCCTGCCGGTAATTGGGCGCACCAAGGAGACGGGTACCCAGATTAACTTTATGCCCGATGACGAGATTTTTGAACGGACCCGTTTTAAGGCGGACTGGCTGAAAAGCCGTCTTCACGAAACGGCCTACTTAAATCCGAATTTGACCATCTATTATGCCAACCGCAGGCCCGGAGAAGAGGAGGAGATCACCTACCACGAACCCGACGGTCTGATCGCCTATGTAAAAGAGCTGAATTCCGGAAAGACAGCCATCCATGAACCGATTTACGTGAAAGGCTGTGTGGACCGGGTGGAGGTGGAGATCGCCTTCCAGTTTGTGGATACCTTTGAGGAGAATATCCTGGGCTTCTGCAACAACATTTTTACCCAGGAGGGAGGCACCCATCTGGCGGGGTTCAAGACCAAGTTCACAGCCCTGATCAACAGCTATGCCAGAGAGCTGGGGATCCTGAAGGAGAAGGACAGCAACTTTACCGGTGCGGACACCCGAAACGGCATGACGGCCATTGTGGCGGTAAAGCATCCGGACCCTATTTTTGAAGGCCAGACTAAGACCAAGCTGGCCAGCGCCGACGCTACCAAGGCAGTCTTTACGGTAACCGGGGAGGAACTGCCGCGGTATTTTGACCGGAACCTGGAAACTTTAAAAGGAATTATCAGCTGCGCGGAGAAGTCTGCGAAAATCCGCCGGGCGGAGGAGAAGGCCAAGACCAACATGCTCTCCAAGTCCAAATTTTCCTTTGACAGCAATGGAAAGCTGGCCAACTGTGAAAGCCGGGACCCGGAGAAATGCGAGATTTTTATTGTGGAGGGAGATTCCGCCGGAGGCTCCGCCAAGACAGCCAGGAACCGCCAGTATCAGGCCATCCTGCCCATCCGGGGAAAGATCCTGAATGTGGAGAAGGCCTCAATCGACAAGGTCCTGGCAAACGCAGAGATTAAAACCATGATCAATTCCTTTGGCTGCGGTTTTTCGGAAGGATATGGAAATGATTTCGACCTGAGCAAGCTGCGTTACAACAAAATTATCCTCATGACCGATGCGGATGTGGACGGAAGCCACATTGATACACTGCTTCTGACCTTTTTGTACCGCTTTATGCCCGAGCTGATCTACAACGGTCATGTTTATATCGCCATGCCGCCCCTCTTTAAAGTGATCCCCAAGCGGGGGGAGGAGCAGTATCTGTACGATGAGAAGGAGCTGGAGAAATACCGGAAGACCCACACCGGCGAGTTTACCCTTCAGCGCTACAAAGGCCTGGGCGAAATGGACGCCTCCCAGCTTTGGGAGACGACCCTGGACCCGGAGCGGCGTGTTTTGAAGCAGGTGGAGATTGAAGACGCCCGCATGGCCTCGGAGATTACGGAGATGCTGATGGGAAGTGAAGTGGGTCCCAGAAGGGAATTCATCTACCAGCATGCCGATGAGGCAGAGATTGACGCATAAGCAGGAGCAGGAGAGAAACATGGCAGAAAAGATCTTGAAAACCGAATACAGCGAGGAGATGCAGCGCAGCTACATGAACTATTCCATGAGCGTCATCACTGCCAGAGCCATCCCGGACGCCAGGGACGGCTTAAAGCCAGTGCAGCGGCGGGTGCTCTACGATATGAGTGAGCTGCGTCTGGGGCATGACAAGCCCCACCGGAAATCCGCCCGTATCGTAGGCGATACCATGGGTAAATACCATCCCCACGGAGACAGTTCCATCTATGAAACTCTGGTGGTGATGAGCCAGGATTTTAAGAAGGGAATGGCTCTGGTAGACGGACACGGAAACTTTGGCTCCATTGAGGGAGACGGAGCCGCGGCTATGCGTTATACGGAAGCCCGGCTTCAGAAGTTTGCGGAGGAGGTTTACTTAAAAGACCTGGACAAGACCGTCAATTTCGTCCCCAATTACGATGAGACGGAGAAAGAGCCGGAGGTTCTGCCGGTGCGGGTGCCGAACCTTCTGATTAATGGAGCGGAGGGAATCGCCGTAGGCATGAGCACCAGTATTCCGCCCCACAATCTGGGGGAAGTGGCAGATGCGGTGACGGCCTACATTGACCGGCCGGAAATCACGGTCCAGGAGCTGATGGAGTATATGCCGGGGCCGGATTTCCCCACAGGCGGCATTATTGCCAATAAGAAGGACCTTCCATCCATCTATGAGACCGGAGCAGGAAAGCTGAAGCTTCGGGGAAAGATGGAGGTGGAGCTGGGAAAGCGGAAGAGCGATAAGGACAAGCTGGTGATTACCCAGATCCCATATACGATGATCGGCGCCGGCATCAACAAATTTTTGACAGATGTCGCGGACCTGGTAGAGACCAAAAAGCTGCCGGATGTAGTGGACATCTCCAATCAGTCCGGCAAGGAGGGGATCCGCATTGTACTGGAGCTGCGCAAAGATGCGGACATTGAGAAAATCCGGAACATTCTCTACAAGAAGACAAAGCTGGAGGACACCTACGGGGTCAACATGCTGGCCATCGTAAACGGCCGGCCGGAGACCCTGAATTTAAAGGGAATCCTCAAGAACTTCATGGATTTCCAGTATGAGAACACGGAACGGAAATATCAGGTGTTATTGGAAAAGGAGCTGGAGAAAAAGGAGGTCCAGGAGGGACTGATCGCCGCCTGCGACTGCATTGACCTGATCATTGCCGTCCTTCGGGGAGCGAAAAATCTGAAAGATGCCAAGGCGTGTCTGACAGAGGGAGATGTAAGCAAGATTCAGTTTCGCGTTCCGGGATTTGAGGAAGATGCGAGGAAGCTGCATTTTACAGAGCGGCAGGCCACGGCGATTCTGGAGATGCGCCTGTACCGTCTGATCGGTCTGGAGATTTTGGCTCTGGAAAAGGAACATAAAGAGACTTTAAAGAAAATCAAGCGGTATCGGGAGATCCTGGGCAGCCGCCAGACCATGAACCAGGTGATCAAGGAAGACCTGGCGGCGATCAAGGCAGAGTTTGCGGTTCCCAGAAAGACCCTTATTGAGGACGGCGCGGAGGCAGTGTACGATGAGGCGGCAGTGGAGGTTCAGGAGGTAGTATTTGTAATGGACCGGTTCGGCTACTGCAAGCTCCTGGACAAGAACACTTATGAGCGGAACCAGGAAACGGTGGATTCCGAGCAGAAGCATGTACTTCGGTGCATGAATACAGATAAGATCTGCATGTTTACCGACCAGGGAAATCTTTACCAGCTGAAGGTGATGGAGGTGCCTGCCGGTAAAATGCGGGATAAGGGAACGCCAATCGAAAATCTGAGCCGCTTTGACGGCACGAAGGAAGAGATCGTGTATCTGACCAGCGCCCAGGCCATGAAAGGGCAGACACTGGTGTTTGCCACGAAGATGGCTATGGTCAAGCAGGTACCTGCCCAGGAATTTGAAACCAATAACCGGCTGGTAGCAGCTACCAAGCTTCAGGAAGGAGACCGGCTTCTGTCGGTGACCCCTGTCCAGGGAGAGACGGAGGTGGTACTGCAGACCACGGGAGGGGTATTCCTGCGGTTTGCCCTGGAGGAAATCTCACTTCTCAAGAAAAATTCCCGCGGCGTCCGCGGCATCAAGCTGGCCCGGGGGGAGGAGCTGGAGGCCCTCTATCTGCTGAGGGAAAATACGATCGCCGGATATAAAGGAAAAGAGATCCACTTAAACCGTCTGAAGATTGGAAAGCGGGACGGAAAAGGAAGCAAGGCAAGAGTGTAATCGTTATAAAAAATAAAGGAGGAACAATTTATGAGCATGGTTGACAACACCCCAACTGCCCACATCGCAGCGAAGAAAGGAGAGATTGCCGAGACGATCCTGCTGCCCGGAGATCCCCTTCGGGCCCAGTACATTGCGGAGAATTTCCTGGAGGATCCCAGGCAGTTCAATGCGACCCGCAATATGTTCGGGTACACAGGAACTTATCATGGACATCCGGTATCGGTGATGGGGACCGGAATGGGAGCACCCTCTATCGGGATCTATTCTTATGAGCTGATTCATTTCTACGGCTGCAAAAACTTAATCCGTATTGGAACAGCAGGTGCTCTCCAGACCAGCCTGAAGGTGCGGGACCTGGTATTTGCTATGGGAGCCTGCATGGAGGGCGGATATGTGCGCCTGATGGATCTGCCGGGAGACTACGCTCCCATCTGCAGCTATGAGCTGCTGGAAAAGGCCGTTTCCTTTGCAAAGGAGAAGGGATATTCCTATCATGTGGGAAATGTACTCAGCTCCGATCTGTTCTACAGCCCCTTAAAGACAGCACCTAAGGGCCTGGATTGGGCGGATATGGGGGTTCTGGCCGCGGAGATGGAGGCGGCAGCCCTCTACACCAACGCCGCGGCTGCCGGAGTAAACGCCCTGGCCATTCTGACGATCTCCAACTCCATTGTGACAGGAGAGGAGACGACTGCCGAGGAGCGTCAGACCAGCTTTACCCAGATGATGGAGGTTGCCCTGAGTCTGGCTTAATCCGGCGGGAAGCATACAATAACTGGAAAACGTCCGCAATGCAAAAACAAATGTATTTTTATGACGAATCAATCTTGATTTTTTCTGCTCTTTGTTATAGGATAGGAAAAAACTAACGATGAGGAGAAACAATTATGGAACAGAAATTGAAAGTTGGAATTTTAGGCGCTACCGGTATGGTAGGCCAGCGCTTTATTGCCCTTTTGGAAAATCACCCCTGGTATCAGGTGACCACGGTAGCAGCCAGCCCCCGGTCTGCGGGCAAGACCTACGAGGAGGCGGTGGGAGACCGCTGGAAGATGACCACGCCTATGCCGGAAGGGGTTAAGAACCTGGTGGTGATGAATGTCAATGAGGTGGAGAAGGTGGCTTCTCAGGTAGACTTCGTATTCAGTGCTGTGGATATGACCAAGGAGGAGATCCGTGCCATTGAAGAGGCCTACGCCAAGACGGAAACCCCTGTGGTTTCCAACAACAGTGCCCACCGCTGGACGCCGGATGTTCCCATGGTGATCCCGGAGATCAATCCGGAGCATTTTGAGGTGATCGCATCCCAGAAGAAGCGTCTGGGGACCACCAGAGGATTTATTGCGGTAAAGCCAAACTGTTCCATTCAGAGTTATGCGCCGGTGCTGACTGCCTGGAAGGAATTTGAGCCCTACGAGGTGGTAGCGACCACTTATCAGGCTATTTCCGGGGCGGGAAAAACCTTTAAGGACTGGCCGGAAATGATCGGAAACATCATTCCTTATATTGGAGGCGAAGAAGAGAAGAGCGAACAGGAGCCTCTGCGCCTCTGGGGCAAAGTGGAGAACGGTCAGATTGTTAAGGCGCAGGAACCGGTGATTACCTGCCAGTGCATCCGGGTGCCGGTATTAAATGGCCATACAGCGGCTGTTTTTGTGAAATTCCGCAAAAAACCCACCAAGGAGCAGCTGATCGAGAAGATGGTAAGCTTTAAGGGGCTTCCCCAGGAGCTGAACCTTCCCAGTGCTCCCAAGCAGTTCATCCAGTATCTGGAGGAGGACAACCGCCCTCAGGTATCTCTGGATGTGGACTTTGAAAACGGAATGGGAATTTCCGTAGGCCGTCTGAGAGAGGATACGGTTTATGATTACAAATTTGTAGGATTGTCCCACAATACCGTTCGTGGAGCCGCAGGCGGAGCTGTCCTCTGCGCAGAGCTCCTCACCGCTCAGGGATATATTCAGGCGAAATAAAAAATGGCCGGTCAGTCAGGCCGGTGAACGAGGGGGTTCAGAACTGATGTCAGTTGTTAAAGATTTATTTGGAACTATGTCCGATGGGACCAGGGTGGAGCGCTATACGCTGACCAATCGAAACGGGGTGTCTGCTTCCTTTATTACACTTGGAGCAGTCTGGACGGCTATGATGGTGCCGGACCGGAAAGGCAAATTTGAGGATGTGATCTTAGGATATGACAGTGTGGAATCCTATCTGACCAATCCACCCCACTTCGGAGCGCCCATCGGGCGGAATGCCAACCGCATCGGCGGAGCCTGTGTGACCATCGACGGAGTGGATTATCCCCTGGAGGCCAACAACGGCCCCAACAATCTTCACAGTGGTCCCAATTATTATCACAGCAGGCTTTGGCGGGCGGAAAGCTTTGAGGAGCCGGGAAAAAGCGGGGTGAATTTCTTCCTGGAAAGTCCTCATATGGACCAGGGGTATCCGGGAAATGCCAAGATTCAGGTCAGCTATACCTTGGACGATGACAATGCTTTAAAGCTGGAATACCGTATGGTCAGTGACCGGGACACCATCGCCAATTTTACCAACCACTGCTATTTTAATCTGGCAGGACATAAGGAGCCGGATATTTTAAAACAGATGGTCTGGATTGACGGGGACTTCTACACGCCGGCAGATGCGGTCTCTATCCCCACCGGAGAAATCGCCCCTGTGGCGGGAACTCCTATGGATTTTACGGAGATGAAGCCCATTGGAAGGGATATTGAGGAGCCTTTTGAAGCATTGGTGCTGGGAAATGGCTATGACCACAACTGGGTTCTGAATCATCCGGCCGGCGAGCTGTCTTTGTCAGCCAAGGCTCTGGACCCGGACAGCGGACGGGTGATGGAGGTTTACACGGATTTGCCGGGCATGCAGTTTTATACCGGAAACTTTCTTTCCAGCCAGCTCCCGGGCAAGGATGGGGCCGACTATGGCCGGCGTCATGCTTACTGCTTTGAAACCCAGTATTATCCGGATGCGGTACATAAAGAAAACTTTCCTTCGCCCTTCCTGAAGGCAGGAGAAGAATATCACACCGTTACCGTCTATCGCTTTACGACAGATGGACAGTAAAGAAAAGACTTTGTTTGGAATCTCCAGTCCGGCAGTCCGGCTGGAGATTTTTGTTGACTTATACCGCTTATTGGTTGTCAGCCGGAAAAAATGATGGTATACTGTTACCACGCCCTGTGCCCAGCCGGGAAAAGGGCAGAAGGAAAACGAGGGATTGCATGACAAAAGCATTATATATTGCGGAGAAGCCCAGTGTTGCCCGGCAGTTTGCCGATGCGCTGAAAATCCAGGGAAAAAGGACGGACGGCTATATTGAGTCCGATGAGGCCATTGTGACCTGGTGCGTAGGCCATCTGGTGACCATGAGCTATCCGGAAGCCTACGACCCCAAGTACAGGCGGTGGAGCTATTCAACGCTTCCGTTTCTGCCAAAGGAATTTAAGTATGAGGTCATAGAAGGTGTTTCCAAACAATTCCAAATCGTAAAGGGTTTATTAACGAGGCCAGATGTGGATACTATTTATGTCTGTACCGACTCCGGGCGGGAGGGAGAATACATTTACCGCCTGGTGGCCCAGATGGCCGGTGTGAAAGATATACGGCAGAAACGGGTGTGGATTGATTCTCAGACTGAGGAGGAGATCCTGCGGGGCATCCGGGAAGCCAAGGACGAGTCGGAATACGACAACCTGTCTGCCTCCGCCTATCTTCGGGCGAAGGAAGATTATCTGATGGGCATCAATTTTTCCAGAGCCCTGACTTTAAAGTACGGCCCGCCTATGGCGGCCTATCTGAAGACCAACCGGACGGTTCTTTCCGTTGGACGGGTGATGACCTGCGTGCTGGGAATGGTGGTGCGCAGGGAGCGGGAGATCCGTGAGTTTGTAAAGATGCCTTTCTATCGGGTGATCGGCTCCTTTTCTCCTGTGCAGGCAGCGGGAGAGGAGTATGAAAACCTGATTTTTGACGGTGAATGGAAGGCGGTGGAGGGCTCACGGTATTACGGAACGCCTTTCCTTTATAAAGACAACGGCTTTAAGGAGGAGAAAACGGCCAGGGAGCTGATCGATCTTTTGAAAGAGGATCCTCCCATGACGGCGGTGCTGGTGAAAAAGGAGAAGAAGAAAGAGACCAAGAACCCGCCGCTTCTCTACAATCTGGCAGAACTGCAGAACGACTGCTCCAAGCTGTTTAAAATCAGTCCGGATGAAACGCTTCGGGTGGTCCAGGAGCTTTATGAGCGCAAGCTGGTGACGTATCCCAGAACCGATGCCAGAGTCCTCTCCACGGCTGTGGCAAAGGAGATTGGGAAAAACATCGCAGGACTGAAAAATTACGGTCCCATGTCTGCTTTCGCCCAGGAGGTGCTGGCGGGAAGCGCCTACCGGACCATCGGGAAAACCCGCTATGTAAATGACAAGCAGATCACGGACCATTACGCCATCATTCCAACCGGCCAGGGACTGGCGGCTCTTAGAGGGCTCGCTCCCCTGTCGGAAAAGATTTATCAGCTGATTTGCCGGAGGTTTCTCAGTATCTTCTATCCGGCTGCGGTATACCAGCGGTTTAGCCTGGAGCTGGAGCGCAGGAAGGAACACTTTTTCGCCAGCTTCAAGGTGATGGACCAGCCAGGATACTTAAAAGCAGCGGATGTGAATTTTGGGAAAAAGCCGGCGGTGGAAGAGGAGATGGAGGGGGACCAGAAGGGGGAAAAGGAAGAAAAAACCGAGAAAAAACGGTCCTTTGACCAGGCGTCCTTCCTGCAAATGCTTGCGAAATTGAAAAAAGGTGATATACTTACTTTAGCGGATCTGACCGTTAAGGAAGGGGAGACTTCGCCTCCCAAACGGTATACCTCCGGTTCCATGATCCTTGCCATGGAGAATGCGGGCCAGCTGATCGAGGATGAAGAGCTGCGGGCTCAGATTAAGGGCAGCGGCATCGGAACCAGTGCCACCCGGGCGGAGATTTTAAAAAAGCTCTTTCATATACAGTATCTGAACCTGAACCAGAAGACACAGGTGATAACGCCCACTTTGCTGGGGGAGATGGTCTATGATGTGGTGGACCACTCGATCCGTCCCCTGCTAAATCCGGAACTGACGGCCAGCTGGGAAAAGGGGCTGACCTATGTGGCGGAGGGAAGCATTACCTCAGAGGAGTATATGGAAAAGCTGGAGCGCTTTGTGGCGGGAAAAACCATAGGCGTGATCCGTATGGACAATCAGAATCAGATGTGGCAGTTTTTTGACGCCGCGGCGGTCTTTTATCAAAAAGGCGCCTCAGAGAAAAAGAAAAACAGCCGGAGCGGGACAGGAAAGTCCTAGAGTCGGTTATAGTTATAAAATCATTTTTAAAGGAGACTGGATTTATGAAGTTAGAGGAAATGAAGATTACAGAGCTGTTCGATACCAGCCACACCATCGCAGCTAAGCTGTTTGAGGGAAAGACCTACCCCTGGGAGGTTTTAGAGAATATTGGAAGCTTTATTGAAGAGCTGGGCGCTACTCTGCCGGAGAATGAGTACCGGAAGGTAGGAAAGAACATCTGGATTCACCGTTCCGCCCGTCTGGCCCCCACCATCGCAATGGGCGGTCCCGCCATTATCTGTGCTCATGCGGATATCCGTCACGGAGCATTTATCCGCGGCCGCGTGATCATCGGCGAAGGCGCTGTAGTGGGCAACTCCTGTGAGATCAAGAACGCAGTTCTCTTTGACGGCGTTCAGGTTCCCCACTATAACTACGTAGGGGATTCCATTCTGGGTTATCAGGCTCACATGGGAGCGGGAGCCATTACCTCCAATGTAAAGTCCACCAAGACTCTGGTATCCGTTCATGCCCAGGAGGGAGATCAGGAAACAGGGCTGAAGAAGTTCGGCGCTGTTTTGGGAGACGGCGCGGAGATCGGCTGCAACAGCGTGCTGAATCCAGGAACCGTGATCGGAAAGAATTCCATTGTTTATCCGTTATCCAGCGTAAGAGGCTGTGTCCCCGCAGATTCTATCTATAAGGGAAAGGATGAGATTGCCGCCAGAGAGGAGCGCCAGGAGGCAGCTGCCGAGAAGACAGAGGAGAAGGCAGCAGCAGATGAAACGGCAGCAGCGGCTCCTGCTAAGAAGACCAGAACCAGAAAGAGCACTTCCGGCACTTCCAAATCTTTAAAAGTCGTAAAGTAAGACTGCCAATTAAATGATCGTGTAAAAAGCCCTGCCCCGCAGCTGATCGATTCAGGCTGCCGGGCAGGGCTTTTGCAATACACGGGGACTTTATTTCGTTCCGAAAATCCGGTCGCCTGCATCGCCCAGTCCGGGACAGATGTAGGCATTTTCATTGAGACAGCGGTCCAAATGTCCCACATAGATCTGAACATCGGGGTGAGCCTTGTGCAGACGCTCCAGACCCTCCGGAGCGGCGATGATGGCCATGAATTTAATGCGTTTGCCGCCGTGCTGTTTGATGAAGTCCACGGCAGCTACAGCAGAACCGCCGGTAGCCAGCATGGGGTCGGTAACGATGATGGTCCTCTGGTCGATGGGATGGGGGAGCTTGCAGTAATACTCATGGGGTTCATGGGTTACCTCGTCCCGATACAGCCCAATGTGTCCTACCTTCGCACTGGGAACCAGGGCCAGGATTCCGCTGACCATTCCAAGGCCGGCTCTCAGAATGGGAACCACAGCCAGTTTGCGGCCGGCAATCATAGGCGTCATGCACTCCTCGATAGGGGTTTCCACCTTCACATCCTCCAGCGGAAGGTCCCGCAGGGCTTCGTAGCCCATCAGCATGGCAATCTCCTCGATCAGAGCCCGAAACTCGTTGGTCCCGGTGTTCTTATCCCGAAGGATGGAGATTTTGTGCTGGATCAAGGGGTGGTCGAAGATCATTACATTTTCCATAAAAATATGCTCCTTTGGTATGATATTTGACTGCTCTTATTTGGTAACCGGGTCGTAGGAGACGATGACATAGTCGCCCAGGGCGTGGGGAACCGGAAGGGAGAAACAGATCGCGCCTTGCTTTTCGTAGCTGAAGGACTGGGGCCACTCGCCTTCCTGATTGAGGGGGAAATCCGCGCTTTCAAAGAGTTCCGTCAGGGTCTCCAGGGACAGGCTGCTCCGATATTCCAGTACGGCGGACAGCTCATCCGATGTAAGGTTTAAAAACTGCACATCATCGCTGAGAACATAGCCGGCCATGGTGTAGGCATCGGTAAAATCGCTGAAGCCAAGGTCTGCAGCCTGAGTCATGCTGACGGTATTGGAGTAGAAGAGATTGGTGGGGTGGGCTGCTCCCTGGACATTTAAAGTACCCTGGTAAGTAGCGGTCAGGCGGCTGCGGTTGACGGAGATCACGCTGCACTTGATATCCATCTGGTCATTCTCCGTGTCGATCGCATTCGCCTCGATGACGGAAAGGGCATTGTTTTTCAAAAGTTCGTTGATCTTTGTCTGAAGCTCCTGGTCTTCCAGATTGGAAACCACAGGGTACTGGATGGAGACCTTACCAGAAGTATAGGTTTCCAGGTCTGCGGTTATACTGGAAGAAGCATCCGGCTTCTGCTCGGTGCTCTCCATGGTCTCAGGAGCCGTTGCAGCAGTTTCGGAAGATGCCATGGTTTCCTCGGCAGCCTCAGTGTGAATGGTGGAAAGGTCCAGTTTATCCGGAGTGCGGCTGACAGTCAGTCCGATGGCAACTCCGCCGACGATCACCGCCGCCGCGGCAGCTCCAATGAGAACTTTTTGGCTGGTGGTCATAAAAATTCCTCCTTTGTTCGACAATTTTCACTTTCCATCATACCATTAAAGGAG
>DWYS01000017.1 GCA_019118585.1 Candidatus Enterocloster faecavium | reverse complement strand
GGACAAACGGTTTTCAAGACCGCCTCGTTATGACCACTTCGATACCTCTCCATGTGCTGTTTCTTGTTTTGCTCTCACGAATCAGCTTGTCCATAATACAAAATATTGGAAGATTTGTCAAGGACTTTTTTCAACTTTTTTTATTTTTTTCTCAGCGTTTTCCAAAAAGCGCTGTTTTTCCGCAATTACAAGGTTTTTGCCGCTGTCCGGGACGATTTTCCGCTATTCAAAGCTGGCTGCCGCGTTCCCTTGCAGCCAGGAGCGCCTCTGCCACATACAGATCTTCCGGCGTAGTAATTTTAATATTGGCATAATCGCCGCAGATTAATTTCACCGGTACATCAGAAAAGCTCTCCACCACCATGGCATCATCGGTAACCTCCTGCTGAAGCCGATCATCTTTCATCAACTCATCGTAGCAGCTGCGGGCCAACTGATATTCAAAGGCCTGAGGGGTCTGAATCTGCCACAAAAACCGCCTGTCCGGTGTATGAGCGGCGAACTCCTCCTGGTCGGCTACCTTGATGGTATCTTTTACCGGCATCCCCACCACACAGGCCCTGAAACGGACCGCTCCGTCCATAGCCCTTTGAATCGTCTGCTGACTGACCAGAGGGCGGGCTCCGTCGTGGATCAGTACATGGCTGCAGTCCTCCAGCGCCTTCAATCCTTCATAGACGGAATGGCAGCGCTCCTTTCCTCCCGGAACAACCGCCCTTACCTTTTGCAGGCCATAAGCCCTGACAATCTTTTCACGGCAGAACGCCACCTCGTCTTCCCCTGTTACCAATACGATCTGGTCCACCGGACTTTTTTCAAAGGCTTCCAGTCCATAGACAATCACCGGACGCCCCCCCAACAGCATATACTGCTTCGGGATGCTGCTTTTCATCCGTTTTCCGGCGCCCCCCGCCAGAATGATCGCTCCTGTTTTGATCCGCTTTCTATCCTTTTCCATCATATGTTCCGCCACTTCGCCTCTTTTTTCTTGCGTTCTGCCTTTTAACGTTCGCCCAGCTTCAGATTCGGCACTGCATTCAGATCCCAGCCTGCCAGGTTTCCTTTACGATACTCATAGTAAGCTGCCGCGCCGATCATCGCCGCATTGTCCGTACACAAAATCGGAGAGGGGTAATAGCAGCGCAGATTTCTCCTGCGGCATGCCTCCTCCATCGCTGCACGAAGAGCAGAATTGGATGCAACTCCGCCGGCAATCGCCACCTTGCGGTAACCGTACTCCTTCGCTGCCGCCACGGTACGGCTTACCAGTGAATCTACCACAGAATTCTGGAAGGAAGCCGCCAGGTCAGGCACAAAAATCTCCTGACCGGTCATCTTTGCATGATTAATATAGTTTAAAACGGCCGATTTAAGACCGCTGAATGTAAAATCGTAGGGGGAACCATCGATTTTCCCCCGCGGGAACTCCACGGCATGGGGATTGCCCTCCCTGGCGGCCTTGTCCACTTTCGGACCGCCCGGATAGCCCAGGCCCACCGCCCGCGCCACCTTGTCGAATGCCTCTCCGGCTGCATCGTCTCTGGTACGGCCAATAATCTCAAATTCGCCGTAATCCTTCACGATCACCAAATGAGTATGGCCTCCGGATACGATCAAGCAGACAAACGGCGGCTCCAAATCGGGATGTTCGATGAAATTTGCGGATACATGGCCTTCGATGTGGTGTACTCCCACCAAAGGTTTTCCCGCTCCATAGGCCAGCGCCTTTGCCTCCGCTACTCCTACCAGAAGAGCACCCACCAAACCCGGACCATATGTTACGCCAATAGCGGTCACATCGGACAGCTTCCTGTCAGCCTCTGCCAAGGCACGGCGGATCACATAGTTAATAGCCTTAATATGCTCCCTGGATGCAATTTCCGGCACCACTCCTCCGTAAACCGTGTGGGTGGCAATTTGGGATGAGATCACGCTGGACAATACCGTTCTTCCGTTTTTGACAACTGCTGCGGCCGTTTCGTCACAGGAGCTCTCAATGGCAAGAATCGTCACATCCTCATCCGTCAAAACCGGACCTTCTGATTTTATTTCCGTCATTCTCCTATTCCTCCTCAAATCCCAGCTCCGCCGTCCAGCCATCCTTGGCAGCCTTTGCTCTGGGGAAAATTTCACGAACCTGAGCCATATATTCCTCCGGCCTGTTTAGAGACGGACTGTAGTGCGTCAGCCACAGCTCCTTTGGTTCCGCCTCTTTGGCCAGTCTGGCAGCCTCGTAAAACGTCATATGTTTATATTCTTTCGCCTTTGCCGCTTTCTCCGGCTCTCCGTACATTCCTTCACAAATCATCAGGTCTGCCCCTTTTGCGTACTCGGAAATAACAGGGACCGGCCTGGTATCGGTACAGTAAGCAACCTTGATTCCTTTCCTGGCTTCTCCCAGCACCATCTCCGGCCTCAGAAGGCGGCCCTCAAATTCGATTTCTTCTCCCTTTTGCAGACGGCTCCAGAACCGCTGTGGGATCTGCTGCTCTCTGGCCTTTTCCACATCGAAACGCCCTGCCCTGGGAATGGTGATCGCATAGCCGTAGCAAACTACATTATGGTTGACCCGGTATGCATCAATCTGATAAGGTCCCAGATGAAGCTGCTGACGCGGCTCCGCCAATTCTATAAACTCCAGCGAAAAGGGCAGCTCCGGCGCAATGGTCCTAAGAGCACTTACCACCCGCTCCAGTCCTTTCGGGCCAATCAGTGTCAGCGGTTCTGTCCGCTCCGCATTCCCCATGGTCAGCAGAAGTCCCGGAAGGCCGCTGATATGGTCCGCATGATAGTGCGTAAAGCAGATCACATCAATAGGCTTCGGACTCCATCCCTTTTCTTTTAAAGCGATCTGGGTTCCCTCCCCACAGTCGATCAGAAGATTGCTCCCCTGACAGCGGGCCATCATAGAGGTCAGCCAGCGGTATGGCAGGGGCATCATGCCTCCGGTTCCCAGCAAACAGATATCTAACATTTGGTTTTCCTCATTTTCTTCATTTCTCGTCCGCCGCAAAAAAGCCCTCCAAAGGGCCCCTCTTTCGCGGTGTATATGTTCTCTGCTGAATCATAACATATACGGGCCGGAATAATCAAGAGTGAAACTGGGGATTCTCCCCGGTATTTTCTGTACTTCCATCAAAAAAGGACCCATCCCCAGCCCTTCTCCCAAGGCCCGGGATGAATCCTTTTTAGTCGAACGCTTTTTTTACAGCAGCTCCGTCTGCTCCTCTACCTCCACATCAATGGTAAACTGGGCACGCATCTGGTCGTAGCAGCCCTCGCACAGATCGAAACGATGGATCTCTCCGTCCTTCTCGGAAAAATAGTCCCACTGATGATGGATGGAAATACAGCCCTCCCGAAGGATTCCCTGGTCTACAATCAGTTTCTTTCCGCAGCAGTTGCAGATTACCGTTTCCAGCTGCCCGTTCTTCGTGTATTTTCTCATGAATTACCCTCGCCTTTCTTTAAACATTCTCTCCTTTTCCTTCAGGGCCGTCCCCTTACTGCAAAACAGGAGAGGAACCTCTGATTCCTCTCCATTATATACGCAAAATATGTCGTTTTTAAGTGGTAATTCTTTCATATCTGCCGGTTCCACATGATCAGGGCATCCTCTTTGGGATTGTGGTAATATCCCCTCCGCACCGCTTCCTGGCTGAAACCGCAGGATTCATAAAGGTTTCGGGCTCTCCGGTTGCTTTCCCGAACCTCCAGAGACATCTGGCGGACCCCCTTCATTCTGGCAAGGGTCACCATCACTTCCATCAGTTTCCTAGCGATTCCCTGTCCCTGGGATTCCGGTTCCACTGCGATCCGCTGAAGTTCCCCTTCATCGCCCAGACTGCGGAACACGCAATATCCCAACACCTGCTCTCCAAGGGCATACACCAGATAAGTATCCAGACTGCAGTCCAGGCCGGAACGGAGCAGACTCTCGGACCAGCTTTCCGAAAAACAGACTTCCTCCAGATGCGCTACCCCTTCCAGGTCCGCGGCCGTCATAGGGCGCACCTCACCCTGCTGATGCATCATTTGATCTCTCCTTTTCCGTTTTCAGACGTCCCCGGGAAGCTTTCCCGCTGCCCCTTCCGGGTTCAGCCTCGCCTCCCGCTCCCGTTCCGCCTGAGGTTTTCTCAGATAATCCGGCTCAAAATCATCGGAAGAAACCAGGAACGCCCCGCCAAAGCGTCCCCCCTGCTCCATGGCCAGCTTTCCAAGAGCCGCCACGGCGCTGGCCCGCTGCCGGTTCATGTGGGCGGGAGCATAGAAGTGCGGAATGGTCAGCTGTTCCTCCAGAAAGGGACGGTAGACCGGTACTCCGTCTCCCAGGAATATGACCGCCTCTCCCCTGTTATTTAAAAGCTGTGCCAGCTTGCCGGCATCCATCGCTGTCTGTTCCAGCTCGGTTTCCATCTCCGGATCCATGCGGTAGAGCCCCGTATAGACCTGTCTGCGCCTGGCATCCATCATCGGGCAGACCAATTCCCTGGCCCCCCACAGATTGTAGGCCAGCGCATCCACCGTAGGCACATGAATCAGAGGTTTTTCCAACGCCAGCCCCAGCCCCTTGGCCGTAGCAGCGCCGATGCGCAGCCCCGTAAAAGAGCCTGGCCCGCCGGCCACCGCAATGGCATCAATCGTATTTAAGTCCAGCTCCAGCATCTGCGCCACCTCGTCAATCATAGGCAGCAGCGTCTGGGAATGCGTTTTTTTGAAATCTACCGTGTATTCCGCCGTCAAGATCTCGTCCGTCACCAGGGCAACGCTTGCCACCAGGGAAGAACTCTCAATTCCAAGTATCCTCATCTCTGTCTCCCCTCCTCTTCCTGTCCCGGTCCTTCGACTGCAATACGCCGGTAGTCGAATCCCCGTTCCAGATCCTTTTCAATGATAATGTGTATGGCATCCTCCGGCAGCAGCTCCTCAATCCGGGAGGACCACTCTACCAGGCATACGCCCTCCCCGTAAAAGCAGTCCTCCCAGCCGATTTCATCCATCTCGCTGATGTCACCGATGCGGTACACATCAAAATGCCACAGAGGAAGCCTCCCTTCATCGTACTGCTGAACGATGGTAAAGGTAGGGCTGGCTACCGGCTCTTCAATCCCAAGTCCCCGGGCAAACCCCTGGGTAAATACCGTCTTCCCCACGCCCAGATCTCCGTCCAGGCAGTAGACCTGACCGGCCCTGGCCTTCTCTCCCAGCTGCCTTCCCAGGTTAAACGTATCCTCCCTGGAATTTGATTCATAAATCATCTATTTCAACCCTTTCATTGTCAGAGAAATCCGCTTTTTATCCAAATCCACCGCCAAAACCTTTACATCCACCACATCGCCTACACTGACTGCTTCCAGCGGATGCTTAATGTACCGTTCTGTCATCTGAGAAATGTGAACCAGTCCGTCCTGATGCACGCCGATATCCACAAAAGCGCCAAAATCAATGACATTGCGCACGGTCCCTTTTAACACCATCCCAGGCTTTAAATCCTTCATCTCCAGCACATCCGTGCGCAGAATGGGGCGGGGCATCTCGTCTCTTGGATCTCTGGCAGGTTTCTCCAGCTCGCTTACCAGATCCCGCAGGGTAATTTCCCCGATTTCCAGCTCCTGCGCCATCGCTTTGTAATCCCGGACCCTCCGGCCAATGCCGGCCAGCCCTCCTCTTTTCAGGTCCTGAGCGGAAAATCCCAGCTTCTCTAAAAGCCTGGCGGCAGCCTGATAAGTTTCCGGATGCACACTGGTGGAATCCAGAGGATTTTCCCCTCCCGAAATCCGCATAAAACCGGCACACTGTTCAAATGCCTTTGGCCCCAGCTTAGCTACCTTCAAAAGCTGCTTCCGGTTGGTAAAGGCTCCGTGCTCTTCCCGGTAGGCTACGATATTTTTTGCCAGCGCCTTGTTGATTCCGGAAACGTATTCCAAAAGAGAGGCGGAGGCGGTATTTAAGTCCACCCCTACCTTATTCACGCAGTCTTCCACCACACCCTCCAGGCTCTCGCCCAGATGCTTCTGGTTCATATCG
>DWYS01000016.1 GCA_019118585.1 Candidatus Enterocloster faecavium | reverse complement strand
AACCTGGACGAGCTTCAGTCCGGCTTCCGCGAGATTAAGGTGACCGGAGAGGAGGGAAAGGAGGATCCCAACGACTTTGTGCTCTGGAAGCCCAAGAAGGAGGGGGAACCCTTCTGGGAGTCTCCCTGGTGCCAGGGCCGTCCCGGCTGGCACATTGAGTGCTCTGTGATGGCGAAGAAATATCTGGGAGACCAGATTGACATTCATGCAGGCGGAGAGGACCTGATCTTCCCCCACCATGAAAATGAGATCGCCCAGAGTGAGTGCGCCAATGAGAAGCCGTTTGCCACCTACTGGATGCACAATGGATTTTTGAATATTGATAACAAGAAGATGTCCAAATCTCTGGGGAACTTCTTTACGGTTCGGGAAATTGGCGAGAAGTACGATCTGCAGGTCCTGCGCTTCTTCATGCTCAGCGCCCATTACCGCAGTCCCTTAAACTTCAGCGCGGATCTGATGGAGGCATCCAAAAACGGCCTGGAGCGGATTGTGACCTGCGTGGGACGTCTGAAGGATCTGGAAGCCAGGGCACAGGGAGCGGCTGAGACCTGCGGAGAGCAGAATCAGATGGCTCAGGCAGATGAGCTCCGCAGGAAATACGAGGCTGCCATGGAGGATGACTTTAACACGGCAGACGCCATTTCCGCAATCTTTGAGCTGGTGAAGCTGGCCAACTCCACTGCAGATGAGAACAGCACCAAGACCTATGTTTCCTATCTGAAGAAGATGATTGAGGAACTTTGCGATGTGCTGGGCCTGATTACGGAGAAGAAGGAGGAGGCCCTGGACAGCCAGGTGGAGGAGATGATCGCCGCCAGGCAGCAGGCCAGAAAGGAAAAGAACTTTGCTCTGGCAGACCAGATCCGGGGACAGCTTCTGGAGATGGGCATTGTGCTGGAGGATACGAGAGAGGGCGTAAAGTGGAAGAGAGTTTAAGCCTGGATGAGCTTTTGCAGTATTACCGGAAGGCCATGGAGATGGAGGAGGTGGACCCGGCGGTCTATTCGCCTCTTGTCCTGGCCTATATCGGTGACGGAGTTTATGAGCTGATGATCCGGGCAAAGGTCATCAACCGGGGCAGCATGCAGGTAAACAAGATGCACAAGCACAGCGCCATGCTGGTAAAGGCTTCTGCCCAGGCGGCCCTGATCCAGGCTATCGAGCCGGACCTGACGCCCCAGGAGCTGGCAATCTATAAGCGGGGGCGCAATGCCAAGTCCGCTACGGTGGCAAAGCATGCTTCTGTGATCGATTACCGGAAGGCCACAGGCCTGGAAGCACTGGTGGGTTGGCTGTTTTTGATGGGCCAGTATCAGCGGCTGACGGACCTGGTCAGCGAGGGATTAAAGCGGACGGGGCTGATGCCCCATCCGGAGGACAATGCCAGAAAAGATGAAGGAGATAAAACTGACCATGAGATATGAAGAGCTGACCATAGAAGGGCGCAATGCGGTGCTGGAGGCATTCAGGTCCGGAAAGACCATCGATAAGCTGTTCGTGCTGGACGGCTGTCAGGACGGACCGGTGCGGACGATTCTCAGGGAGGCCAAAAAGCAGGATACCATTGTAAATTTCGTGCCAAGGGAACGGCTGGACCAGATTTCCGGAACAGGAAAGCATCAGGGAGTCATCGCCTATGCGGCCGCTTATTCTTACAGTGAGGTGGAGGATATGCTGGCTTTGGCGGAGGAGAAGGGGGAGCCTCCATTTTTATTCCTGCTGGATGGAATTGAGGACCCGCACAATCTGGGTGCCATTATCCGGACTGCCAACCTGGCGGGAGCCCACGGCGTGATTATCCCAAAGCGGCGTGCAGTGGGACTGACGGCTACTGTGGCCAAGACATCGGCGGGAGCATTGAACTATACGCCGGTGGCCAGGGTGACCAATCTGACCCAGACCATGGAGGAGCTGAAAGAGAAGGGCCTGTGGTTTGTCTGTGCCGATATGGGAGGAGAGACCATGTACCGGCTGAATTTGACAGGTCCTATTGGACTTGTAATCGGAAATGAAGGGGAGGGGGTCAGCCGTCTGGTAAAGGAACACTGTGACTTGGTTGCCTCGATTCCCATGAAAGGGGATATCGATTCCCTTAACGCTTCTGTAGCTGCCGGAGTGCTGGCTTATGAGATTGTGCGTCAGAGGCTTCAGGCATAAGAAACGGGGAAACGGTACATTTTAACAGGGTGAGGAATTGTTCCGGCTGACGGTCGGATAACAGAAAGGAAGGAGTGCGGCAGAATGAAAATTGATAAGCGGAAAGTCGTAATTGTGGGAACTGGAATGGTAGGCATGAGCTATGCGTACTGTCTTCTGAACCAGTCGGTCTGCGATGAGCTGGTGCTGATCGATGTGAATAAGACCAGGGCGGAGGGGGAGGCCATGGATTTAAATCACGGTCTTGCCTTTGCCAACTCCAGCATGCGCATCTATGCAGGAGAATACAGCGACTGCGAGGATGCGGATATTGTGGTGATCTGTGCCGGGGTAGCGCAGAAGCAGGACGAAACCAGACTGGATTTGTTAAAACGCAACGCGGAAGTGTTCCGCTCCATCATCGACCCGGTGACCGCTTCCGGCTTTAACGGCATTTTCCTGGTGGCAACCAACCCGGTGGATATCATGACGAGGATCACCTGTGTACTGTCCGGATTTAACCCCAGACGGGTTCTGGGAAGCGGAACAACGCTGGATTCTGCCAGACTTCGGTATCTGATCGGTGATTATCTGAAAGTGGACCCCAGAAATGTTCATGCCTATGTGATGGGGGAGCATGGAGACAGCGAATTTGTGCCCTGGAGCCAGGCCCTGGTATCGACCAAATCGATTCTGGAGCTGTGCCGGGAGTCCGGAGGAGCGATCCAGGAGGAGCGGCTGGCCCAGATTGAAGAAGAGGTGCGCACTGCTGCCTATAAGATTATTGAGGCCAAGAAGGCTACCTACTACGGCATTGGAATGGCCCTGACCCGGATTACCAAGGCAATACTGGGGGATGAGCACAGTGTGCTGACTGTATCTGCTATGCTGAGAGGGGATTTCGGCCAGCGGGATGTTTTCGTAGGCGTTCCCTGCATTATCAACCAGAACGGCATTCAGAAGGTTCTGCCTCTGTCGCTGACGGATGAGGAGTTAAAAAAGCTGGAGGATTCCTGCAATACCCTGCGGACCAGCTTTGAGGGGATTTTTTGATCGTGATGAAATAAAAGCAGGCCATCAATCGGCCTGCTTTTGTAATGAGTGCCCAGCGTCTGGAGCCTGCTGCTGAAAAATGCCGTCCGGAACAGGGATCATTCTGAGACCTTCCGGCAGCCAGGTGTTCCCCATCAGATAGATGGTATAATTCCGGCCGGGGCGGATCAGAAGGGACAGGGAGGATAAGGGCTCTCTGTCAGAGGACGAGAGTGTGTAAAAACGGACGGCCCCTGGTTCTGCAAAGCGGTAGGAGGAAGCGCTGCCAAAGGGAACCTGTTCCCAGAGAAGGGGGCCGGCACACTGGGCTACCGTGAGGGGCTGCCCCTCCATGGCACCATTGAAGATGCGGATACAGCTTTGGGCGGTATGTTCCTGGGAACTCATATCCGTCAGCTGGAACAGGCAAAGACCTGCGGCGGAAGAGTCGGACAGTACAGCGGTGGAAAAGCTGCCCTGGGAGATGGAGACAGGCTGCTCCAGCAGACGGACAGAGGGCTCGCTTCCGTTTTGCAGAAGTACCTTCCGGTTTCCGGGTTCCACCGGCATGTAGGCGGTGGCGAGGGTAGGGAGCGTGGCTGCTGCAAAGGGAATCTGGTCCAGGGAGATATGAATTGGAAAGGGAGCGGTAGTCCCGTTAAAAAAGCGCAGGGACCCCATCTGGTCCGGATAAAGGGGAGAATGATGCACGTATTCCCAGGGAGATGGATGCAGGAAGTGCTCAGGTTCGTTCATTTAAAAGGCCTCCTTGGAGGGATTAGTTCAGTATATGCGTCATCAGGGAAAGGAAGTCCTGAAAATTTAGCTGGAAAAGGAATGGCATATTTGTTATACTATAGCTTGCGCCGCCAAAAAACGGGCGGCAGAAAGAAGCTTGATAGAAAATGAAAATAGCATTTCAGTATGCATTAGTCAGAAGTCTTCCCATTATGCTGGGATATATTTTTTTGGGAATTGCCTTTGGGCTTGTTCTTGAGAAGGCCGGGCTGGGACCCTGGTGGGCGCTGCTCATCAGCCTGACGGTCTATGCCGGCTCCATGCAGTTTGCTCTGGCAGGAATTTTAAGCAGCGGCCTGGGACTTGTGACCACTGCGGTTATGACGCTCCTGATCAACAGCCGTCATGCATTTTACGGACTGACTTTTATCGAACGGTTTAAGTCCTTCAAAAAGGCCTACCCCTACATGGTATTTTCCCTGACGGATGAAACTTATTCTCTCTTGTGCTCCATGCCAAGGCCAAAGGAATTTACGGACCGCCAGTGGGACATGGCCTTCTTTTTTGTGAGTCTGCTGGACCAGTGCTACTGGATAGCCGGTTCTGTCATAGGAGCGGCGGCAGGGCAGCTGATTGCCTTTGACTCCACCGGCATCGATTTTGCCATGACAGCTCTGTTCGTAGTGATCGCGGTGGACCAGTGGAAGAATGCCAGAACTCATATGCCGGCTATAACAGGATTTGTCTGCGGCGCTCTCTTTCTTGGACTGATTCGGACCGCTAATTTTATACTGCCTGCTTTGGCTGCCACGGTAGGAGTGCTTTTGCTGAGCCGGAGGACCATTGAGAAAAAGATGGAGGAGAGAGAAATATGAACAGCCGGTATGTACTGATGACGATAATGGTCTGCGTGCTTTGCACCCAGGCAACCAGATGGCTTCCATTTCTGGTATTCGGACGAAAAAAAGAGCTGCCGAAGCTGGTGCGGTATCTGGGCGTGGTGCTTCCTGCCGCGATTATGGCGGTTCTGGTAGTTTACTGTCTGAAGGGGGTCACGCCTTTCGTTTATCCCTACGGCCTTCCGGAGTTTCTCAGCGTGGCGCTGGTAGTGATTCTGCATGTCTGGAAGGGCAATACGCTTTTGAGCATCGCGGCAGGGACTATCTGTTATATGGCGCTGGTGCAGGGCGTATTTTAGCCAAAAAAGAAAATAAAAAAAATTGAAAAATGTTGTTGACAAAAGTGAAACCACATGATAATATATACGAGGTTCGCGAGAGCGGACAGAAAACAAAAAGCTGCTGTGGCTCAGTCGGTAGAGCGTCGCATTGGTAGTGCGGAGGTCACGGGTCCGATTCCCGTCAGCAGCTCGAAAAGAGAGAAAGAGTGTGCAAATTAAATGGTTTGCATACTCTTTTTTTAATTTTTTACATCTGAAGCTTCTATCCTCCGAAAATGGATGTCCGGCCTGCTTTTTTGCGCGAAATTTTCCTCAAGCCCCCTTTTCCAACCGCAGGAAATGTGTTATGATTACTTTACTGTAACGGTCTGGGACAGGTTCCCGGCCAGATGCATAGGAATTACATGCTCCGCCGGAACAAGCGGCGGCGGCTTCATAATGGAGGAAAAGTTTATGACAGAGAAAAACACCGCAGCGGTAACCGGTGAGAAGGAAGTGGAGTCCAAAAACTTCATTGAGCAGGAGATCGACAAGGACCTGGCGGAGGGAGTTTACGATCATGTCCAGACCCGTTTCCCGCCGGAGCCCAACGGTTATCTTCATATCGGACATGCCAAGTCCATCCTGCTGAACTACGGTCTGGCGAAGGAATACGGCGGCAAATTCAACCTGCGCTTTGATGATACCAATCCCACCAAGGAAAAGACGGAATTTGTGGAGTCCATTATCGAGGATGTAAAATGGCTGGGAGCGGATTTTGAGGACCGCCTGTTCTTTGCATCCAACTATTTTGAGCAGATGTACGAGTGTGCCGTTCTTCTGATCAAGAAGGGGAAGGCCTTTGTCTGCGACCTGAGCGCTGAGGAGATCAGGGAGTACCGGGGGGATTACAACCGTCCCGGAAAGGACAGCCCCTACCGCAACCGCAGCGTGGAGGAGAACTTGAAGCTCTTTGAGGAGATGAAAGAGGGCAAATACAAGGACGGCGAGAAGGTCCTTCGGGCCAAGATTGACATGTCCTCCCCCAACATCAATATGAGGGACCCTGTGATTTACCGCGTGGCCCACATGACGCATCACAATACAGGGGACAAGTGGTGCATTTACCCCATGTATGATTTTGCCCATCCGATCGAGGACGCCATTGAACACATCACCCATTCCATCTGCACCCTGGAATTTGAAGACCACCGTCCTCTCTATGACTGGGTGGTGAGGGAATGCGAATTTGAGAATCCCCCCCGCCAGATTGAGTTTGCCAAGCTGTATCTGACCAATGTGGTGACCGGCAAGCGCTACATCAAGAAGCTGGTGGAAGATAAGATCGTGGACGGCTGGGATGACCCCAGACTGGTATCCATCGCAGCGCTGAGAAGACGGGGCTACACGCCGGAGTCCATCCGCCGCTTTGTGGAGCTGGTGGGAGTATCCAAGGCCAACAGCTCCGTGGATTATGCCATGCTGGAGTACTGCATCCGGGAGGATTTAAAGTTGAAGAAGCCCCGCCTGATGGCAGTTCTGGACCCCGTTAAACTGGTCATTGACAACTATCCGGAAGGCCAGATTGAAGAGCTGGAGATTCCCAACAACCTGGAGAATCCGGAGCTTGGCAGCCGGAAGGTGCCCTTCTGCAGAGAGGTATACATCGAGCGGGAGGACTTTATGGAAGAGCCTCCCAAGAAATATTTCCGCATGTTCCCGGGCAATGAGGTCCGCCTTATGGGAGCCTACTTTGTAAAATGTACCGGCTGTGAGAAGGACGAGAACGGAAATGTAACCGTTGTTCACGGAACCTACGATCCGGAGACCAAGAGCGGCTCCGGCTTTGAGGGGCGCAAGGTCAAGGGAACCATCCACTGGGTGGCCGTGCCTACCGCCAAGCAGGTGGAGTGCCGCCTGTATGAGACTATTGTGGATGAGGAAAAGGGCAAGCTCAATGAGGACGGAAGCCTGAATCTGAATCCCAATTCCCTGACGATCTTAAAGAACTGTTATGTGGAGCCCCAGCTGGCGGAAGCGAAAGCCTACGACAGCTTCCAGTTTATGAGAAACGGCTATTTCTGCGCGGACTGCAAGGACAGCCGCCCGGGCAGCCCGGTGTTTAACCGCATCGTTTCCCTGAAGAGCTCTTTTAAGCTTCCAAAATAGAATGCAGTAGTATAAAGCGGCGGAATCTGTCCCGGTGAGGGGCGGAAACTGCCGCTTTTTGAACTTTTGAAAGAACACTTGGCGGAGGTGTGAAATGGAACTGATGATCCCTCTGGACGGCAGCGAAAAACGGCCGCTGTATGAACAGATCTACCAATATATCAAGGATGAGATACGCCGGGGACGGCTGAAGGCAGGGGAACGGCTGCCTTCCACCAGACTCCTGGCAGATAATCTGAAGATCAGCCGCTGCACAACGCAGATGGCCTATGAGCAGCTGCTGTCGGAAGGCTATATTGAATCCATCCCATGCAAAGGATACTTTGTGGCCGGGATTGAGGAGCTGGTACAGATGAAGCGGGAAGCGGAGCCGGGGCTGGTATTCCATCAGGAAAAAAAGGAAAAGGGACCGGATATTGATTTTTCTCCGAGAGGGGTGGATCTGGAGCGTTTTCCTTTCAATACCTGGAGAAAGATCACAAAAAATACTCTGGTGGATGACAACAAGGAAATGTTTGCGGCAGGAGATCCTCAGGGAGAGTATGGATTGCGGGCCGCCGTGGGAGACTATCTTCATACGGCCAGAGGTGTTCATGTCAGGCCGGAGCAGATTATTATAGGAGCCGGAAGTGAATACCTGTGGCTGCTGCTGGCGCAGATTTTGGGAGGCAGACGGCGGATGGCTATGGAGAACCCAACTTACAAACAGGCATACCGGGTTTTTTCAGGGATCGGTATGGAGGTGGTCCCTGTTTCGATGGATGCAAACGGGATGCGTCCCGGAGAACTTGAGGAGAGCGGGGCGGATGTGGCTTATGTGATGCCGGGACATCAGTATCCGGCAGGCATTGTGATGCCGGTAAAAAGGAGGCAGGAGCTGCTGGGCTGGGCCGTGTCGGGGGAGGACCGATATCTGATTGAGGACGATTACGACAGTGAGTTTCGTTATAAGGGCAAGCCGATCCCCTCGCTGCAGGGGATGGATACGGCTGGCAGGGTCATTTACATCGGTACCTTTTCCAAGTCCATTGCACCGGCAATCCGCGTAGGCTATCTGGCTCTGCCGGAAAAGCTGCTGGGAGTGTACCGGGAGAAAGCAGGATTCTATGCGTCCACCGTATCCAGGATTGACCAGAATATTCTGTACCAGTTTATGATCCAGGGACACTATGAGCGCCATCTAAACCGGATGCGGGCTGTGTACAAGACCAAGCATGACGGGCTTTTGGCCGGACTGAGGGGACTGGAGGACATCTTTGAGATCCGGGGAGAGCATGCGGGGCTTCATGTGCTTCTGACCCATAAGGGGGGCATGGGGGAGGATGAACTGGTAAAGCGGGCGGCAGAGGCAGGCGTGAAGGTTTACGGCCTTTCAGGGGCCCTGATCGGCCCTGATCCGGGAATATTTGCCTCCACACTGCTTCTGGGCTACGGAAGGCTTTCCCTGGAGGAAATCCGGGAGGGGACGAAGCGGCTGAACGCGGTATGGAGATGAAAAAATCCGGAAGGGGGCGGCGGATGGAAATGAACAAAAAGCGGGCGGTCCAGATGGCGGCAGGAATCCTGGGGATCTGTCTAATAGGACTGGTAGGCGGACGGATGGGCAGAGAACGGGAGGAAAACTCTGTGGAAAAAGATGGTCCGGCGGAGAATACGGTGGAACATTCTGCAAACAAGCCTCAGCCGGATCTGTCAGGGGAGGAGCAGGAGTCACTGGACCTTTTATTTGCAGCTCTGGAGGAGGGAAATCTGGAGAATGGGGCGGAGATCCTGATCCATAGGGAGGAGCTGTTTGCCAAGCTGTTCTATGAAACTCTGGAAGGAGAGAAATGGCTTTACGACGGCAGCCGTTTTTCACAGGAGATCCAGGGAGATGGAATGGTACTGACCAGCTCCGCAGCAGTTTTTAAGGGCAGTTTTCAGAATGGATATCCGCAGGGGAACGGTCTGGCTCTTCAGGCATTTCACATGGAAAAGCCGCGGTATGATTACACAGTGGGATTTTGGGAACAGGGAAAAATGAACGGAACCGGCGAGACGGGATACTGCTATTATAAGGGTGCTCCGGAGGGAGAAACAACAGAGGTGGCGCGAAGGGGGAATTTTAAGGAGGACCGGATGGATGGAATGGTCCGTTATACCACCTTCAGCAGACAGGAGGGCAAAACTTCCTGGGATATCCAGATCCGGGATGGAAAGATCCTCCTGGACCAGCGCTGGAGCTATGACGGGGCCGCGGGGGACTACCACCTCTCCTCCAGCCAGGAGGATGGAAAGGTATACGCGGTAAAGCCGGAAGAGATTGAGGAGGCACTCTGGGTCAATCTGCTGGTGTGGGGGGATGGAGAAGCATAAACTTTTTATGTCTGAAAACAAAAAGGAGGGGGACACAAAATCACCCATAACGGATGTTTTTGCGTCCCCCTCCTGTGCTGCAGTTTGTCTGACCGAAAACTTAAATCGTATCTTCCTCGATAGTAGCAGTTTCCTTGGGGGATTCCTCCTCCTGAGCCGGGGCTCCGCTGTCATTTAAATCGACTGCATCCTTGGACAGATCGATAGTTTCTCCTTCTGTCTGGGCGTAGTCATAAAGATCATCCTCATCTACATAATCATCGTCCAGAAACTCGTCCTCATGAACGGTTTTATCGTCCCTGCGGGCCTCGTCCATCTCTGCCTTCTTGCTTTTTACTGCGGAGATGGCGATGTGAGCCGTATCTACCGCAGCGGAGACGGCGTCATGAGCCGTGTCTGTGAGGATAACGCTGGCATCCTTTAATACATTCCGGGTCGCTTCCGCCATATCCTTGGCAGCTACCTTAAATTCATCCTTGCTGGCGTGGAGGGCGATGTAATTGCGGTCTGTCTGGCGTCCCTCAGAAGGAGACTCTGTATCCGCATCATCCTCGTTTTCATCATCCTCAAACTCATGAAAATCCTTCTCCAGCTCCCGATGGAAGGTTTTATAGCGAAGTACATAAGAAATACCGGCCGCCGCAGCACCTGCAGCAGCAGCGAATGCAACCAATCTTCCGAACCCTTTTTTTGCCATGTCAATGACCCCTTTCACAGTATGATGATTAGGTTATGCCAGTTTTGCAACCTCTATTCATCTATTTGTTTTATTGTAATACGAATGAGAGAAAAAGAAAAGAGAATTTTGTGTGTTTTACAGAAAAAGTAACGGTTCGCACGACAGGGGCCTGAAGTATAAAATTTAAAGAAATTAGCACTCAAGGGTTGACACTGCTAACAACTGGTGTTATAACATTACTTGTGAGCAGAAAAGGGATGAAACCTGAAAGAAATGCAAAAAAGAGAATAGATTCATTGAAGGAGGAATTCATCATGAAGTTAGTACCGCTGTTTGACAAGGTTGTATTAAAACAGTTAGTGGCAGAGGAGACAACGAAATCCGGAATCGTTCTTCCCGGCGCAGCAAAGGAGAAACCCCAGCAGGCTGAAGTGATTGCAGTAGGTCCCGGCGGAGTGATCGACGGCAAGGAAGTTACCATGCAGGTAAAGGCCGGCGATAAGGTTATCTTTTCCAAATACTCCGGCACCGAGGTGGAAATCGAGGAC
>DWYS01000015.1 GCA_019118585.1 Candidatus Enterocloster faecavium | reverse complement strand
CGGGATCGTAGGCAGAAATGGAATCACAGCGGACAAGACGGAGGGGGACGGCAGGACTCCTTCCGGAACCTACGCCTTTACCCTGGCCTTTGGATTGCTGGAAAACCCCGGTTCCATTCTCCCGTACCATTTGATCCAGGCGGGTGATTATTGGGTAGATGACCCGGCAAGTCCCCATTATAATCAGCTGGTGAATACTGCTAAAACTCCTGTGGACTGGAATTCCGCGGAAAATCTGCCGGCCTGTTCGCCCTATTACAATTACGCTCTGGCATTAAATTACAATGAAGACTGCGTTCCGGGAAAAGGATCGGCCATTTTCCTGCACTGCTATACAGCCAGCCCGGACAATGGTTCCGCAGGCTGCATCCGCCTTCCCCAGGAACGGATGGAGCAGCTGCTTCAGGCGGTTACGGAGAATACCAGGATTGTGATCGCACAGGATTTGGAAAGCCTGAAGTGACAGAGACAGCAGAAGCTGGCAGGAGAGCGCGGATCAGCGCCTTCCTGCCAGCTTTTTTGACAGAAGCCGGAGGGTTTCCACTTTCTTTTTTTCGCTTGGTCCCATGGAAGCGGTGAGGACGGAAACGATCAGGCTGGTTTCCTGGTCGTCAAAGCGCAGTCCCTGGGCGGCGGCCTTCTGATTCAGAGAGAGAATGGCATTGAGCAGATTGGTTTTCTCTGTTTTGGCGATCTGTCCGGCGAACTCCTCCAAAAGCCGGATCTTTCTGGGGTCCATAGATTGAAGTCTGGGGTCTGATTTCCAGTCGGAAGTCATCAAGGCAGCTGCTCCTTTCTAAAGTTTGTGTGAATTGCCGGTTAGCTGGAGCCCATGGTCTGAAGAGTCTGCATCAGCAGCTGAATGGTTTCCAGGCGGGACTGCTGTTCCGGGCTCAAAAGCCGCATGAGCTGTTCCATAGGCGTCTGGCCGTCCATCAGATTCTGTGCCATATCGATTACCTCCCGCTCTCTGGGATTCCCGTAGGGACGGATGGCTTTCAGCATTTCCTTTGGGGAGCCGTTTTTGGGAGGTGCGTCCAGGGAGCAGACTCCCAGGGAGGCGGTTTCCTCATCAGAAAACAGGCGATAGGTGCGTCTCAGTTCCTGGAATTTGACTGCCAGGGACAGGGCCCGCTGCTGGGGAATGCTGAGAAATGGCAGAGCCGCTTTCAGCATCTGCAGCCGGTGGTCTCCGATCAGGTAATCCAGGTCTGTCAGTTTATAGGAATCGGTTTGATTCATCCTCATACCGGCCTTTCAAGATCCTTTGATGAATGTATATGAAGGGAAGAACGAAAACATGACGGTTTTCAGAAAAGGCGGGGCCGCCTGGTGCCGGAATGCA
This sequence comes from Candidatus Enterocloster faecavium, assembly GCA_019118585.1. Classification (GTDB taxonomy): domain Bacteria; phylum Bacillota; class Clostridia; order Lachnospirales; family Lachnospiraceae; genus Enterocloster; species Enterocloster faecavium. The sequence continues at coordinate 13,710 of DWYS01000015.1, read as the reverse complement.
TATGATATAGGGTAGAGAGTATTCAAATCCTGTTGAAAAATGAAAGGAACGGATGAGCATGCGTTGCAGATTAATTATAGAAGGAAACAGCGTGTATGAGATTGATGAGGAATGCGCTTACAGAAAAAAAGAGGGACAAAAGGGAGGCTTTTCAGGGAAAAACGGGACAGGTAAGTCCTCTCCAAGGCCGGAGGGCGGAAATGTGTCCGCGCTTACAGGCAAATAGAAAAGGCAGGTGAGAAAATCACCTGCCCCTTTCAGATGAGCCTTGGATCAGCAGCAGAAGAAGCCGCCGCCGTTATTTCCGCCGCCGCAGCAGCAGAGGATGAGAATGAGCCAGATTAAATCACAGCCGCAGTTGTTATGTTCAAAGCATCCTCCGTTTCCTCCTCCGCAGCAGCAGCACAGAATCAGGATCAGCCAGATCAGGTTGCATCCGTTTCCTCCTGCCCCGCATCCACATCCACAATCGCATCCGCAGTTGGTAGCCGCTACATCACTCATGTTTAAGTTCCTCCATAAAAATGATTGATTACAATGTATCATATGAATACCGGCTTGGCTGAGTTTCGGAAAATTGAAAAAAATAAAAGTTTTTCTTGGTAGGAATAGGAAAGTGTAGTATAATCGCCATAAAAAGCAATTGGAATGAAAGGAAAAGAGGAGAGCGCAATGGACCGTACACGTCTTTATTATCAGCTTCCATACGTTAAGACATTTATGGGAGTGGTGGAAACTTGTGAGCCTTCGGACAAAGGGGACTGGGTGGTGACCCTGAACCGGACCGGCTTTTACCCGGAGGGAGGCGGACAGCCTTCTGATACGGGGACTCTGGGACAGGTACCGGTGCTTTATGTGTGGGAAAAGGGAGATCAGGTATACCACCGTGTGGCGGCCCCGCTTCAGACCGGGCAGCTGGTAGAAGGAGTAATCGACTGGGAGCGCCGTTATGACCATATGCAGCACCATACGGGGGAGCACATTCTGTCCGGGCTGATCCATGGAAAATACGGATACGACAATGTGGGCTTTCATATGGGTGAGCAGGCGGTTACCATTGATTTTAATGGTGTGCTGACCTGGGAGCAGTTAGAAGAGCTGGAAGAGGAGGCCAACCAGATCGTGTGGGACAATGTGCCGGTACAGGAAGCTTTTCCGGGGCCGGAGGAGCGGGAACGCATGGAGTACCGCAGCAAAAAGGAACTGACCGGGGATGTGCGGATTATTACGATTCCGGGAGCTGATGTGTGTGCATGCTGTGGAACCCATGTTGAAAACACGGGAGAAGTGGGCATGATCAAAGTGACGGGGATGATCCACTATAAAGGCGGCGTGCGGATCTCCATTCTCTGCGGGAGAAAGGCTTTGCTGGACTACCGCAGGAGGGTTCATCAGGACGCCAGGATTTCCAGCCTGCTCTCTGCCAGGGAGGATCAGCTGGCGGAGGCGGTGGAGCGCCTGAAGGAGGAAAATGCTGGTATGCAGGCCCGGACCGCTCAGATTCGCAAGGAGTATTTTCAGCTGAAGACGGAGAGCCTTCAGGAGAAGTCCGGACCGCTGGCTCTGGTCCAGGAGGGGCTGGAACCGGCCTCCCTCCGCCAGCTGGCCACCATGCTTTTTAAGCAGGGCAGAGGGGATGTCGTTTTGGTCCTCTCTCCGGGCAGCCAGGCGGGAAGCTTCTTCTATGTAATTGGAAGCGACAAGCAGGACGTACGTCCTCTGGGAAAAGAATTAAACCGCATTTTAAACGGACGGGGCGGAGGAAGCGCCCAGATGGTCCAGGGGACATTTGAGAAAAATGCGGAGGAGATCATAAAAGAATTTATGCAGGAGGCAGGGAAAGGGTGTCCGGAATAAATACATCCGGGCCAGCCTTCGGAAAGGAAAAGCTGGATGGAATTAAATCGGGATACAATCAGAAAAATTCAGGGGCTGGTTCTGTTTACGGTGGTCGTAGTGGTGGCTGGCGTGAATTACCGGCGTCTTCTGGTACTGTTGGGGCGGCTGCTGCACATTGGAGGGCCTTTCATTATCGGCGGAGTGATCGCGTTTATTCTCAATGTGCCGATGAGGCGGATTGAGGCCCATCTTCCTGTGTCGGAGAAACACAGAAAAATCCGGCGTCCCATCAGCCTCTGTCTTTCAATTTTGCTGGTTGCGGGAATTCTGTTTCTGGTATTTTTTGTGGTGGCACCGGAGCTGTTTCGGACGCTCTGGTCCCTGCAGAGCAGCATCCCCCTGTTTTTTGCCGGCATCCAGAGGGGAGCGGAACAGCTGTTTGCCAGCTATCCGGAGATTTTGGATTACATTTCCGGCATCTCCATTGACTGGGAACAGATTTTAACCAATCTGGTGACTTTTTTGAGAAGCGGGGCAGGGACCATGCTGAACACTACCTTCTCAGCAGCTGTTTCCATCGCATCCGGAGTAACCAATTTCTCCATTTCCTTTATCTTCTCCATCTACATTCTGATGCAGAAGGAAACCTTGAAACGGCAGGTGGAAATGCTTTTGAGGGCATTTCTTCCGGAGAAACCGGTAGAGCGGATTCTTTACATCGCCAGGCTCTCGGAAAAAATATTCTCCAGTTTTCTGACGGGGCAGTGCCTGGAGGCGGTGATCCTGGGAACCATGTTTTTTGTCACGCTGTCGGTGATGAAACTGCCCTATGCGCTGCTGATCGGCGTGCTGATTGCGTTTACGGCGCTGATCCCTATATTTGGGGCCTTTATCGGTCTGGGAGTGGGAGCTTTCCTGATGCTGATGGTAAGCCCGACCAGCGCGCTGATTTTTGTCATTACCTTTTTTGTCCTTCAGCAGATTGAAGGGAATCTGATCTACCCTCATGTGGTGGGAAACTCCGTGGGACTTCCCTCAATCTGGGTGCTGGCGGCAGTGACCATCGGCGGAAGCCTGATGGGAGTAGTGGGAATGCTGATCTTTATTCCGCTCTGCTCCGTGCTGTACGCTCTGTTGAGAGAGGCGGTTCACAAACGGCTGGATGATCAAGCAAAGAACAAAAAAAGCGCCTGAAGCAGGCGCTTTTTTTGAGAAAGCACGGCGGGAATTACTCGCCCTGATACATGTATTTGATCAGACGCTCGATGTCCTCCTTGTCGTGGGCAACTAAATCCAGCTCTTTAATATATCCGTTGGAGAACAGGGTAGCCATGGACAGGTACTGGGTCAGCTTGGACTTCAGGTTGATGCGGTCTCCCTCGGGGGATACCAGTTCTACTCTGCCCTTGCACTGGTCGATCACATTAAAAAATTTCTCCACATTATCAATGTTTTGGATCTTCATGATTAACTCCTCCTCATTTTTGATCTGATCGTTATGAATGTACCTCTATCATAGCAAAGGCCCGGCCGGGACACAACCAGAATTTTGCTGAAAAATCGGAAAAAAACCATAGCGTTTTAAGCTTTTCTCCGCAGAATGTCGATATTTTCCAGAAGGGACTCGTCAATTCTCAGATTGCCCCGCCCTACGCCGATGGCGATTTTGGGTTTGTTGGAGCCGTGAAAATCGGAACCGCCTGTGGGAAGAAGATTGAACGAACGGGCCAGATCCAAAAGTTTCCGGACGTCCAGACTGTTGTGGGAGGAATGGTAGACCTCGATCCCCTCCATACCCCAGGACTTCATGGAAGATACAAGCTGGGACAACCTGGCATCCCCCAGCTTGTACTGCATGGGATGGGCCAGAGAAACGAAAGCGCCGTTGGCCTTCAGGGTCTGAACTACGGTCCGGGGGTCCGGAGCCTTTTTGGGCGGACAGTATTTGCCTCCGTACTGCAGATACTTTTGAAAGGCCTGGTCCATGGAAGGACTGTATCCCAGGCTTACCAGTGCCCGTGCCACATGGGCTCTGGTGATAACGGTATGGGGGTTGGAACCGGTCAGTATTTCCATGGGGAGGTGGATGCCGGCATCTTCAAAGCGCCTCAGCATTTCTTTATTCCGTTCCTGGCGGATGGCGGAGAAATGCTTTAGGGCAGCCAGAAAGTCCGGATCATCCGGACGGACAAAAAGCCCCAGAATGTGAATTTCCGTTCCCTCATAGATGCTGGAGAGCTCGATGCCGGGGATTACCCGAACGCCGTTCTCCTGTCCGGCTTTCAAAGCTTCCGCAACGCCGCTCACGGTGTCGTGGTCCGTCAGGGCGATGGCTTTCAGGCCGGCTTTTTTTGCAAGCTCCACCACCTGGGAGGGGGAACAGGTGCCGTCGGAGGCGGTGGAGTGTACATGCAGATCGATCATAGCCATAAAAATGTCACCTTTCGAAATAGTTTTGTAATATTTATAACAGTAATTTGACTTTATAGTAACACGTTTTTCATAATAAGTAAATTTACGGGAAAAAAAATAAAAAACCAGTTCCATTTCGTTTAAAGTATGCTATACTACAATCTGTGAACCTGGAGGCGGCATAAATCTGCCTCCGGTGTCTGGATAAAATGAGCAGAAAAATAGATATGGGTGATTAGAGAATGAATCAGTTGGAAAGAGAGAGCAGAAGAAGGACCTCCTCCGGCAGGAGCCAGGGCAGAAGCAGTGATAGAAGTACATCTTACCGGAAATCCGAGTCGGGGAGCAGAAACCGAAGAACTTCCCAGAGCAGCCGTTCGGGCAGTTCCTACAGCTACAGGACCGGAAGCCACAGGAGAAGGAAAGGGCCGGATTACCGCCTGATTGCCATAGTGGGCGTGATCCTCATCGTCGTCATTGCATGCATCGTGTTTGTGGTGCAGGCCACCAAAAGCGGTGAGGGGACGGATGCAAGCCAGGAATCCGTAACAGAGACCGCCATGGAGAAGCAGGTAACAGTGGACGGAGTGGAGATTACCGGAATGTCCCGGACGGAGGCAGAGGCCGCTATCCTGGCGAAATATCCCTGGTCCATGACCGTTACCTACGGGGAGGAGGTCTACCAGGTTGCAGATTTGATGGCAGAGAAGGTGGACAGCCTGCTGGATGAGATTTATACGGGAGACCCCAAGGAGAGCTACAGCCTGGATACCACCGGACTGGAGGAAGCCATTGCTGCCGAGGCGGCTGCGGCTGCGGCAAAATGGGATAAATCTCCCAAGAACGGATCGATTCAGAGCTTTGATAAAGAGAGCGGCAAGTTCGTCTTCGCCGGAGAGGAGACCGGCTTTGCCATAGACCAGGAGAAGCTGGCGCAGGATATTCAGTCCGCTTTGGATGAACGCCGGTTTGATGCAGCCATCGAGGCCACAGGCAGCGAGGTGCAGCCGGAGATTTCCGAGGCCAGTGCAAAGGATCTGTATAAGACCATCAGCACCTTTACGACCACCACCACGGCCAATGCAAAGCGGAATACCAATGTCCGTCTGGCGGCAGAGGCGATCAACGGCACGGTGATCCAGCCGGGAGGAGAGTTCTCCTTCAATGAAACCGTGGGACAGCGGACGGAGGCCAAGGGCTACCAGTCAGCGGCTGCTTACAGCGGCGGAGAGGTGGTCCAGGAGACAGGAGGCGGCGTGTGCCAGGTATCCAGTACCTTGTACAATGCAGTGGTGCGCGCGGGCATGAAGATCAGCTACCGCCGTTCTCATACCTTTGAACCTTCCTATGTAACTCCTGGTCAGGATGCCACCGTCAGCTGGGAGCTGCCGGACTTTAAGTTCGTGAACACCTCTAAAGCAGCTATTGGACTGAAAGCAAGCTACAGCAATCAGAAGATGACTGTTTCCGTCTATGGAATTCCGGTTCTGGACGAGGGCGTGACCATTGACCTGAAATCGGAGCAGACGGAAACCCTTCCGCCGCCGGCCCCCACCTATGAGGAGGATCAGACTCTCCAGATCGGGGAGGAGAAGGTAAAGAGCGCCGGGACCAGCGGAAGCCGTTGGGTAACCTATAAAATTACCTACAAAGACGGGGTGGAGGTCAGCCGCGAGACAGACCACACCACCACCTATAAAGGACATGCACCGGTGATTCTGCGCAACACCTCAGGTGTGGTCCTGACGCCGGATGAGACCACTACCGGAACGGAGACTGTAGTTTCCACGGTGGACGGAATGCCGGATGATTATGTTCCCGGTGAGACCACTGCTGCGGCTCCCGGCGAAACCGGTGAGGTGGGCCCGGGAGTGACCACTCAGGCTCCCTCTGCCAGCGAGACAGCGGCAGTTCCGCCTCAGACGACTGCTGTGGGAGGCATGGTGGAGGCCGGTCCCGGAGCAGTCAGCCAGCCTGAATCCGGACCGGATGTGATCGAACCCATCGCCCCTAATCCGGGTGCGTAAAGTGTTAAAAAGTCCCAGAGAAAATTTCTCCGGGGCTTTTTTTGTATCCGGGGACAGACAGTTTTACTAAAAAAATGAAAAAAGCTATTGACAGTTTGTTCGATTTGATGTATATAAATAGTATGATATATAACGTTATATAACGATATTAAAAAAGTGATGAGGAGGATCAAGCTGTCATGAAGAGTGAGATTATTGCACAGATTGATGCGGCGGTAAAAGCTGTAGAGGGAAAAAAGGTTAATCATTTTTATTTCGTGGCCTGCGGAGGCTCTCAGGCATTTATGATGCCTGCCCAGTTTATGTTTGACCGGGAAATCGAGATTCCGGCCAGCATTTACACTTCAAACGAGTTCGTACATATGGAACCCAAGGCACTGAATGAGAATTCCGTTGTGATTACTTGTTCCCATTCAGGAAACACTCCTGAGACTGTAAAGGCTGCGCAGATGGCAAGAGAGAAGGGTGCCCTGACGATTGCCCTTTCCCACCTGGTGGATTCTCCTCTGTGGCAGGCAGCAGAGTATCCCATATTTTACGATTGGGGAAAAGAGGCAGATACTACCGACCTGAACAAAGGCGTCCTGTATTCTCTGCTCTTCAGAATCCTGAATGTAGTAAGCCCCGATCCCAAATATGATAAGGGACTGGCCGCTCTGGATCATTTAAAAGAGGCAACAGATAAGGTAAAGGCTCAGTATGCAGATTTTGCAAAGGAGTGGGGCAAGAGCTATAAGAGAGAGCCTCTGCTTTATACCATGGGCAGCGGTGCATGCTATGGAGAGTGCTATTCCTATGCGATCTGCCTGATGATGGAGATGCAGTGGATCCACTCCAGCTGCATTCACTCTGGTGAATATTTCCATGGACCTTTTGAGGTGACGGATTTTGATGTTCCCTTTATCATCGTAAAAGGCGTGGGTTCTACCAGGTATCTGGATGAGAGAGCGTATAATTTCTGCAAAAAGTTCTCCCAGCGGATTGCACTGATCGATGCAGCGGATTTTGACTGGTGCGGAATTGATGAGTCTGTACGGGAATACTATGCACCCCTTCTGGTAGGAGCTGTACTTCGTTCTATGGCGGATGCGATTGCCTATGAGAGAGGACATGATCTTGGCGTACGCCGCTATATGTGGAAAATGGAGTATTAAACTATAGCTCAGGAGGAGAGGCTTATGAAAAAAATAAAAAAGGCAGTATTGTTTGCAGCAGCTTCGGTAATGGCACTTTCACTGGCAGCCTGCGGCGGCAAGTCAGAAGATACAGCATCGGCAGATGGTACCGCAGCGGCCGGAGCTTCCGCTGACGGGGAAACCATCGAGATCAATTTCTTTCACCGCTGGCCCAACGATCCCAAGAATGCCATGTTTAAGGAATTGATTGCCCGGTATGAGGAGGAAAATCCAAACGTAAAGATCAACATGGATTGTATTCTCAACGATCAGTATAAGGAAAAAATCCGTATGATCGTTTCCACAGACGAGGTTCCGGATATCTTCTCATCCTGGTCCGGCAGCTTTGCCCAGGAGATGATCGATTCTGGCAATGTGATGGATCTGACATCCGTGTTCGAGGAGGATCCGGAATGGGGAGACTCAATTGCGGAAGTCAGCAAAGGCCCATTCACCTTTGACGGGAAGATCATGGCGATTCCGTGGTCCCAGGATGGAAAAGCGTTCTTCTACAACAAGCGGATCTTTGAGGAGAACAACCTGGAAGTTCCTACTACATGGGATGAGTTCATCGATGTACTGGATAAGCTTAAAGCAGCCGGCTATGAGACACCGATTACAGAAGGACTGAAGGATCAATGGGCGATCCTTCACTACCTTGGAACCATGAACCAGCGCATGGTGGATCCGGAAGTTCTTGCAAAAGATTATGATCTGGCAACGGGAGAATTTACAGATCCTGCTTATGTGGATGTCCTCAATAAATGGAAACAGCTGACTTCCTATATGGGAGAAGTAGCAGTGGCAATCGACCATGAAACGGCGAGAAATACCTATTTCGCAACGGAAGAATCTCCTATTATGTATCTGCAGTTTGCGGAGATTTCCCTGATGACTGATACGGTGAATTTTGATTATGGATTCTTTAACTTCCCGGCTTTCTCTGAAGGAAAGGGAGATCCCAATGCGCTTACCGGCGCTCCGGAGGGTTTCATGGTTTCCAACAAGGCGGAACATCCGGAAGAGTGCATCAAGTTCCTGAAATGGCTGGTAAGTCCTGAGGGCGGTGCCGTACAGCTGACCACAGAGGGCGGCGATCTTACCTGCGTAAATGGTGCTCTGACAGAGGAAAATGCTCTGCCGGCACAGATCGAGGCACTGGAGACGATCGACAGTGCAAGTCAGATGGCTCCGTGGTTTGACAATGCCTGTGATGCAGCTATTTATACCGTGTTCGGTCAGGGCGCATCTGCAGTGGCTGCCGGAGATATGACCCCCGAGGAGGCTATGGCCGATGTGCAGGCTGCAGCCGCAGACCTACGGGCAAAGCAGTAAACGAAAAGATTCCAGGCGCGCTGAATGCGTGCTGCAAGTCCGCAGGCGGTCAGTTATTGGCCGCCTGCGTCTGTTACATGGTTTTTGTCGAAGACCGGCATTGTGCTTCCGGCACAGAATGGAGGATTTCCCATGAGTAAAAAGAGAAATAGAGCAGCATTTTTATATGTTCTGCCGTGTCTTGTCGTATTAGGGCTTTTTGTGTATTATCCCCTGGTCATGAATGTGACATACAGCTTTCAGTCCTTTACCCTGTCGGCGGTAACAAAACAGTTTGTGGGGCTGGCTAATTTCCGCAAGCTTATTTCTGATCCCATTATTCTTACCTGTCTGAAAAATAATATTTTGTATGCGGTAATCTCCGTGATCATACAGGTAGGGTTCGGCCTGGTTCTGGCTGCTGTGCTGGAGGATCGGGTGTTCCAGAAGGTTTCTCCCTTTTTCAGGACAACCTATTTCATTCCCACCCTGCTGTCCATGACCGTAGTGTGCCTGCTTTTTGAATTTATCTACAATCCGCAGATGGGACTCTTAAACAGTTTCCTTGAACTGATCGGCCTGGATGGGCTGACCAACATATGGCTGGGCAAAAGCTCTGTTGCCATGTATGCGGTGATTGCGGTGTCTCAATGGCAGAGCACGGGATATGTGACCATGCTGTTTATTGTGGCAATTCAGAAGATCCCCAGAGATCTCTATGAAGCGGCAGAGATGGATGGCGCCGGAAAGATACGGCAGTTTCTGAGCATAACCGTTCCGCAGGTGCGTCAGATGTTTTTTGTTACTATGGTGATTACGGTGGTAGGTGCATTTACCGTGTTTAATGAACCTTATATTCTCACCAGCGGCGGTCCGGGAACATCTACCATGACACTGGCCCTGCACATGTACCAAACCGGTGTGGTAAAGAACGATATGGGTTATGCCTCCGCTATTGCTATGTTGATCTTTGTAATTACAGCGGTGTTGTCAAGCATCCAGTTCCTGACTATCGGAGGAAAGGAGGATGAGGCGTAATGGCAAGGAGCAAGTCCAGAAGAAACAGGATTGGAATCGGAGAAATCGTCTGGCTGGCTGTTCTTATTATCCTGGCAATACTGATTATTTATCCGATGTTTTGGATTGTCATGTCATCCTTTAAGGATTATAACGGAATCTTTAAGGACGTATGGGGGCTTCCGAAGGAATGGCTTTTTGAAAATTATAAGACAGCCTGGGACCGGGGAATTTCTAATTATTTTATCAATTCATTGATCGTAAGTGCCGGAACCATTGCAGGTGTTGTGGTACTGACCACTTTTGCGGCCTTCGGCATCTGTCAGCTGAAAAATAAGCTGGCTTCTGTATGCTTCCTGGCGATTATGGGAGGTCTGCTCCTTTCGCCTCAGGTCTGCCTTCTGCCCCTGTATATGCTGCTGAAAAACATGGGCATTAAAGATACATATGCGGCTTTGATCATCCCTTATATAGCATTCCGGATTCCGGTATCGGTGATGCTGATTCGCTCATTTTTCATCGGGATCCCTAAGGATCTGGAAGAATCCGCCCTTATTGACGGGGCCAGCCTGTTCCAGATCTATCGGAAGATTTACCTGCCGCTGTCGAAGCCTATCGTGTCCACAGTGGTGATCATGACTGCTTACTATGCATGGAATGAGTTCGTTTTTGCTACCATGTTTATCGATTCCTCACAACGCCAGACGATTCCCGTAGGACTTATGGTATTCTCGGACGGGCTGATGACCAACTGGGGTGTTGTGATGGCGGGAATGGTAATTGCATGCCTTCCCATTATTGTACTGTTTATCGTGATGCAGAAGAGCTTCATCCGGGGCATCACGGCGGGAAGCGTGAAAGGATAAGGAGGTTCATACAGAATGAGATTGATTGCAGTGGGAGACAATGTGACAGACTGCTACGTAGATGCAGGAGTATATTTTCCAGGCGGGAATGCAGTGAATGTAGCGGTAAATTGCAAGAAAAATGGTGCAGAACGGGTAGAGTACATCGGGATTTTTGGAGATGATGAAAATGCGCAGTGGATTCGCGCATGCCTGGCTGAGGAAGGAGTGGGATTTTCACGCTCACGGCGGGTATATGCCCCGTCAGCAAAACCCAGAGTGTATCTGAAGGACGGGGACCGTGTATTCGGCCCGGGCCCCAGGGAGAGCTGTCAGCATCTCTTTGCTATCCGTATCGTACCGGAGGATGTGGCTCTGATTCAGCAGTTTGATGTGTGCCATACAAGCTGTTACTCAAATATTGAGTATGAGCTTCCTGCTTTAGCCGCAGCCTGCAAGGTAAGTTTCGATTTTTCAGACAAAAGAGGACCGGAATATTTAAAGAGAGTGTGTCCTTACCTGACCTATGCCTTCTTTTCCGGAGCCGACTTGGAGCTGGAAGCCTGCAGGGAGCTTCTGACGGAGGCCTGCAGGCTGGGAACCAAAATTGCCGGAGTGACCAGAGGAAAAGACGGGGCATTGTTTTACGATGGAACCAATTTTTACAGCCAGGGCATCAAGCCTGCCAATGCGGTGGATACTATGGGAGCCGGAGACAGCTTCATCGCGGGATTTTTGACCCGGTATGAGGATACGGGAAAAATGGAGGAAGCTCTGGATTATGCGGCGGAGAGAGCAGCACTTACCTGCGGCGTGCGGGGAGGCTTTGGCCATCCTCATCCAATGGAAGGGCAAAATTGACAAGTTCCCCTTTCCGCAGTATAATTAATAATGACTGTTTAGTCCGTCCTGGACAATAAAAGACGATGAAGATACAGGATTGGGGTCGGGAAATATGCTGCAACAAAACGCGGCGAAGCCGCTGTATGAACAGCTCATGGAGGCAATTCGGGCGGATATTGAGGCGGAGATTTATCGCCCTGGCGATAAGCTCCCCACAGAGAGTGAGCTGGAGAAGATCTATAAGGTCAGTCGTATTACGGTGCGCAGAGCGGTAAAGGAGCTTTGTGACAGAAGGATCCTTGTGAAGAAACAGGGGAAGGGGACGTTTGTCCTGGGAGAGGAGATCCTGGGACACCTGGATGGCATCGGAGGCTTTCACGATGCGATGGGAAATATGGAGAAGGGGACGGCGCAGAAGCTGCTGTCCGTGGATGAGCTGCAGCCGGATACAGAGATGGCGCGCTATCTGGGGATGGAAAAAGAGGGAAAAGCTGTGGCAGTCAAGCGTATTCTGAGCGCAGACGGCGTACCGGTCATGCTGGACACCTGCTATATTTCTTTGCTCCGTTTTCCGGAAATCCGCAGATATTTTTCCGGTGATTTTTCCATCTACCAGATTATGCGGGATGAGTACCAGGTGCGTATGGCTTCCGCAGAGAAAGTGATCAAGGTGAGAAAAGTGCGGAGGGATGAGGAAGAATTCCTTCACTGCAAAACGGGAGACCCGGTGTTTGATCTGTTTAAAGTGGTCTATGACGAGGAGGGGATACCGGTCCACGCCTCTGTCAGCGTCCTGCGGGGAGAGAACACTTCTTATATCATTTCAACAGACAACAGCAACCGTCTGAAGATCAGCAGCCCGGGGCGCAAGGAAGCGCGGCTGATTGCTCAGTAGTATATTTGATGGACAGACCAAAAGAGAGGGACTGTGCTGAGAGGATGATCTCAGCTGCAGTTCCTTTTTGGCATCCTTTATGGACTTTTTTGTATACAATCATATTTTTGTTTGCATTTTGACAATAAATTGATATAATAATACGTAGGTTAGCTCCTTGTCCGAGGAGCTTACATATACCACTATCTATTTACTATTTGTAGGAGGAAAGTAACATGGCAAGAAAAATGAAAACCATGGATGGAAACCATGCTGCTGCCCATGCATCATATGCATTTACGGATGTAGCTGCGATCTATCCTATTACGCCATCCTCACCCATGGCGGAAGCTTCCGATGAGTGGGCGACTGACGGAAGAACCAACATCTTCGGTCATACGGTTCAGATCACCGAGATGCAGTCCGAGGCCGGTGCGGCAGGCGCTGTACACGGTTCTTTGGCAGCAGGTGCTCTGACCACAACTTATACCGCTTCTCAGGGCCTGCTTCTGATGATCCCCAACCTGTACAAGATCGCAGGTGAGCAGCTTCCGGGCGTATTCAACGTATCCGCTCGTGCGCTGGCCAGCCACGCTCTGTCTATTTTTGGTGACCACTCCGATGTTTATGCCTGTCGTCAGACCGGATGCGCTATGCTGTGTGAGTCCAGCGTACAGGAGGTTATGGATTTAACTCCCGTAGCTCATATGGCTGCCATCGAGGGCAAGGTTCCCTTTATCAACTTCTTTGACGGATTCCGTACTTCCCATGAGATCCAGAAGATTGAGACCTGGGATTATGAGGATCTGAAAGAGATGGTAAATATGGATGCAGTGGACGAGTTCCGCAAGCATGCATTAAATCCCAACCATCCCTGCCAGAGAGGTTCTGCTCAGAACCCCGATATCTTCTTCCAGGCAAGAGAGGCCTGCAACCCCTACTATGATGCTCTGCCCGCAATCGTGCAGAAGTACATGGACAAGGTAAATGCCAAGATCGGAACCGATTACAAGCTGTTCAACTACTACGGCGATCCCAATGCTGAGCATGTAATCATTGCCATGGGTTCCGTAAACGACACCATCGAGGAGACCATCGACTATCTGGAGAAGCAGGGCAAGAAGGTCGGCGTTGTGAAAGTCCGCCTGTACAGACCGTTCTGCGCTCAGGCTCTGATCGATGCAATCCCTGACAGCGTAAAGGTTATCTCCGTATTAGACCGGACCAAAGAGCCTGGCGCTATGGGCGAGCCTCTGTACCTGGATGTGGTTGCCGCTCTGAAGGGAACCAAGTTTGACCAGGTGAAGATTCTGACCGGACGTTACGGCCTGGGATCTAAGGATACCACTCCTGCACAGATCGTT